>JAJTFQ010000049.1 GCA_021299955.1 Chitinophagaceae bacterium
GTTCCCCCGCGATCTTGTACATATTCGGGAGCATCAGCATCAGCCCCTGCGAAGCCGTGAAGGTGGTAGTGAGTGATCCTGTCTGCAGGGCACCATGGACAGTACCCGCGGCGCCGCCTTCGCTCTGCATCTCGATCACATCGGGGATATTCCCCCAGATATTCCGGAGCCCTTTGGAGCTCCACTCATCGGCCAGTTCGGCCATCGTGGAGGACGGTGTGATGGGATATATCGCACAGACTTCGTTGACGCGATAGGCGATGTAGGCGGTGGCCTCGTTTCCATCCATGGTGGCGATGAGCTTATCCGTGGGCATCTGCGATGGCTTTGTCGGGTTCAGGAATCATTTCAATGGCATGGCATGGGCATTGCTCGTAGCAGACTGCACAGCCGGTGCATTGATCGAGGTCGAAGCGGTAGCCCTTTCCGCGACCGAGTTTGATGATGGCATCTTCGGGGCAGGCACCAAAGCATCCGTCGCATTCGAAGCAGTTGCCGCAACTCAGGCATCGCTTCGCTTCGTACCGGGCTTCCGATTCCGTCAGGCCCTTGACGACCTCATCGAAGGATCGTACGGCTACCCAGGGGACCAGCCGGTTCTGCTCCTGCAGAGGGGCTTCTGTTTTGTACCACATGTGGAGTTTGCGAAAGCCGGCGGTGGCGGGCTTTCCGGGCTTCGCGTAATTTTCACCGACCAGCCAGGCGTTTATGTATCGTGCAGCTTTTTTACCATGTCCGATCGCGATGGTCGCACTTCGGGTTTCTCCGGGCAGCATGTCACCACCGGCAAACACCCCCGCATGACCCGTCATTCGGTCGGCATCGATCACCACCGTTCCGTCTTCCTTCAACACAATATCTTTCAGTTCCTGCAGGTAACCGGTATCTGATTCCTGTGTCAGTGCAAGGATCAGGGCGTCCGCTTTGATGCTGTCCCAGGATCCGGTGCCAACGGCTTTGTTCTTCTCGACCTTCATCTGCTCGAGGGTGAACACATTTTGCCGGATGCTGTGGATCCTGCGCAAGAACTGGATCTCGACGCCTTCAGATAACGCCTCATCTGCTTCATAGTCGTAGGCGGGCATCAATTTCCGGTCGCCGGGAAAGAGGACGGTTGCTTCCACCCCGAGGCGTTTAACGATCCGTGCGATGTACATGGCCAGTTTGCCACCCCAAGGAGAAGGCATCCTGGATGTGGATGCGGGCTTCATCATCGTCGATGGCTTCCCTGCGGATGAGTTGTGCGCCGCTGGACAGATAGACCGCACTGAAGCCACCCTTCACCTTTTCAGCCATCAGGTCGGTGACGGGGTAGTTCAGATGGATCACGATACCCATCGCCCGGATCCTGCCGATCTCCCCTTCCAGGATGCGTCGGGGGAGGCGGTATTCCGGGATGCCGTGGCGCATGAGTCCGCCGGGTGCATCGGATGCTTCAAAGATCTCGACGGCATGACCCATCCTTGCGAGATGGTATGCGGCAGAGAGTCCGCCGGGACCGGCACCCACCACCATGATCCGCTTTCCGGTTGGTTTCGCCTCCCATTGCGGCTGCCAGTTTTCCTCCACGGCCAGGTCGCCGATATAGCGTTCCACCGCATGGATATTGACGGTATCATCGATGTGATTCCGGTTGCAGCCGTTCTCACAGGGCTTTACACATATACGCCCCATGATTCCCGGAAATGGATTGTCGATCATGATCTGCTGGAAGGCCTGGTAGTAATCGCCGGCCTGGGCGTGCGCCATCCAGGCCTGGATATTTTCCCCCGCCGGACAGGCGCTGTTGCAGGGCGGCATGAAATCCATGAACACGGGCTGTCGGTGCCGATTGGGACCGGTGCCTTCCGAGTGACCCGTCAGGTCGATCGGTTTGGTGATATCCGCTTGGGGCATGAGAAACTGGGTTTGATCGCCGTTCAGGGCGCATTCAAAAGTAGCCGGGTCGATTGTCGGGGTCTCTGACCGATTTCATCGGAGGGGATGATTTCCATCAGCAAACTGTCCTCAATGGATCGGCGAATCTTCTTCCCGCATCCCTTTCTTTCCTAATTTTAGTATATGATCCGCTTAAGGCATGAAGGCATCAGGGCATCCATCCATCCGCTGGGGGCGGAACTCTGTCAACTGAGCTCGGCGGCCACCGGTCTCGAATATCTCTGGTCCGGCGATCCTGCCTGGTGGGGGAAATTTTCGCCGGTACTTTTTCCGATCGTGGGCACCCTGCGCGACGATCACTATCAATATCGCGGTACGACCTACACGCTGCCGCGGCATGGTTTCGCCCGGGAGAAAGTTTTTCGGGCAGAAACCATCAGCGAGGCGGAAGCGCTGTTCACGCTGGAGGACGACGAATCCACGGTTGACGGTGACCTATTCGGTCTTCAACCCTGATGATCGACCATTGTATTTCTCATTGGGCGCGCATCCTGCTTTCCGGGTCCCTTTGCGGGAAGGATCGTCATACGAAGATTACAGATTGACCTTCAATCGGCCCGAAACGACGGGCAGGTGGACACTGTCCGGCGGGTTGATCCGGGATGAGGCCGTACCCTTTCTGAATAATGAACAGCAGATCCTGCTGACGACCGAAACCTTCGCCCGGGATGCCATCGTTTTGAAGGACCTCCAATCGGATCACATAACAATCCAAAGCGACCGGGATCCGCACGGTCTGCGCTTTGGGATCGAAGGCTGGCCGCATCTGGGCCTCTGGGCCGCACCGGGTGCTCCTTTCGTGTGCATCGAACCCTGGCAGGGGCATGCAGACACCGTGTCGCACGATGGCGAACTCACCCGGAAGCCGGGGATCGTCTGCCTGGAGCCCGGTGGCGAGTGGTCGAAAGCCTGGTGGGTGGAGTTGTTCTGATCTTATCTCGACAGCAGTCGGGGTCAAACATATTAAACACTTGCACATATGAAAAATCTGATGCTTTTACTGTCCGTTCTGGGGCTTATGGCCATGAATACTCTGCGTGATCAACCCACCGGTGCCTGGGTGCGGCAGGAAGGGAATATTACCCATACCCTGGTGATCATCGATGATTATTACAGCCTGAGCAGTTTTGACATCGCCGGAAAAAAGTTCATCCACACGGAAGGTGGCACCTGCACCGTAGAAGCCGGATCAATGACCGGCACACTGGAATACAATACCAGCGAACGTCAGAAAGTTGGCAGTGCTTATAAGACAGAATGGTCGATCAAAAGAGGAAAGCTGACCGTGGCCCTGGGCGGCAAATCGGCGGCATGGGAACGTACAGATGATGGTTCCGGTCCCCTGGCCGGCAACTGGCGCATCACGGGGCGCGACCAGGGGGGCAAAATGGTCGAGATCAAACCCGCTGCCCGGAAGACCATCAAGCTCCTCTCCGGAAAACGATTCCAGTGGGCGGCGATCAATACCGCCACGGGCGAATTCTTCGGGACCGGTGGAGGCACCTATACCTTCGAAAACGGGAAGTACACGGAATACATCGAATTTTTCTCACGCGACAGCAGCCGGGTCGGCATGAGCCTGAGCTTCGATGGCAAGGTGGAAGGCCGCAACTGGCATCACTCAGGTAAGAGTTCGAAGGGAGATCCGATCAGTGAGGTCTGGAGTCGATAAATTGGGAATAATTATTTTCCATTATAATTTGTTGAATGAAGAAGTGGTTGTTGCTATCTGTGGGCCTTCTCATGTCGTTTGGCGTGATCAGGGCCCAGTCGACGGATCTGGGGAACTGGATGATTTATATTGGAAATCAACGATTTGCAGGAAAGTGGAACTGGTGGAACGAAGTGCAATACCGCAATTACAACCTGGTTGGTGACCTGGAGCAGTTGCTGGTGCGTACGGGTATCGGCCGGAATCTAACGGAAGGGAATAACAATCTGTTACTTGGATATGCATTTATCCACAATGCGCCTTATACGCCGGGAAGTTCCGTGAAAAGTGTAACATCGGAGCATCGGATCTTCCAGCAGTTCATCACCCGGCAGTCATTCGGCCGTGTCTTTCTGCAACATCGCTATAGATTGGAGGAGCGATTTTTGACGGATCGATTCCGCGTCCGCTTCCGGTATTTTTTAGGGGCAAACATCCCGTTCAACAAGCCGAAGATGGAAAAGGGTGCCTGGTATCTGTCATTATACAATGAGGTATTCCTGCACTCAGACAAGGCGGTGTATGACCGCAACCGGGTGTATGGTGCCCTGGGTTATCAGCTGCACCGGGATGTCAGGCTGGAGGTGGGGTTGATGTCGCAGATCCAGGAAACCAGGAGCCGGGGACAGTGGCAGATCGCCTTGTTCAATAACCTCCCGTTCGACAGGTAGCAGACCTGCCGAGGATCATTCCATGAAATCGTCCAGTTCGCGGCGGTCCTTTTTCGTCGGACGACCGATCTTGCTGGGGCGCTTGCCTGTGTGGAATACAGCGGCCTGGAAGGAGATCATTTCCTGTTCTTCGGGCGGGGTGAGGTCTGTGTAGTGTTTCACCGCCTCGGAAAATTGCACCCGGTGGTCGAGCAGGGATTCCACCCGGATCACCCATTTCCGTGTATCGGTCCGCACTTCATAGGTATCTCCAACGTGCACATTGCGGGAGGCTTTGACGGAAGTGCCTTCCAACTTCACCCGGCCCTTATCGCAGGCGTCCGCCGCGGCCGAGCGTGTCTTGAACAGCCGGATGGACCAGAGGTATTTGTCGATGCGAAGTTTTTCGGAGGCGGCCATGGGATGCTAACGTTCAGATATCAAAGGTAGCGAATCATTCCTGCCCCAAGTCCGGGCAAGCTTCGATGCGATGCCGTAACTTCCCAAAAAAAATCCTCATGCATTGTCTCATACGGATCCTGCTTGCGCTTCATGCACTCCTGATCACCGGCATCACGGTTGGACAGCCGGGTTCTTCCGATCCCTGGCTGCCAGATGGCAAGGCCCGGGTCGAATTCACCGAAAAAGGCATCGTTCAGATCAACGTGATGTCGGGCGCGGAGGAGGTGCTGGTATCCAGGTCACAGCTCGATCAACTGCAGGCCGGAATGGAGCCGGCGGCTTTTCGCTTCAGCCAGGACATGCAGCGGCTATTGGTTTTTACCAATACGGCCAGGGTGTGGAGGTATGAAACCCGGGGCGACTACCATGTCTTCGACCGGAAGACGGGCCGCTGGCGGCAACTGGGTAGCGGTTTATCTGCCCAGTCGCTGATGTTTGCCAAACTATCCCCTGACGGCCGACGCGCCGCTTACGTGAGCAATTATAATCTCTACGTTGAGGACCTGGCCGGTGGTGTGCCGAAGGCGCTGACGAAAGACGGGCATCGCCGGCTGATCAACGGCACTTTCGACTGGGTCTATGAAGAGGAGTTTGCCTGTCGTGATGGTTTCCGTTGGAGTCCGGATGGTCAGCGGATCGCTTTCTGGCAGGTGAATGCCGCCGGCACGCGCGATTTCCTGATGATGAACAATACCGATTCCATTTATTCCCGTGTGATCCCGGTAGAATATCCCAAGGTTGGGGAACCGCCTTCTGCCGTGCGCATCGGGGTCGTGTCGGTGTCCGGCGGACCGGTGTCATGGATGAAGATCCCCGGGGATCCCCGTCAGCACTATCTCCCGCGGATGGAATGGGTACCCGATGGCCGGCGGGTCATTGTCCAGCAACTCGACCGGAAACAGCAGCAGAGCAAACTCTTTGCCTGTGATGCCACAGTCGGAGGCGTGCAGCTTGTGTTCTCGGAGCGTGACAGTGCCTGGGTAGATATCCTGCCCAACTGGGATGAAGGATACGCCTATGGCGGCTGGGATTGGCTCGAGGGTGGCCGCGCCTTTGTCTGGGCCAGTGAAACAGACGGCTGGCGGCATCTTTGGCGGGTGCCGATGGACGGATCGGCACCGCGCCTGATCACGCGCGGGGACTACGACCTGATCGACCTCGACCGGGTGGACGAGCTCAGCGGATTTATTTATTTTTCGGCTTCGCCGGATGATGCCACGCGCCGATATCTCTACCGGATCCGGATCGATGGTGGAGGGCCCGCGGAGCGACTGACCCCCGAAGGTCAGCCGGGGACCCATGAGTACGAAATCGCACCCGGCGGCGCACTGGCGATCCATAGATTTACCAATCATCGCATTCCGGGGGTGAGCGAATGGGTCAGCCTGCCGGATCACCGACCCTTGGGTGGCGGCAAGGGACCCGTGGCGGATGCGATCGCAAAACTGGCATCGATACCCGATCCGATGGAGTTTTTCCGGGTGAAAACGGCCGATGGCGTGGAGCTGGATGGGTGGATGGTAAAGCCTGCCGGATTTGATCCATCCAAAAAATATCCGGTCGTTTTCCATGTCTATTCCGAGCCCGCCTCGCAGACCGTGACCGATCGTTTCGGCACGGGCCGTAACCGGATCTATGAAGGAGACATGTCGAAGGATGGTTATATTTATATTTCGCTGGACAACCGCGGCACGCCGGCCCCCAAGGGCAGTGCCTGGCGGAAATCGATCTACCGGAAGATCGGGGTCGTCAATATCCGCGATCAGGCCATGGCTGCGAAGGAGCTCCTCAAACGTACTTACATGGATACGTCTCGTGTGGCGGTCTGGGGTTGGAGCGGTGGTGGTTCTGCCACCCTGAACCTGATGTTCAGGCATCCGGACATTTACAAGACGGGCATCTCCATTGCGGCGGTCGCCAATCAGCTCACTTACGACAATATTTACCAGGAACGCTACATGGGATTGCCTTCCGAAAACCGCGCAGATTTCATCGAAGGATCACCGGTCACGCATGCGCGCCATCTGCGCGGGAATCTGTTGTACATCCATGGCACGGCGGATGATAATGTGCACTACCAAAATGCTGAGATACTGATCAATGAGCTGGTCCGCCACGGGCGACTGTTCAGTTTCATGGCTTATCCCGGTCGTGCGCATGGCATCCGAGAGGGAGAGGGTACTACAGCCCATCTCCGGAAGTTGTGCACGGATTTCCTTCGCCGGCATTGTCCCCCGGGTGCCAGATGATATAACTACAAATACAGAGCCGGATGCATTGGCTGTACTAAAGCCCGCATCCGGCTCACGGTTACGTATAACCGAAGATATTGGTCAGGATCCCTGTTTCCACATGGCTGCGAAATGCTTATGGAAATGCGGGATCGTTTCGATGCCTTTGTGAAAGTTGAAGATATCGTATTTCTCGTTGGGCGAGTGCAGGTTGTCGCTGTCCAGTCCGAAGCCCATGAATACGATCTTGATCCCCAGCTCCTGTTCGAAGAGGGCACAAATAGGGATGCTACCGCCGCCGCGCACAGGTATCGGGGCTTTGCCGAAGGTATCTTCGATGGCTTTTGCCGCTGCCTGATAGGCGATCGAATCAACAGGCGTCATGTAGGGCTCGCCGCCGTGGTGTTCTTCGGCCTTGACGGTTACGCCCGCCGGGGCGATGCTTCGGAAATAATTCAGCAGTTTCTCCGTGATCACTTTGGATGACTGGTTGGGGACCAGACGTGCCGAGATCTTGGCCGTCGCCTTGGAGGGCAGGACGGTCTTGGCGCCTTCTCCGGTGTAGCCACCCCAGATGCCGTTGACCTCAAGGGTCGGACGGATGCCGGTGCGTTCGTTGGTGGTATAGTCTTTTTCGCCCCAGACGTCGTCGATACCCAGGTCGTTCTTGAATTCCTCCTCGTCGTATGGAGCAGCCGCCATCATCCGGCGTTCCTCAGGCGTAGCCTCTACTACGTCGTCATAAAATCCGGGGATGGTGATGTGGTTGTTTTCGTCGTGGCAGGACGCGATCATTTTGGCCAGGATAGTGGCGGGGTTGGCAACGGCGCCGCCGTAAACGCCGCTGTGCAGGTCGCGGTTGGGACCGGTGACTTCCACTTCAATATAACTCAGTCCACGGACGCCGATGTCGATCGAGGGATTTTCCATGCTGATCATGGCCGTGTCGCTGATCAGTACGACATCCGCCTTCAGCAGGTCCTTGTGATCTTTTACGAAATGCGCGAGGTTAGGGGATCCGATCTCTTCTTCACCTTCGATGCAAAATTTGATATTGGTGCAGAGGGAGTCTGTTTGCATCATGGTTTCCAGGGCCTTGACGTGCATGTAGAACTGTCCTTTGTCGTCGCAGGCGCCTCGGGCGAAGATCTTACCATCCTTGATGACCGGGTCGAAGGGACCGCTGTGCCAGAGTTCCAGCGGATCGGGGGGCTGCACGTCGTAGTGGCCGTAAACGAGGACCGTTGGCAGGGCGGGATCGATGATGCGCTCACCATACACGATGGGGTGACCGGGGGTCTGGTGGAGTTCGGCGCGTTCGGCACCGGCTTCGAGCAGACGGTCGCGCACGGCTTCCGCACAGGCGACCATATCTGCCTTGTTTTCGCTGCGTGCGCTGATGGAGGGGATCCTCAGCAGGGCCAGCAGTTCTTCCAGGAACCGGTCGCGATGCTGTTCATGATAAGACTTCCAGGTTTGCATGACATTGATTTTATGATGGGCGGGGAACCTGCCGGCAGTCCGCAGGATACATTATGCAACATTGACATATTCTGCCGGTTACGGACCTCCGTCCTTGTTTTATTTATTTTCTTTTTATTAAATTCATCCTACGATTGCAAGTCATCATCAGCCTTCATCGACCCGACCGACCATGAGCGGAAGGTGTCGTTGGAGGCTGAGCCTATTTTAGGCCTGACCGATCCATGGTTGATGGGATTATTTACCGGCTGCCAGCAGTCGTTGTTCGACGAATCCCCAGTTCACCACCCGGAACCAGTTGTCGACATATTCGGCCCGTCTGTTCTGGTATTTGAGATAATAGGCGTGTTCCCAGACATCGAGTCCCAGCAGGGGGGTGCCCTTAATGGGGGAGATATCCATCAGGGGATTGTCCTGGTTCGGGGTGGAGCCGATCTGCAGGGTATTTTTGATATCCAGATACAACCAGGCCCATCCGCTGCCGAAACGGGGCATGGCGGCTTCGGTCATTTTCTTTTTAAAATTATCATAGGAACCGAATGCCGTGTTGAGTGCTGTGGAAAGTTTGTCTCCGGGTTGTTGTCCGCCGGAGGGGGTCATGGATTTCCAGAACAGTTCATGATTATAATGACCTCCGCCGTTGTTGCGCATTTTATCGGAGTATTTGGAGATGCCGGCGAGGAGTTGTTCCAGGGAGGTGCCTGGGGCGACTTTTTCGGCGGTCATGGCATCTTTAAGATTTTTTGCATAGGCGGCCGCATGTTTGGAGTAGTGTAACTCCATCGTCTGCGCATCGATCACGGGTTCCAGGGCGGCATATCCGTAGGGAAGGGGTGCCTGATCAGCCGGGTGTGGCTGGATCTGTCCGGCCTGCGCGGGCATCCATCCTGCGGCGAGCTGGGTGGCGGTAAGGGCGAGGCTTCCCTGCAGGGTTTGCTTGAGGAATCGTCTTCTGTCCGACATGGGATGTATTTTATTTGAAGTTAGGTCAAATCATCATGCGGCCGGTTTTGTCCGGCGTTTCGGGAGCATCGCTGCCAGTCGCCGGAAGCCCCGGTGGTAGAATTCGTTGCTGAAGAGCTGAGCATCGTTCATGGCCTTCCAGGTGAGCCAGATGCCGATCGGCATGAGCAGGAGGGTAGACATCCACATGCCGCCCATCGGGGTCATCGCATCCTGTTTGGATAGTTTTTCTCCGAACATATTTGTAACATGGAAGACGAGGAAAAAGACGACGGCAATGACCAGCGGCATGCCCAGGCCGCCCTTCCGGATGATGGATCCCAGGGGGGCACCGATCATAAAGAGGACGAAACAGGCCAGTGAGAGGGAAAATTTCTTGTGGAATTCAATGAGCGTGTAGCGCATTTCGCGGCGCCGCAGGTCGTTTTCCGGGGCGATGACATCCAGCGATGACTTGATGAGGTTCATGCGGTCTACCGCGCGCTGCCAGGCCAGGTTGTAGGTGCTGTCGGGCAGATAGTCTTCGTAACGTTTGATGGCCGGATCGACCTTTGGGGCAGGGGAGGAGGCCTTCCATCCACTGTCGATGAACCGGCCGGTCAAAAAATAACTGCTGACTTCCCGGTTCACCCGTTCCGCGACCTTGTCGCTCGTGGTCTGGTCGAGTGAATCCGCTGTTTTCCGCAGCTGGCGGACATTGAGCATCATGTAGTTGCCCTTGAACAGGCTGTCGGGCGTCTTGAGCACTTCGAAGCTGCTGAGATCGAACACTTTGCGATAGTGCTTGAAGCCCATCCGGTAGAATTCGGTTTCGACCGTGGCGTAACCGCCGCGTTCCTGGTATCTCCATCCGTTCTCGAGGTCGAATTGCAGGAATTTCTTGTCTTCACTCATTTTCATCTCGCCTTTTTCGGCGACGATGATGTTATCCTGCAGGGATGATACGTTTTCGTAGATGATCACGTCTTCGATGGTGCTGCCATCATCTGCCTTGTGACCGATCTTGATGGCATAGCCGGGCAGTTTGGTGTAGAAGATGCCTGCCTTGAGGTCGAAAGCAGGCTTGGCCACGCGGATGTCGTACAGCATGGTAGTGAATTTGAGCTGTGCGACGGGAATGACCCAGTTGGACACGATGAAGGCGATGAGGCTGACGCCGAGGCTGACCACGATCAGCGGTTTCATGAAGCGGAGCAGCGGAATGCCTGCGGAGCGTATCGCCACCAGTTCGAAACTTTCGCCCAAGTTGCCGAAGGTCATGATCGAGGAGAGGAGGATCGCCAATGGGAGGGCCAGCGGGATGGCGGTGGCGGTAACGTAGCCTGTGAGTTCGAGGATGGCGCTTAATTCGAGTCCCTTGCCCACCAGGTCATCGATGTATTTCCAGAAGAACTGCATCACCAGCACGAACAGCGTCACGAAGAAGGTGGCGATGAAGGGGCCGATGAAGGCTTTGAGGATGAGTTTGTCCAGTTTTTTTATCAACGGGCAGGCTAGTTATTATTAGGTATATTTGGCCTATGGCTGAGGCAAATTTAAAGCTTTCGGAAGAGGAATTGGCGTTCGCTTCAGACGCTTCTGTGATGTTGCTGAAGAATGCCGTGATCGAGAAGGTGAACATGCTCTTCGGTCGTCTCTCCATTGCCCAACCTGAAATGCTTCGTCCTCTTCACCGGGAGCTGGAGGCGGCGCTCGAAGTACCTGCCAAGATCTCCCGGGGAGAAAGTTACCGGGCGCTTCCCTACCTGGTGCTGGATTTTCCCCGCTATTTTCGGCCGCACGATGTCATGGCCATCCGAACGATGTTCTGGTGGGGTAATTTCTTCAGTGTCACGCTGCATCTGAAAGGCAATTACCGCGAGTATTTCATCGACAGGATCCTGCAACGCCGACTGAAGATCGGAGAGATGGGCTTTCATGCCTGTATCGCTCCGGAGGAGTGGGAGCATCATTTCGGAGAAGACAACTATCTGCCGGTCGATATCATTGAGGAAGACGAGTGGCTGGAGCTTTACAGGGTTCGGTTATTCACCAAACTTTCGAAGCAAGTGCCCATCGGTCCGCTGGAAACGGTGGAACAACAACTGATGTCCGTGTATGCGGAGATCGCAGAGATCCTTCGATGATGTTTGCCTGATCGGCCCGGCATGACGACAGATGCCGCCTCACATGGCCTAACTGCCGATGCGGTGGAAGAGGTCGTTCACCTGAAAATCCCACAGCCTTTTCTGGTCAGGGATCTCCTTCTTTTCGGCAAAGTCCTTGATCACCAGGATGGTCTGGTTGGACACTTCCGATTTTTCAATGCGGAATTCGAAGTATTCTCCCGGAGGGGCGTGCAGCCATCTGAAGCGCACGTACCGATCCTCTTCAGACTCCAGCAATTCTGCCTGGTCGGTCGATCCGTTCCAGGTGAAGCTGAACAGTCCGTCCCGCTCGTCCACTTTTTCGGCAAACCATTCCTGGAGACCGGCGGGCGTGGAGAGGAATTCGTACAATATGATGGCAGATGATCTGACGGGATATTCCAATGTATAGAGTTGCTTGCTCATCTTTTTTTCCTGTTGTGGTGATGGTGCTATAGGTTTTGGGTGGCATCGTCTTCGTGCCTTTGCAATAATAGAAAAATATCGGTATTGGCAAATATCTTTTTTCGGGTGAGATCATGATGTCCTGAGACCGGCCGATCGTCGCTGGCCCGGCCAGGTGACCCGGGGGGAAGTCTCCGGCCGGGCGAAAGCCGGCTTGCAATATCTAGGGGCGGTGTTCGTTTTATGGTACAGGTCCGAGCAGACCGACCACAGTACCGAACCCAAAGTCACCGTCTTATGAGCATGCGTCAGCTGAAGATCAGCAAGTCGATCACCAACCGCGAATCACAGAGTCTGGAGAGGTACCTGCAGGAGATCGGCAGGGTGGAGATGATCAGTGCGGAGGAGGAGGTAAAGCTCGCCAAGCAGATCCGTAAGGGCGACCAGCAGGCGCTGGAGCGCTTGACCAAGGCCAACCTCAGGTTTGTCGTGTCGGTTGCCAAACAGTATCAGAATCAGGGGCTTTCGCTGCCGGATCTGATCAACGAGGGTAATCTTGGTCTGATCAAAGCGGCCCAGCGTTTCGACGAGACGAGGGGTTTCAAGTTCATATCCTACGCCGTGTGGTGGATCCGCCAGAGCATCATTCAATCGCTGGCAGAGCAGGCGCGGATCGTCAGACTGCCCCTCAACAAAGTGGGTCTGTCAAATAAAGTGAACAAAGCCGTTCAGACCCTGGAGCAGCAGTATGAGCGGGAGCCTTCCATCGAAGAGATCTCGGAATATCTGGAGATGGATGCCGACGACATCCTGACCTCCATGAGCAATGGTTTCCGGCATGTGAGCATGGATACCCCCCTGTCTGACGGGGAGGACGGCACGTTGCTGGATGTGATGCACAACCCCAACGCAGAAGCCACGGATGAGCAGCTCGTGCACAATGATTCCATGAAGCAGGAGATCGAACGTTCGCTTCGCCAGCTGACGCAGCGTCAACAGGAAGTTATCAGGCTGTTCTTCGGGATCGATGAGGATCATCCGCTGAGTCTGGAGGAGATCGGTGATCGTTATGGCATCACGCGGGAGCGGGTTCGCCAGATCAAGGACAAGGCGATCACCAAGCTTCGGAGCACTTCGCGCAGTACGCAGCTGAAAAGTTACATGGGCTGAGGGCGGTTCCGCACGATTTCGTAAATTTGCTTATACTGAAAACTGAACATCATCTTGTTCAGTTTTTTTATTGCTAAAACCCATCCCATGTTCGAGAGTCTGAGTGAACGGCTGGAGTCGGCCTTTAAACTGATCCGCGGCGAGAGCCGGGTCACCGATCTGAATGTCGCCAATACGGTCAAGGAGATCCGCAAAGCGCTGATCGACGCGGACGTCAATTATAAGATCGCGAAGGAGTTCACGGACCGTGTCCGTGAAAAGGCTGTCGGCCAGAAGGTGATCAATGCCATCAGCCCAAGTCAGCTGATGGTCAAGATCGTTCAGGATGAGCTGGCGGAGTTGATGGGTGGCACACAGAGCGAGCTCTCACTGCAGGGTAATCCGGCAGTGATCCTGGTGGCCGGTCTGCAGGGATCGGGTAAGACGACCTTCAGCGGTAAACTGGCCAACTATCTGAAAACGCGCAAAGGCAAGTCGCCCATGCTGGTGGCGGCTGATATCTACCGGCCGGCGGCCATCGACCAGTTGAAGGTGCTCGGTTCGCAAATCGGCGTGGATGTGTTCAGTGAACCTGAAAACAAGGACGCAGTGGATATCGCCCGTAAGGCCATCGCCCATGCGCGCAGCCATAACAAGAACGTCGTGATCATCGATACCGCGGGCCGTCTGGCGGTGGATGAGGCGATGATGACCGAAGTTGCCAACATCAAGGCGGCGGTTCAGCCGCAGGAGATCCTGTTCGTGGTCGATTCGATGACGGGTCAGGATGCGGTCAATACGGCCAAGGCCTTCCATGAACGCCTGCAGTTCAGCGGGGTGGTGCTCACCAAACTCGATGGCGATACCCGCGGTGGTGCGGCACTATCGATCCGATACACCGTTAACGAGCCTGTGAAGTTCGTCAGCAGCGGGGAGAAGATGGATACGCTCGATGTATTCTATCCCGACAGGATGGCGCAGCGGATCCTGGGCATGGGTGATATCACGTCGCTCGTTGAAAAGGCACAGGCCCAGTTCGACGAAGAGCAGGCCAGGAAGCTGGAAAAGAAGATCCGTAAGAACCAGTTCGACTTCCAGGACTTCCTCGACCAGCTCCAGCAGATCAAGAAGATGGGCAGCCTGAAGGATCTGATGTCGATGATCCCGGGTGTCGGCAAGGCCATGAAGGAGGTGGACATCAGCGACGATGCTTTCAAGGGGGTGGAAGCGATCATTCGTTCCATGACCCCGGAAGAGCGGGCCAACCCGGATTTGATCGATATGAGCCGCAAGAAGCGGATCTCCAAAGGCTGCGGTAAAGATATCGCGGAGGTCAACCAGTTCATGAAGCAGTTCGAGCAGATGCGCGACATGATGAAAATGATGCAAAAGATGCCGGCGGGTGCCCGCATGGGCATGGGACGCCGCTGATGATGTCCGGGCCAGCATCAAAATTTCCGGTTTTGTTTTGCCAATTGCTCGGAAAAAATTAATTTTGCAGTCCGATTACTGAAACCCTATCATTCACCACCCAAGAAAAATTTCCATTTTTTATGGCTGTAAAGATCCGTTTACAACGCCACGGGAGTAAAAAAAGACCCTTCTACTTCATTGTAGTAGCTGACGCCCGTGCACCCAGGGATGGCAAGTTCATCCAGAAGATCGGTACCTACAATCCGCTGACCGTACCCAGCACCATCCAGATCGACCGTCAGAAGTCGCTCGAGTGGTTGCACAAGGGCGCCCAGCCGACGGATACCGTTCGCAAGATCCTTTCTTACAAAGGCGTACTGTACCTGAAGCACCTGCTGCGTGGTGTGTCTCTCGGTCTGTTCGACGAGGCCAAGGCCATGGAGAAGTTCCAGGTATGGCATCAGGAGCATGAGGCCAAGATCCGCCAGCGTCAGGAGGAAGCCGCCAGGAATCGCCGTCGTGGTCGTCGTCCCGCACCTCCCCGTGCCGGTGACCGCCGTCCACAGGGTGATGCCGCTCCGAGAACCGAAGAGTGATCATTCAAACACATTTAGTAAAAAAGCCTCTTCGGAGGCTTTTTTCATTTCAACATGGAAGACAAGATCTGCATCGGTACGCTGGTGGCCACACATGGGCTGGATGGGACGCTTATCCTCCGGCATGCCCTGGGGGGGCGAACGGATTTCCCCGGGGTATCCGTCTTTTTCGTCGAAACTTCCAGAGAGGAGCTATTGCCATATTTTCCGGCGGAACTACGCGCGCGCAATACGTCAGAGACCTTCCTCCGATTAGACGGCGTCCACACGCCTGAACGCGCGCGGGGTCTGTTGAAGAAACGCGTCTGGCTGCCGGCCTCCGAGGCCAGACGGCTGACGGCCCGCAATGCCCCGATCTCCCTGCTGGGTTACATGGTAGAGACGGAGGGCAAGGACCTCTGCAAGGTGCTGGAAGTCATCGAGCAGCCACACCAGATCCTGCTGCGCGGGGAGGTGGAAGGCAAGGAGGTACTCCTGCCCCTGAACGAGTCCACCCTCGTGGAGATCGACCATGAAGCATTAAAGGTGGTGCTTGACCTCCCGGACGGATTGCTTGACGTGTATCTCAGCTGACCATCAGATCCCTTTCTTCTTCGTAATTTCAGGATGCCGGTACATGAGAAAGCTCACGGTTATGAGTAACCGAAATCGACGCTCCTCTGTTTGGGATAAAGACCGGACATCTATTTCATGCCAGCACAAAGACATATCGCCCATTTTGATCTTGACGCATTTTTCGTCGAGGTCGAATTGTTGAACGAGCCCGGATTACGGGGGCAGCCCCTGATCGTCGGGGGGAGTCGCGAGCGGGGTGTGGTGACGACCTGCAGCTACGAGGCCCGCGCTTTTGGTGTGCGTTCCGCGATGTCCATGCGGGAGGCCCTCACCCGTTGTCCGCAGGCATTGGTGCTGCCCGGGTCCAGGGGTCAGTACAGCCGTTATTCCCGCTGGGTGACAGACATCATCGCGGCATCTGCGCCGGTCTTCGAGAAGGCATCCATCGATGAGTTCTATCTCGATCTGACGGGCATGGACCGATTTCACGATCCGCTGGCATTCACGATCGATCTCCGCAGACGCATCACGGCGGAAACGGGTCTTCCGATTTCCTTTGGACTCGCAACCAACAAAATGGTGGCGAAGATGGCCACCAACGAAGCGAAGCCCAACGGCTATCTCCAGGTTCCACCGGGGATGGAGCAGGCTTTTCTAGCGCCGCTGCCTGTCGACAGGATCCCGGGTGTGGGAGATCATACGCTCGGGCGCCTGCAAGAACTTGGCATCCGGACGATCGCCGAACTGGCAGCGTTTCCGGCGGAAGTGCTTTCGTCCAGGCTAGGTCAGTATGGGAAAGATCTGCACCGGAAGGCCCATGGCATCCATGAAGGCGAAGTGGCCGGATACCATGAAACCAAATCCATATCCACGGAGCACACCTTCGAACAGAATGTGTCAGATGAGGAGTTTCTGATGAGCGAATTGGTCCGGATGACCGAGAAGACGGCGGCCCAGTTGCGCCGTGAGAATATGATGACGGGATGTGTGGCGGTGAAGCTGCGGTATCCTGATTTCGAGACGACCTCCCGGCAACGCGCCATCGCTTATACCTGTTTCGATGACGAGTTGATACCTGTTGCCAAGGAGCTGTTCCGGCAACTTTATCGCCCGGGGAGCAAGGTCCGGTTACTCGGTGTTCGGCTGAGTGAGCTCACCAGCAATGCGGGGCAGTTCAGACAAATAAAAGTCTACTATTTTAGTAGGAATATATTTTCTCCTAACTTTACCTACAAATTTTGTCATATGTCATTAAGACTGGGAGACATTGCACCGGATTTCACGGCGCAGACCACATCAGGCGAGATCCGATTTCATGAATACCTGGGTAGTGGCTGGGGCGTTCTTTTTTCGCATCCTGCTGATTACACTCCGGTGTGCACGACGGAACTGGGGCGCACTGCGGCCTTGCAGGAGGAGTTCCGTAAGCGGAATGTGAAGGTACTGGCGGTGAGTGTGGATCCGCTGGACAAGCATCTGGGCTGGGTGAATGACATCAACGAAACCCAGGGTTGCCGGGTGGATTTTCCCATCATTGCGGATGAGGATCGCAAGGTGGCGGGGTTGTATGACATGATCCATCCCAATGCATCGGAGACCTTTACGGTGCGTTCGCTGTTCATCATTGGTCCGGATAAGAAGGTGAAGCTGATGATCACCTATCCCGCATCCACCGGGCGTAACTTTTACGAGGTCTTGCGGGTGATCGATTCCCTGCAGCTTACGGCGGGTTACAGTGTGGCGACGCCGGCCGACTGGAAGGATGGAGAGGATGTGATCGTGGTACCGGCGGTTTCCACCGAGGATGCCATCAGGCGTTTCCCGAAGGGATTACGGGTGGTCAAGCCCTATCTGAGATACACACCGCAGCCTGACAAGTGATCTATAGCATGTGGTGGATTGACAGGCGCTTTTTTAGATGAGTGGCCAGTCGTTTGTCGTGGATCAGCGGCTCCATTTGCGCAGTTGCCGCAGGCAGGCCTCCATATCTTTGTGAAGAGGTGCTTCGAGCGCTATGTGTTCTCCGGATGAACCTGTGATGCCCAGTTTCCAGGCGTGGAGGGCCAGTCTGTTCAGCAGGGGCCTTTCGGTTTCATCTTCCTTCGACAATTTGAAGTTCCGTTTGATGGCCGACAGGAGGATGGGCTCCCCGGATCCGTAGAGTGGATCGCAGGCGATGGGGTGTCCGGCGTTCTGAAGGTGGACGCGGATCTGGTGTGTGCGGCCGGTTTCGATCCGCAGGGACAGCAGCGAATATTTTCCCAGGGTCTCCAGCACCTGGAAATGGGTGACGGCGTGTTTGCCTTTGCGGGCGACGGTCATCTTGCCCTTGATGGTCGGATGTTCGGCCAGGGGTTGGTCATAAGTGCCTTCTGTTTGCGACATACGTCCGACAACGATGCCGAGGTATTGTTTTTCCACACCTCGTTCTTCAAACTGCATCGAGAAATGCCGCTGTGCTTCGGCGTGTTTGGCAAACAGGAGCAATCCGCTGGTGTCGCGGTCGAGCCTGTGCACGGTGAAGATCTCACCATATTGCTGCATCAAAAGGCCCCGGAGAGAATCCTGGAGGTTATCGAATCGGTCGGGCAGGGTCAGCAGGCCGGATGGTTTGCTGACGGCCACATAGTCTTCGGTTTCGGCAATGATTTCCAATCGCATGGTGCGGGTCAGTCTTCAACTTTCGATTTGCGGGTGAAGGAACTGTTCATGAATTTCAGGAGTCGTATCTCCTTTTCTTTCAGGAATCTCCATTTTCCGCGTTCGACGTTTTTCTTGGTGAGATTCCCGAATACGACCCGGTCGAGGTTTCTGACATCATATCCCAGGGATTCGAAGATCCTGCGAACGATGCGATTTCGGCCGCTATGCAGTTCGATACCGATGATGGCCCGGTCTGCGGCATCGGCATAGGCGAGGGCATCGATCTGCACGGGTCCGTCTTCGAGGGTGATGCCTGCCAGGATGCGGTCGAAATGCGCCTTGGTCAGGGGTTTATCGAGCCTGACCTCATAGGTTTTCCTGACTTCAAAGCTGGGGTGGGATAGTTTCTGGGTCAGTTCTCCGTCGTTGGTGAGTAATAGTACGCCGGTGGTGTTACGATCCAGCCGTCCGATCGGATAAATTCGTTCGGTGGTGGCGCCTTTCACCAGGTCGAGCACGGTCTTACGTCCGTGGGTATCTTCGGAGGTGGTGATATAGTCCTTAGGTTTGTTGAGGAGGATATAGACGAGGTTGCGGGCCGGGAAGAGTTTTTTACCGGAGAGTTTCACTTCGTCATTATCGTTGAGTTTGAAGCCGGGTTCGAGAACGACCACGTCGTTCACTTTTACTTTGCCGTCCTTGATGAAGGCGACGGCGTCGCGGCGCGAGCACACGCCGCAGTGGGCGATGTACTTGTTAAGGGGCATCTGTTCGTTGATCTTCTTGACGATCGCGGGCTTCGCAGGGGAGGTTTTTTTACCCATCTGCTGGGGGCCATTGGCCTGTCCGGCGGCTCCGGCGGCACGTCTGGCCTGTTTCTGCAGTTCGATGCGTTCTGCCCTTTCCTTTTTGATCTTTCTCTTTTCCTGGCGGAATTCCTCCTTGATCGCACTGTTTTTCTTGCGCGTGGCGAATTTCTCGAAGGGGTGGACTTTTTTCATGTTGTGGGGGCGATTCGGTGAAGTTGGGTTGGGCGTCAGAGTGCCGGGATCTCCTTGTTGGCGAGCTGGCCACAGGCGGCATCAATGTCCTTTCCCCGGCTTTTTCGGAGTCGGGCGTTGACCCTGTTCTTCTCCAGGTAAGTCATGAAATTATGGGTGGTCATTTCGTCCGGTTTTCGGAACCGGGCGAAGTCGATCGGATTGTATTCGATGATATTCACGAGGTCGGCCGGAACCTGGCGATAGATCTTGATCAGATCATCCGCATCCTTCTGACTGTCATTGAACTTGTCGAACAGGATGTATTCAAGGGTGATCTTGTTGCCGGTCTGTTTATAATAGTGGTTGATTGCGTCCGTCAGCGATTTCAGGTTGTTGGATTCGTTGATGGACATGATCTCATTCCGTTTGGCGTCGGTGGCGGCGTGCAGTGAAAGTGCCAGGTTGACGCGTGCCCCATCGTCGCCAAGCTGTCGGATCATCTTGGCGACGCCGGCGGTCGACACCGTGATCCGGCGTGCACTCATTCCAAGTCCCTCGGGTGAGGTGATCCTTTCGATGGCCTTCATGACATTTTTATAATTGAGCATCGGTTCGCCCATGCCCATGAAGACGATGTTCGTGAGTTTTTTCTGATGGATGGTTTCGCACTGGCGGTTGATGAGCACCACTTCGTCGAAGATCTCATCGAAATGGAGGTTTCGTTCCTTCTGGATATATCCGGTTGCGCAGAACTTGCAGTTCAGGCTGCATCCGACTTGTGAGGAAACGCATGCGGTGAGTCTTTCCGTCGTGGGTATCATGACACCTTCCACCTTATGTCCGTCGTGTGTCACGAATCTTGATTTGATGGTACCGTCTGCGCTGTATTGGGTGGCATCGATGGTCAGGGCGGGGAGCGAGAAGTTACTGCCCAGTTTTTCGCGGAGTCCTTTTGAAAGGTTGGACATTTCGGCGAAACTGTGTGCGTGGTGTTTCCAAATCCAGTCCCATATCTGCTGCGTACGGAACTTTTGTTCTCCATTGCTTTCCAGGAAACTACGGATCTGGTCGATGGTTAGTTCTCTGATATTGCGTGGGGCTGACGGGGTCATTCTGCAAAGATAGCCAATGCCCGGGTCTTCCCCTCAATTCCTGTGTCAGGCCGGTTCTCCAAGGGTCGGGTAGCCCTCCAAGGGTCGGGTAGCCCTCCAAGGGTCGGGTAACCCTCCAAGGGTCGGGTAGCCCTCCAAGGGTGGGGTAACCCTCCAAGGGTTGGGTAACCCTCCAAGGGTTGG
>JAJTFQ010000050.1 GCA_021299955.1 Chitinophagaceae bacterium
AACTGCAACATCCCATCCTCGACGGGGCTTCGCTGATCCTGCGGGAATCCTTAGTGCATGCCCCTTTCTACCTCTTCCTGGGCCTGTTCATGATGATCAATTTCGGCCGTCAGGGCTTTTGGTGGTTCGTCACGGCCCTCGCGCTGGTGAGTACGTCCGATTACATCAGCAGCCATATCATCAAAGAGTATTTCGGAAGACCCAGACCCTGCCGAGACGTGATCATGTCTCAACATATCCGCTTTTTGGCCCGATACTGTGGCGCCAATGGCAGCTTCATCTCATCCCACGCCAGCAACCACTTTACACTGGCGACATTCATATACCTGACCCTTCACCACCTGGGACGAGGTTGGTGGTTGGTATTCTCATGGGCGGCATGCGTTGCATACGCCCAGGTTTACGTTGGCGTACACTATCCTTCCGATGTCATCGCCGGCGCCCTGTTCGGGGCACTCTGCGGCTGGCTGGGGGCTGTCTACTTCAAGAAAAGGTCAGGCACGTCCAAACTTTATCCATGAACGAGATACTCATCATCATCGGACTGATCCTCCTCAACGGATTCTACTCGATGGCCGAGATCGCCCTCGTATCGGCCCGAAAAGCACGTCTCGAAGGACAGGCAAACCGCGGAGACATTCGCGCAAAAGCCGCCTTTAAACTGGCCAGCCATCCGGACACCTTCCTGTCCACCGTCCAGATCGGCATCACCCTGATCGGTATCCTCACCGGTATTTATTCCGGCGATAAGATCGTTGATGACGTCGTGGGCTTGCTGGAGGGGATTCCGGCCATCAAACCGTATGCTGTACCTACAGCCACCGCCATCGTCGTGGTCCTGCTCACCTTCCTCTCCCTCATCCTGGGAGAACTGCTCCCGAAACGCCTGGGCCTCAACGCCCCCGAATCGATCGCCAAATGGGTGGCCGCTCCAATGCGACTGTTCATCACCCTCACCTGGCCGTTCGTATGGCTCCTCAACAAGACAACAGGCCTCTTGCTCCGACTCCTGAACATCAAGGGATCCGATAACCACGTCACGGAAGAGGAAATTAAGGCCATCATCAGCGAAGGCACCGAACAGGGCGCCATAGAGGAGACCGAACAGGAGATCATCGAACGGGTATTCCACCTCGGCGACCGCAACATCACCTCCCTCATGACACACCGGAGCGATATCATCTGGTTCGAAGTAAACGACACGGAGGATACGATCAAGGAAAAGATCATGCGCGAACCCCACTCCGTTTATCCCATCTGCGAAGGCGGGATCGACCACATCCGGGGAATCATCTCCATCAAGGATATGTATGTAACCCCGGACGACAAACCCTTCGGGGAATGTATGAAACCCGCGCTCTTCGTGCCGGAAAACAATACGCCCTACCAGCTGCTGGAGCGCTTCAAGCAGACCAAGATCCACACCTGCTTTGTAGTCGACGAATATGGTACCCTGCTCGGACTCATCACCCTCAACGATATACTCGAAGCGATCGTTGGGGAAATGCCACAGCTGGACGCCCAGGACTACGAAATCAGGGAAAGAGAAGATGGAAGCTACCTGGTGGACGCTCAGATCCCGTTCTATGACTTCTTATCCAAATTCGAACGCACCGAATGGATGAACGAAGGCGAACAGGATTTCGACACACTCGCCGGATTCATCCTCCACCTCCTGGAAAGGATCCCCACCACCGGGGATCACCTCACCTGGAAGGAGTTCAGGATCGAGATCGTGGACATGGACGGCCACCGGATCGACAAAGTATTGGTAGAAGTCTCCGACCGGATCCGCGAAGATATCGCCGACCAGTGATCTCCGTCGTACTGTAACCTAAACACTTCCCCCATGGACCTCTCTCTAAACGGCCGAAGGGCCGTGATCTGCGGTAGCACCCAGGGCATCGGCCTGGGCAGCGCCCGCGAACTGGCGCTGTTGGGCGCCGATTGCATCCTCATGGCAAGAGACGGTACGCGTCTCGAAGCCTGTGCCCGCGAACTCCCCCGTCAGGATGGACAAAGCCACTCGTTTTGCGTGGCGGACTTCTCCGATCCGACGGAAGTGGGTAACGCCATCAACTCCGTCCTGAGCCAGGGCCCCGTGCACATACTCATCAACAACACCGGAGGTCCGGCCCCGGGACCGATCACGGCAGCGAAATCCGGAGATTTCAGCGCAGCATTCACCCAGCATGTCGTCAACAACCAGACGCTCGCCACCGCCGTACTCCCCGGCATGAAAGAAGCGGGTTACGGACGCATCATCAACGTGATATCTACCTCGGTCAGGATACCCGAAACCGGCCGCCTCGATAGTCTTATCCGATCCATCGCAACCGACAGCGCTACATCAGAAGATGTCATCCGTAAACGTATGAGCGCAGAAGTTCCTACTGGTAGATTTGGGAAAGTAGCGGAGATCGCGGCACTCGCGGCATTTCTCGCATCGCCTGCCGCAGCCTACATCAACGGCACGAGCATACCTGTTGACGGAGGCAGGACCGGTAGCATCTGAAGGCCGTGCCATGAAGACTCACTCGCTCTGCCGGAGACTATCCACATGAAAGGGACATCCGTTAGACGCCGTTCGCGGAAGCCACGCATCGTGATTGTAGAAAAAGTTGGGAGTGTGTATGGTATTGTCAAAAGCCCGGTGAAACACACCCGTGACAGAACCTGAGATGGGAGGTACGATCCAGGCCCAGTCGGCGGTCACTTCTCTGCCCGCGTGCTCCTCGTTACGTATGAATTTCAAAAATTGGTCCGACGCTGCGTGATGGTCAGTCAGCGTAACGCCATCACGGTTGAAAGAGTATAGCACTGCCTCATTGAGCAGCACCAGCGCGCGGTCGCGCCACAATACGCTGCGAGCCTTCACATCAAGCCCCATCTTCTCCGCAATCAGCGGCAACAGATCATACCGGGTTGTATCGCCGAGATTCCGTGCCCCGATCTCAGTTGACATATACCATCCGTTGAACGGCGCGGCGGGGTATAGAATGCCGCCGATCTCTAGTACCATGTCCGAAATCAAAGGCACCGCATACCATCGAAGTCCCAGACCCTCAAACCAAGCGTGCTCCGGATGAGATAACACTACTTCAAGTACCAGCCCTCGTGGTACCGGATGGAGGTAAGGGACACCGTCAGCTCCCGATATGATCCAGGGCAGCACATCGAAACGCGTACCTTCTCCCCGCCATCCGAGCGACTGACATTGGGCCGTGAAAGATGTCTGTGCGGGGTCTCCCACGCATCCGCCCGTTGGCAGGTCGTATCCCGCATACCGGACCAGTTGCTTGTTCCAGATCCGGACGGGGTCTCCGCCGTCGGGCCGCTGCGGTGGAAATATACTGATGCATGGACGAATGCGTCCTTCGTTGGTCGCCCAGACCAGATGTTCCTCCAGCGCCGCGGCTACGTCAGCCGGATCTGTGACATTGCGCCTGTCCATCACCGACAAAGACCTCCAGTACAGCCTTCCGATACACCGGTTGCTGTTGCGCCAGGCCATGCGAACGCCATGAAGCAACTCCGCCCCGGTATGCACATACGTGCCTGTGGAATCGATCTCATCCCGAACGGTTGCAAGCCGGTCCGACAAACCATCCGATTCCGTCTCCTGATGGAATGTGGTGATAAAAGCAGTAGCCCGTTCAAGTATTCTTTCGCCGACGGAAGAAAGCATAGTGATTTTATTACAAACAAACAGGCAAAGCGTTCGGTCAACTACAAAGGTATTTCCGGGCCGGGCCCCGACGCTTGAGATTCGACAGAAAATGTTGACCTTGCAGTCCCATAATCCAACACAACATGGATCGCCAGGAACTTGTCTCGCAAATCTATTCCAAGGGCTCATATCTCTGCGTCGGACTGGATACCGACCCCGACAAGCTCCCGGATACCCTGAAAAATGATCCGGATGGTGTATTCACCTTCAATAAAGCCATCATCGATGCAACCCGCGACCATTGCGTAGCCTATAAGATCAACACCGCTTTCTACGAAGCGATGGGCCGCAAGGGATGGGAGCTGCTCGAACGTACGGCAGACTACCTCCCGACCTCACATTTCCGCATCGCAGATGCCAAACGTGGTGATATAGGCAACACCTCAACACAATATGCCAAGGCATTCCTTCAGATGCTTCCCTTCGATGCCGTGACCATCGCCCCATACATGGGTGCAGATAGTGTCAGGCCCTTCCTGGCCTTCGAAGGCAAATGGGGGATCGTCCTTGGCCTGACATCCAACAGCGGGGCGGATGACTTTGAACTACAGCGAATGGCGGGCGAAGGATCTCCCATGCTCTATGAAGAAGTATTGAGGAAAGTCGCAACTTGGGGACACCCCGGCAATCTGATGTTCGTAGCCGGTGCCACCCGGGCTGATGCATTCACCCGTATCCGTGAGATCATCCCTGGTCATTTTCTGCTGGTTCCCGGCGTGGGTGCCCAGGGGGGCAGCCTGGGAGAGATCTCCAAAAAGGCACTGACAACAGAATGCGGACTCCTGGTCAATGCGAGCCGGGCCATACAGTACGCCTCCGCCAGTTCCGATTTCGCAGAAAAGGCCGAAGCCGTTGCCATGGCTTATCGGTCGGAAATGACCAGCCTGCTCCTTCCGCGCATCGGACGCATCGGACGGATGCCCATTTGAAAAATCAGCCCTTAAGGCAGCATCCCGCCAGTCCTCCCGACAAGTTTCCGCTGATACCATTCATCCTGAGCATACGCCGGCAATGATCTAGTTTTCGGGCAGATCATTCATCACTCCATGGCGTCAAAGATCTTCATCAACCTGCCGGTACGCGACACCGATGCCTCCCGTCAGTTCTTTACTCATATTGGATTCAGCTTTGATCAACGATTCTGCAGTCCCGATACACTCTGCGTGATCATAAGCGAACATATTTACGTCATGCTCCTGGAACAGGCCCGGTTCAGAACCTTCACAACAAAGCCACTCAGCGACGCACACACCCAAACTGAAGTACTCATCGCCCTGGACGCCGACAGCAGGGATGAAGTGAACGAAATGGTCCGAAAAGCGATCGAGGCGGGTGGAGCTATCTACGCCGATCCGATCGATCACGGCTTTATGTACAGCCAAATCTTTGAAGACCTGGATGGTCATCAGTGGGAGATCGGATACATGGACATGTCGCAGGTCCCTTATTGAAAGAAGGCCGAGGCATTTTGACTATCTTCATCCGCAGAAGAATCATCCCTTCCGTAAAAGCATAAAGTATGAAATATGTCATCACCACCTTATGGGTGGCACTGTTGTTCGTCATGACCTCACAGGCACAGCCTGTCGCCGAAAAAGCCAATTATCGGCTTGCGGCGAAGTTCTCGCCAAAGCGACTCGAAAAAATGCTCTTCTCCACTTCTGTGGACCCCCACTGGCTGAAGAACACCACACGCTTCTGGTATATGTACGAAACCACGGCCGGAAAGAAATGGTACGTGGCGGATCCGGTCAAAGGAACCCGGCAACCCATGTTCGACAATGACCGCCTCGCCGCTGCCATCACCCGCATGGTCGGAGACCCCTTCGATGGTCAACACCTTGGCATCGAAAACCTGAAATTCCTTCGGGAGGATGATGTCATCTCCTTCGAGATCAAAAGTACACGGGAGGTCGAAAAGAAAGACACGGCCAAAAAGTCCAACAACACTGCCAAAGAGAAAAAAACCTTCTACTTTGAATACAACATCGCTACAGACCAGTTAACCGAGCGCAAGGACTACGAAAAACCTAAACCTCGTGCACCCTGGGCCTCCGTCTCCCCTGACCGTAAATGGATAGTCTACGCGAAGATGCAGAACCTGTGGTATATGGATTCTGCCAACTATCGTAAGGCACTGCAGAATGAAGATGACAGCACCATCGTCGAAACCCAGCTGACCAGGGACGGGGTGGAGTACTATTCTTACGGAGACGCCTACAGCGAAACCAATGTTGAAAAGGAAAAAAACCGGAAGAAAAGGAAAGCCGCCTACATCTACTGGTCGCCCGACAGCAGACATTTTGCCATGGTCCGCTCCGATCAGCGCAAAGTGAAGGATCTGTGGGTCATCCACCACACCGCGGATCCGCGCCCGACCCTGGAAACCTACAAGTATCACATGCCCGGAGAAAAAGAAGCCCCCGTCCGCGAGTTGCTGCTCTTTGACTTCGCCGCCAGGACCTCACGCAGGATCAACACGGAACTATTCAAAGACCAGGAGATCTCGCTATGGTCGGCCCCGCTGAAACAAAGCCAGCGCGACGATGAACATCGATCCACGATCTGGCATGGCAATTCAGACAGGTTGTATTTCTCCCGTACAAGCCGTGATCTGAAACGCATCGATGTGTGCGCGCTCGATGTAAAGACCGGTGACGTGAAAGTGCTGATCGAAGAAAGACTCAACACCTATGTTGAAGTCCGCCGACCCGGACTGATCGATGGCGGACGGGAGATCGTTCACTGGAGTGAACGCGACGGCTGGGGTCATTTTTATCTGTACGACTCAACCGGCCGCGAGAAAGGTCGCATCACACAGGGTCCCTGGCATGCCGAAGACATCGAAGGCATCGACGAAAAGACCCGCACTTTGTTTTTCACCGGCAATGGACGGGAGACCAATGAAGACCCTTATTATCTGCATCTATATCGCGTCGGACTCGATGGATCGAACCTGCGACTGCTCAATACCGGGAATGCAGACCACACCGTATCTCTGGATGACGGCAACAAATTCTTTGTGAACACCCACTCTCGGGTGAACAGCGCACCCGTATCTGCACTCTTCGAGGCCACAACGGGTAGGAAGTTGATGGATCTCGAGCAGACGGACATGAGCAGCCTTTTCCAGGCAGGATTCCGCTTCCCCGAAACATTCACCGCCAAGGCGGATGACGGGGTGACCGACCTTTACGGCGTCATCTACAAGCCCTTTGATTTTGATTCCACAAAAAAATACCCGGTGATCGCTTATGTATATCCCGGGCCACAAACCGAAGCGGTCAACAAGGCCTTCGCCCGCGGTATGGACCGCATCGACCGCCTCGCCCAGCTGGGCTTCATCGTGGTGACCATGGGTAACCGCGGCGGGCACCCTTCGCGGTCCAAATGGTACCACAATTACGGCTATGGCAACCTGCGCGACTACGGCCTGGCCGATAAAAAGGCCGTACTGGAACAGCTGGCAGACAGGTATCATTACATCGACATCCAACGCGTAGGCATCCATGGTCACTCTGGTGGAGGCTTCATGTCCACCGCTGCCATGCTGGCGTACCCGGATTTCTTCAAAGTTGCCGTTTCCTCTGCCGGCAATCACGAGAACAACATCTACAACCGCTGGTGGAGCGAAAAGCACCATGGTGTCCGCGAACAGGTGAATGACAAGGGAGACACATCCTTCGTCTACCAGATCGAGCGTAACTCCGAACTGGCCGCCAATCTGAAAGGCAGGCTGCTGCTCGTTACCGGAGATGTCGACAATAATGTCCACCCCGGCAACACCATCCGCATGGCCAACGCCCTGATCAAGGCCAACAAGCGGTTCGATTTCATGCTGCTGCCGGGGCAGCGGCACGCTTTCGGAGACATGACAGAATACTTCTTCTGGCTGATGGCAGACTACTATGCGAAATGGCTGCTAGGAGATTTTTCGCAGCCGGTCGACATGGAAGAGATCAACCGCGACCTTCCGAAGACTGGAGCGAAGACACCCAGGAACTGACCGCGACCAGGTACTTCCCACGAAAAAGGGCGTCGTAAACACGACGCCCTTTTTATTATTACTTTTCAATGCTTACTGACCCGCATTGGCGCGCTGCATGGCGTTTCCACCACCACCGGCACCACGACTCATCGCCTGTCCGCCCTTGTAGAGCTGGAAGCGGCTTGGCATCTCTCGCACCGGCCACATCCCGTTCGATTCATTGATGTCTGCCGTTTCTTTCATGGGATCCAGACGAAGGGAAACAACCTCCTTGTCCTTCACGAATACCTTACTGAACTGACGCTCGTTGGAGCGCCAGATCGTTACCGGCAAACGATCCACTTGCTTGCTGCCATCCTTAAAGGTCCATTCCACAATGACCGGCATGACCATGCCGCCCTTATTCGAGAATGTAAGCTCATACAGATGCTTGTCGGCCCACTTGGATGCATTTTGCACATCCTTCTGAGCCTCGGACATCTTCGCCTGCATGTCTGCATACATTTTGGCATCAGCGCCCGGATACTGCCAGTAGAAATCACGCAGGGTGGTATCTGTATCCACATAGTACGTCATGGACTTATCAGCCTTGTTCCGTTGTTTGTGGATGGCCTCGAATTCAGGCTGGGAGAATGCTGCAGCATTGCGCTTGTCATCCATACGGAACCACTTCACGCTATCGATGGATATATCCACGGGGTCGGTACCGAAATACCAACCGCGCCAAAACCAGTCAAGATCAACGGCACTCGCATCCTCCATCGTCCGGAACAGATCTGCCGGCGTGGGATGTTTGAAAGCCCAGCGACGGGCATATTCCCGGAAAGAGAAATCAAAAAGATCACGCCCCATCAAGGTCTCCCGCAGGATGTTCAGGCCCGTGGCCGCTTTCGCATAGGCATTGGCGCCAACATTCGCCACAGCGTCCCCCTTGGTCATGATAGGCTCCAGTTGGTCCTTCGGAAGACGCATGTAATCTGTGATCAGATGCGCGGGACCGCGGCGCGAAGGATAGTTGAGATCGAACTCCTGCTCGGTCAGGAACTGTACGAATGTGTTCAAGCCCTCGTCCATCCACCACCACTGGCGCTCATCGCTGTTGATGATCATCGGGAAGAAGTTGTGGCCCACTTCGTGGATGATCACCCCGAGGGCGCCATATTTGATCGCTTCGCGGTAAGTGCCGTCCTTCTCCGCCCGTCCGTAGTTCATCGACAACATGGGATATTCCATGCCATTGGCTGCTTCCACCGACTGAGCGACAGGGTAAGGATACGGAATGGTGTATTTGCTGTAAATCTTGAGGGTGTGGGCCGTGGCCTTGGTAGAATATTTACGGTAGATGGGATAGGCTTCCTTTCCGTAGAAGCTCATACACATCACCTTGCGGCCGTCTATGTAGACAGGCATGGCATCCCACACGAAACGCCGGGAACTGTTAAAGGCGAAATCACGCACGTTCTCTGCCTCGAACAACCATGTTTTCTTTGCATCGCTTTTTGATTTCAATGCCGCTGTGGCCTCGGCCAGGGTGACGATCTCCACAGGTTCCTTCGAAGTCTGAGCCACCGTCCAGCGTTGCTGCTGATCCGCGGTCAGTACCAACTTCCCGTTGCGCAACTCTCCGGTAGCGGCTACGATATGGTCTGATGGCACGGTGATCGCAACCTTGTAGTTACCAAAGGTCAGCGCGAACTCTGCCCCACCGGTGAACTGCAAATGCTGCCAGCCCTGGAAATCACTGTAAACAGCCATCCTCGGGAACCACTGGGTGATCGAATACAGGTTATTGCCATCCTCCGGGAAAGTCTCGTATCCACCCCGGCCACGAACTTCCGACTTATTATTGATCTTGTAATTCCAGTCGATGTTGAAGACGAATTTCTGACCCGGCTTCAATGGCACGGGAAGATCGATCCGCATCATCGTCTGATTCACCGTGTAGGACAGCGGCTTACCCAGGGCATCCGCCACCCGCGTGATGTTAAGCCCAAGACCGGCCAAAACCTTTTCCACATCCATCTCCTCGAGCTGACGATCCGTCATCCGGGCAGGCATCTTACCGGTATTGTCCAGGTTGTTGTTGCTCTTGGCGTGATGAAAGTTCTCATCCAGCTGCAACCAGATATAGCTCAACACATCGGGAGCATTGTTATAATACGTGACCGTCTCGCTCGCTGTCAAATGATTTTTCTGCTCATCGATGTCGACACGAATGTCATAATCTGCCCGCTGCTGCCAATATTTCGGGCCGGGCGCACCGCTGGCGGTGCGATATTCATTCGGAGTAGCCAGCAGATAGTCGAGTTGTTCGAAGCGATTGCCATGGTTGGATCCGGGATTGTGATCGGACTGAGCCTGCAGGCTCATCGCAGGAATGGCCGCCAGCAGGAACAGCCTGAAGAATTGTTTCATGATCATCATTGATATGTTTCTATTCAAAAAGGCCAGCGTTCCACCATCATGACCAGCGAAGACAGCAATACCGGGAGGGAGAGGCCCCTCACCCAGTGATCACGGCGAACGCCCGGTATCCGGGTAACGAACAGACCAAGGTATAAAACCAACAATACTACGAAAATCTGACCGATTTCCAGTCCGATATTGAAACTGAAAAGCCCCCAGGCAAGTTGTTGCTCGCGCGACAAGGTAAATCGAATAGCATTGGCATATCCCATGCCGTGTATGAGTCCAAATCCGAAAGCCAGCAGATAACTGACCTTCATCCGGCGGGCAGACCACGATGTTCGTCCAAGATTGAAAATGGCGGTAGCCGCAATGGTGCAGGGGATCAGGAACTCCACCCAATGGTCGCTGAACCTTAATAGGTCCAGCACGCTCAGCATCAGCGTCAGTGCATGGCCAAGCGTAAAGGCGGTAACCAGTACGATCACCCGCCGCCAGTCGGCAGGCATAAAAATGACCGTCAGGACAGCAATGAACAGCTGATGATCAAGCGCACCCCGGCTGATGATATGATGCCAGCCCTCCTGGAAATAAAAGATAAAGTCGTTATACATGGCAAGTACTACTAGAGAAGTCTGAAATTAGCGTAAAATTTACTTGAAATGCTGCTGGCATGGTTTCTCCGACTCTCGCTGCTCCTGATACCCGCCGTTCACCCTTACTATGTGAGCGTCACCGAGATCGAATACAACACCCGACAGGCCGAAATGGGCGTTGCCTGCAAGTTCTTCGTCGATGACCTGGAAGAAGCCATCAGGGATGCCGGCGCGGCCAAAACCGACCTGATCAGGGGCGACAAAAACCGCAATAAAAAACTGCTGGAAGAATATCTGCGGGGCCATTTGGCCATCGCTGCAGATGGAAAGCAGGTCGAACTCAAATTCATCGGCTTTGAACTGGACCAGGAAGCCATCTGGTGCTTCCTGGAGGCAAGCTCCGTAGCCCCTTTCTCCAGGCTGGTGGTGCGCGGAGATATGCTCTTCGAACTCAGAAAGGATCAGATCAATCTCTTCCACGCCACGGTCAACGGGACGCGGAAAAGTCACCGGCTCGTTTTACCGGACCGGTCATTTACCCTCGATTTCAAACCCTGAGACGCCTCAAACGACCACTTCCACCACTTGGGTTGCATCCATGTTCGCATTGCGCATGGAAATACTGCGGATGGCGTTATCCGCAAACCGGGTGAACGCCTCCTTGGTGATCGCGTCTTCACTTTCCATGATGGGAACGCCCAGGTCTCCTCCTTCTCGGATCCCCTGCACGATGGGGATCTCTCCCAGGAACGGGATGTCGAACTGATCGGCCATCCTGCGGCCACCTTCCTTCCCGAAAATATAATAGCGGTTGTTGGGGAGTTCAGCGGGCGTGAACCACGCCATGTTTTCCACCAGACCGATGATCGGAACCTTGATCTGTGCCTGCGCAAACATGGAGATGGCCTTCCGGGCATCCGCCAGCGCTACGTCCTGCGGTGTGGTCACCACGATGGCACCCGTGACCGGAACGGTCTGAACCAGGGTGAGATGGATGTCTCCCGTGCCGGGAGGCATGTCGATGATCAGATAATCGAGTTCACCCCAGTAAACATCTGACACAAACTGCCTGATCGCAGAACTCACCATCGGGCCACGCCATACGACCGCGCTCTTCTCATCCACCAGCAGTCCCATGCTGATGATCTTGATGCCATATTTCTCGATCGGAACGATCTTATCCTTTCCCTCAACCTCCATCATCAGAGGTCGCTCACCCCGAATCCCGAACATGATCGGCATGCTTGGTCCATAGATGTCCGCGTCCATCAGACCAACCCGCGCTCCACCCTGCGCCAGCGCCAGCGCCAGGTTGGCCGAAATGGTCGACTTTCCCACTCCGCCCTTGCCGCTCACTACCGCGATGATGTTCTTCACATCCGAAAGCAGGGCCCGGCCGTCAGCCCGGTTGCTGGAAGTCTGTGCTGTGAACTTGACCTGAACAGATACATCATCCCCGCAACGACTGCGAATGGCCTGCTCACAATCCCGGCGCATCAGTTCCTTTAGCGGACAGGCTGGCGTTGTCAGCACTAAAGTAAAACTGACCGATCGTCCGTCAATAGCAATATCTTTGATCATGTTCAGTGCCACAAGATCCTTGCCCAGGTCGGGCTCCTGAACGGTGGCCAGTGCCGCCAAAATATCCTGCTGTATCATGTTCTCCGGAATTGTTAAAAAAGATTAACAGGGTGCAAAGGTAACCAATCACGGCCTTACTTTGTTTCTCGAAGGGATGCCATAAATTTGTCACACACGGTCGACATCATGAAAACGCTCCGATACCTGGCCTTCTGCCTGTTCCTGATTCCTACCGGAGCGAAGGCTCAGTTTGAAACCTTTCAGGACTCCGTCGTTCAACTCTATGGGGTGGTCATGACCGCCGACAGCCTCAGGGGACTGCCCGCCGTGAGCGTCATCGTCAAGGGATCCGGACGGGGCACCATCACCAACAGTCAGGGTGTCTTCTCCATCGTGGTATTGAAGGGCGACGACATAGAATTCTCCTCCGTGGGCTTCAAAAACAAGATCACCCGGATACCCCGCGAACTCGAAGGCAATGAATTCAGCCTCATCCAGCTCCTGGTGACCGATACCGTTTACCTCCCCGCCAGCATCATCAAGCCCAGACCAACACGGGAACAATTCGAACGGGATTTCGTGAATACGGATGTACCCGACGATAACATCGAGATCGCCCGCCAGAACACCGACATGGCAAAACGCAGAATACTGGCCCAGGCGTTGCCCCGGGACGGACGCGAAGCCGTCGGGTTCAACCTGGCACAGAATGCCCGACGGTACTACTCCGCGGGTCAGACCCCACCGATGAACATCATGAACCCCTTCGCCTGGAGTGAGTTCGTCAAGGCATGGAAACGCGGAGACTTCAAGAAGAAATGATCCGCCGCAATTGCCTGCCGGCCCGCTGCACACACGTCTGGACAAATGAGGCACAGCAGTTTACACGGGAGGAAGATCTTATGGATCGAAAGAAAATCTGAAACATGAACAGGATCTCGGTCATCGGAGCAGGTACCATGGGCAACGGGATCGCACATGTATTTGCCCAGTTTGGTCACGAGGTGTCCCTGGTCGACATCTCCGAAACGGCACTGGAACAGGCCGTCGCCACCATCTCCCGGAACATGGACCGACAGGTATCAAAAGGCAGCCTGACGGAAGAAGCAAAAACCGCGGCCATGTCGCGGATCCGGACCTTCACCCTGCTTGAAGAAGGCGTCAGCAATGCAAACCTGGTCGTGGAGGCCGCTACGGAGAAAGAGGAGGTCAAACATCGCATCTTCCGGGAACTTGACAGACTCACCCCGCCCGAATGCATCCTGGCAACAAACACATCCTCCATTCCCGTCACAGGGATCGCTGCCGTCACCTCACGACCCGACAAAGTCATTGGCATGCACTTCATGAACCCGGTGCCCGTGATGAAACTCGTTGAGATCATCAATGGTTACGCCACTGACCCGAAAGTGACCGAAACCATCGTCTCCCTGAGCCAACAATTGCAGAAGATCCCGTGTGTCGTCAATGACTATCCCGGATTCATCTCCAACAGGATCCTCATGCCCATGATCAACGAGGCTGTCTATAGCCTGTTCGAAGGGGTAGCGGGCGTCGAAGAAATCGATACCGTCATGAAGCTGGGCATGGCCCATCCGATGGGGCCGCTTCAGTTGGCCGACTTCATCGGCCTCGATGTCTGTCTGTCGATCCTCAGGGTATTGCAGGATGGCTTCGGTGCGCCAAAGTACGCCCCCTGTCCTTTGCTTGTGAACATGGTGAAAGCCGGAAAACTCGGGATGAAGAGCGGAGAGGGATTTTACAGATATCCCGAAGGCGCCAAAACAGGCACCCCCGTCAAATTTCGCTGATCCGCGATTTCAATAATTCCGTGGCCACCACCAGATCCACAGGCCAGGTGACCTTAATGTTGGAAACTTCTCCCTCGATCAATTCCACCTGCCCACCATAGCGCTCTACCACAGAAGCCTCATCCGTGAAAGACAGGTCAAAGGGTTGACGGAAGGCCGGGATCAACAGGTCCGAACGGAAGGTCTGCGGCGTCTGAATGGCGCGTAGCAAGGTTCTGTCCACCGGTACATGGCCCGCCGTTGTCAGCTGACGGATGCTGTCACTCACGGCGATCGCCGGAATGGCAGACCCCTTCTCCATGGCCTGTAAATAGCAGCGAAGGATCAGGTCAGGAGACACCAGGCAGCGCACCGCATCATGGACAAAAACAATGGATGGCTCCCGAACGAGCTGAAGACCACGTTGTACCGAATGAAACCTTGTCTCCCCGCCTTCCGCAAAGAAGATCGTATGAGACGGGAGATGACGGGCCACAAGATCACTGCCCGATTCGAGATGGGCGGCGGGTAGCACGACCACGATCTCCATTTCAGGAACCGAGGCAGCAAATGCAGAGATGGAATGGACCAGCAGCGGAGCACCGGCCACTTCCAGGAACTGCTTCGGGACCTCCGATCCCATTCGGGTTCCGGATCCCCCCGCCACTATGATCGCCATCGGTTTCATGATGCAAATATCGTGCATCCCGGATAATTCACCCGCAACGGAGATCTTCGGTTATACATGACCGTTATGAATGACCCGGTTGATCAGTTCAGCAGCCGGATGCATTCCTGCAAGAGCCGATCAGGGTTGATGGCGACCGTTCCAACTTCCTCGCAGACAAGTCCGCCGGCGATGTTCGCCATACGGGCCGAAAGCCCCATGTCTTGCGTCGCCGCAAAGGCAAGCGCAGCCACCGCAATCACCGTATCCCCCGCCCCGCTCACATCTGCGATGTTTCGCATATGCGAGGGGATCAACTCGGCATGCCGGCCATCGGCATGAAATACGCCCCGGTCTGAAAGCGTGATGAATGAAAATACATGGCCCAGCCGCTCTCGCAACCTGCGATCCGCTTCGATGAGCGCAGGCAGTGATACGGGATCCGACTCCAGCATCAATCCTTCACGCACCTCTTTGAGATTGGGTTTGAATACATCCACCCCGGCATAGGAAAAAAAATTACGGCGCTTGGGATCCACAGCCGTGATGACCCCCAGGCTGCGACACTGATCCGTCACAGCACGGATCAGTGTCTCCGTAAGCACCCCTTTGTCGTAATCTTCAAATATCAGTACATCCGGCCGATCAATTTCTAGCCGTCGTGTGACAAGCTCCAGCAATCGACCTTCGGTATCGGCATCGATCGGGTCCGTCACCTCGTTGTCGATCCGCAGCATCTGCTGATTGCGGCTGATGACACGGGTCTTCGTCGTCGTTACCCTCCCCTCCACCTCGATCATGTCTTCCGATGCAATACCTCCGTCCCTGAACATACGACGTAATATGGCGGATTCCTCATCGGCACCTGTGACCGATAACATTGAAACCGATGCCCCCAGCGCTGCGAGGTTCAGGCCCACATTGCCTGCCCCACCAATGCGATGGTCCTTTCGGGTGAGCTGCACCACCGGAACGGGCGCTTCCGGAGAAATCCGGTCTACACGCCCCCACAGGTAAGCATCCAGCATGACATCCCCTATGACCAGAGCCTTTATCTGCCGGAACCTCCCAAACAGATTCATGAAATCCATGTGCTCCATCATCCCCTGTCAAGCATTTTGGTGACGCCGCCGGGCAAGGTAATATAACGGAATCCCCGCCAGCGTGATACCCAGTCCCCAGGCGGCATAGGTGGTCTTGAAGATCAGTAACAATACACAGAAAGCAGCCCCCATCAAAATGTAAATGCCCGGAAGGATCGGATAGCCGAAGGCCCGGTATGGGCGCTCCGCATCGGGCATCTTCCGGCGCAGAATGAAAATGCCCAGAATGGTCAGCACATAAAAGATGACCACCACAAAGCTGATCATATCGAGCAGGTTCCCGTATCCCCCGCTCAGGCAAAGCACGGAAGCCACGGCAAACTGCGCCCAGAGCGCCCACTGCGGCACCGCATGACGGTTTAGACGACCAGCAGGCGCAAAGAACAGCCCATCCCTGGCCATCGTGAAATACACCCGCGCCCCGGCCAACACCAGTCCGTTGATACACCCAAAAGTCGCCACCATGATGAGGATGGCGATAATGATCGTACCACTATCTCCGAAAACGGCCGTAGCCGCCGTCGTCGCCAGCCTGTCGGAAGGCGGAAAAGCGATGTCCTGCAGTGGCAGGGCATGCAGGTACATGAGGTTGGTCGTGACATAAAGAAAGGTAACGATCAACGTACCCAAAAAGAGGCTAAGGCCGATGTTCCTCCGCGGATTCCGGATCTCGCCGGCGATGAAAGTCACATTGTTCCAGGCATCACTGCTGAATATGGAACCGGTCATCGCCGCGGCGATCGCTCCCATCAGGGCAAAACCGGAAATCTCTCCCCAGCCACCCGGGACAAGTTTACCTGCCGCATCCTTCATCCCCGGATCCTGCATGGCACGCATCCCCGTGGACCAATTTTCGGCCCAATGGCTGTCTTTTACCAGCAGAAAGCCAAAGAGCATCAGCCCAAACAAGGCCAGTAACTTGG
>JAJTFQ010000051.1 GCA_021299955.1 Chitinophagaceae bacterium
GTAACGCACCGGGGCCAGACGCGATGAATCGCGTCTCTACCATGGGTGTGGATACCCGTTCTTTATGCAATGTCTCGCACCCCGCCTTGGTAGAGACGCGATTCATCGCGTCTACCGCCACCCTCATCAATTCTTCCGTTCCGCGCGGATCTGTTCCAACACTGCCTTCGCCTTTTCCATATCTGCCGCCGACTTTTTCAGGTCTTCCGCATTTTCCGCGAGCTCACGCTCGAGCTTTTGTTTTCTTTTATCCAGATCCGACTGTTTCCGCTCCGCTTTTTTTACCACATCCTCCTGCTCGGAAATGCGCTTTTCCAGGTCATAGGCACCCACCGCGGCACCCAGGCCGTCGAAGAACGCCTGGGCAGATGGCGAGGAGGCCGTCGCCTTGGCCACATCCTGATTCCTGGGATCACGTAACAGGATATCCTCTCCGGGCTCAGCCAGGATGACCGAAAGGATGGACGTAGCAGCCGCACCTCTGCCGGAACCCTCCACCTTGTAATAAAGATCGAAATACCGGCTGTCATCGGGCCGGAACCTGACCTGTTTGGCATAATTCAGACCCTTTACAAACTTCACCTTGACACCAAGTTTGTCGATATATCGCTCCAATGCCGCCTCCAGGTCGCGTTCCGGATACCGGAATTCCAGGATACTGACCGGCTGCTTGGTCTTTTGATGGTCCAGGGTGCCATCGTATCGTTTCACCGGATCGATGGGCGCCTGGGCGTTTGTCAGCAGGCTGAAACTGATCAGCAGGAAGGTCAGCGTAAATTTAAATGGCATGTGACTTGTTTTATGATCGTCCAAAAGTCCGAAAAAAACAGAAAGAAAATCGTGTGAAGCGGTCAATAATACCGCTTCGCCATTCGTTCCTTTGCAGTGCTTCCGTTCTTTTCGGGCGGACACACCCTTTCGACATGAGCATCCAGAAACAACGCATCGGCATCGTCCTTACCAAACCACCGGCCTATTCCGAGACTTTCTTCCGCAACAAGGTCGAGGTATTGGAGCGCGCCGGATATGAAGTGATCCTGTTCACTGGCGGCAAACGCAAGGGGGGCGGGCATTTCAAGCATATCAGCGTAGGGTTCGACATCCAGCGGCCCCGCTGGCAACTGCCCTTCCAGATGATCTGGGCGACGTGCCGGCTGGCACTATCCCCTCGCCGGGCGCTGCGGCTGTTCAAACTCAATCAGGCGGATGACTATACGCTGCGCGACAATATTGCCTCGCTCATGAATGCGGCACATATCATCGGCTACGATCTGCGTTGGCTGCATTTCGGCTTCGCCCTGAATGCCATCCTGCTCGAAAACCTCGCCAGGGTCACCGGCGCACGCATGGCCGTCTCCATCCGTGGATTCGACATCAGCATCATCCCGCTGAAATCTCCCGGTGTTTACAAGCGTGTCTGGCCGAAAGTGGACCGGCTGCACTATATCTCGGAAGCACTGTATCGAAAGGCGCTGGCCGACGGACTCCCCGCGACCACTTCGGCCATGAAGATCGAACCGGCGGTGGATGCAACCATGTTCGACAGGTTTCCGGCGCCTCCGCCCGCCAATGACGGCCTCACCCGGTTCCTGACCATCGGGCGGCTGACCTGGAAGAAAGGCTATCCGCACGTGCTGAAGGCCCTCCAACTCCTAAAAGCCGAAGGGGTGCGCTTCACGTACCACATCATTGGCGAAGGCGAGGAACTCGAGGAGCTGCTCTACCTGCGCAGCACCTTCGGCCTGCAGGAAGAGGTGGTACTGACCGGAAAGCAATCCCACCGCGAAACCATGTCCCTCCTTCGAGGCAGTGATATCTACCTGCAATACAGCGTGCAGGAGGGCTTCTGCAACGCCGTGCTCGAAGCACAACTGATGGAAAAGCTCTGCATCGTGTCGGATGCAGAGGGTCTGCCTGAAAACGTTTTGCACGGCGAGACGGGCTGGGTGGTGGAATCCTTCCGTCCGGATCTCCTGCATCAACGCATCCTGGATGTATTGAACACGGATCCCGGGGACCTCAAAAGGATCCGTACGGCAGCCTCCGAACGGGTGAAAAAACAATTCTCCCTCGAAGTGCAGCGAGAAAATTTCATCCGATTCTACGAAGCATGATGGCCGGGCGTGCAATCTCCACGCTTCGACTTATTTTCACATCCTAAAAGCATCCGCGATTGGGAAACATCGGCAAACTGGCGGGCCAGACCTTCTGGTACGGCTTCAGCAGCATCATCGGGCGGTTCATCAACTACCTGCTCACCCCGCTGCTCACCGGCATTTACGACTCCGGAAGGTATGGTGAAATCTCGATCCTCTTCGCATACGCTGCTTTTCTGAACATCATCTTCACCTTTGGGATGGAGACCGCCTATTTCCGATTCAGTAAGGATCGCCCCGAAGATCCTGTCTTCCAGACCGGACAAACACTGCTGCTCTTCACCTCGGCCCTGCTCGGCGCCCTGTTCCTCCTGCCAACGCCGCAGATAGCCGAACTGATGAAAATGGAAGCCCATCCTGAATATATCCATTGGGTGCTGTGGATCGTGGTGCTGGACACCCTGGCCGTGCTGCCCATGGCCCGGCTCAGACACGAAGGACGACCCATCCGCTTCGCAACCATCCGCATATTGGGTATTCTGCTGAACGTGGGGCTGGTGATCTTCTTCCTGGTACTCTGCAAGGGAGATCGAGAACGGGGTGTTTCCAGCATCTGGGCGCTGTTTTTCGACCCGTCGATCGACATCGGATATGTCTTCCTGGCCAACCTGGCCGCCAGCGCCTTCACCCTGCTGCTGCTATGGAAAAGCTGGAGCGGATTTCGTTTCCGGATCGACAGAAGCCTGCTGATGCAGATGCTCACCTACGCAGCCCCCCTGCTGATCGTGGGTTTTGGCGGGATGATCAACGAAACGATCGACCGATTCATGATCGTCAACCGATTCGACGGAACTGTGGAAGCCGCAAAATCCGCCAATGGGATCTACAGCGCCAATTACAAACTCGCCGTGCTCATCGTTCTCTTCATCCAGGCCTTTCGGATGGGCGCAGAGCCTTTCTTCTTCCGGCAGGCCAAAGAGGTTGGCGCACAACGCACCTATGCGCGCGTGATGAAGTTCTTCGTGATCGTCTGCTGCCTGTGCTTCCTGGGTGTATCCCTGTTTCTGGATATCTGGAAGCATTTCATGGGCATCCGGAGACACCCCGAATACCTTGAAGGACTGCGTGTGGTACCGATCCTTATGCTGGCCAAGATCTTCCTCGGGATCTACTACAACCTGTCGATCTGGTACAAACTGACCGACCGCACATTGACCGGCGCCTGGATCACCCTCGGCGGAGCCGCCGTGACCGTGACGATCAACTACCTGCTGGTCCCTCACTGGGGTTACATGGCTTGCGCATGGGCCACCCTGGCATGCTACGGACTCATGATGGTGTGGAGTTACCGGCTCGGACAGATACATTATCCCGTCCCCTATGCCTGGAAAAAGATGACCGCCTACGTGACGATCTGCGTCCTCATGTACCTCATTCACCACGGATTCAGATCGGTATCCCCGGGCATCTGGTGGACCCATGGGATGGCCACCATCCTCCTGGCCGGATTCGTAACACTGGTCGTGCGGGTCGAACGCCGCGAACTGGCGAAGATCCCTCTCCTTTCACGCTTCCTGGGATAAACCGTACCACCCGGTCGCCTCAGAGACATACGTAGGGATTGTGAAGCTTTTCCCATCCGATGGTCGTTTCCGGACCATGGCCGGAATGCACTACCGTCTCATCCGGCAACGTGTACAACGCCCGACGGATGCTATCCTGCAACACCTCAAAGCTGCCGCCCGGCAGGTCGGTCCGCCCGACACTTTCCCGAAACAGCACATCCCCTGAAATGATGAAACCCTGGCCGGGATGGTAGAAACCCACACTGCCGGGAGAATGCCCGGGCATGAATAGGACGTCAAGCCTGTCGGATCCCAGCAGCACAGGGTCCCCCGGCTTGAGATGATGGAGGGGCCCCTGATAATTGTCGAAAGGCATGTTCCACATCAGACCACTGGCCGGCGCCAGGGCCAGCATGCGTTCCTCCAGCGGATGCAAGTGCAGTTCGAGTCCATAGGTTTCATGGACATAACGATTGCCGAAAACATGGTCCAGATGGCAATGCGTATTGAGCAACAATACTGGCCTTAGTTTGTGATCGGAAATATAGGCAGAGAGGACCTCGCGCTCCTCCTGATCGTAGCATCCGGGGTCGATGATGGCACAAAGACCATCATCGTTATGCAGGATGTAGGTATTCTCCTGGATGGGACTGAACAATGAAACGTTAAGATGCAGCATGGTCCGGTATTTGTGGGTGATTATCCCTAATTTTATTGGTATTTCCCAACGTTGGGCGTTGAACGGCAATCTAATAAAGTATGCTGAACCTGCGTATGATACGAAAAATAATCACAACCTCCGCGCTTTCCGCCCTTACATGGTCGACCACCCACGCGCAGGTGAACACCGTCACGTTCGGAAAGAACCGGGTGCAATACAAGAAATTCGAATGGAGATATTACCAGACGAATAATTTCAATACCTACTTCAGCCAGGGGGGACTGAACCTCGGTAAGATCGTGGCACAAGTAGCCGAAGAGGAGCTCCCGCAACTGGAGAACTTCGTGGAATACGGACTGCAGCGCCGGGCCAACGTGGTCATCTACAATAGCTTTGACGATTTGAAGCAGTCGAACATCGGCGTAGGCATCGATTGGCAGAACACCGGCGGCGTTACCAAGCTGGTCAATAACAAGATGGTCGTCTATTATGACGGAAACCATGCCAACCTCCGTCGCCAGGTGCGCGAGGGACTGGCACGCGTGCTGGTCGACAACCTCCTTTTCGGTGACGATCTGGGAGAATTCGCCGGCAACCAGGCCTTATTAGACCTGCCGAAATGGCTCACGGACGGATACGTGGCCTATGCCGCTGAAGCCTGGAATCCGGCACTGGACGACCGGCTGAAGTCGGCCCTGCTCTCCGGCAGATACCGTACATTCTACCAGTTCGCCTTCCGCGAACCGGAACTGGCTGGACATGCCTTCTGGAGATTTGTCGCCAACAACTACCGCAGCGACAATGTCACCTATTTTCTCTATCTCTCCCGCATTTACAAAAGCCTGAACGCCGCCAGCCTCAAGGTCACCAAGAAAAAGTTCAAGGACCTGCTGAAGGAATTCATGGAAACGGAGGGAGACAAGTACAACAACGACCTCCGGGGCCGCCGCAACCAACCCCGCGGCAGCGTGGTCGCCGTCGAGGAGGTGAAACCCGGACTCGATTACTATCGTTTCCAGGCAAATCCCATCGAGCGGAACCGGACCTATGCCATGGTGAAATTCCGCCGCGGCCTCTACAGGATCGAGCTGGAAGATCTGTCAGACAAACGCAAGATCCTGCTCAAGGCCGGCGTCCTCAACAACCAGAACGAGATCAATCCGCACTATCCCCTGATGGCCTGGGACCCAAAGGGATCCAAGTTGCTGGTGGTATACAACGCAGAAGGAAAGATCCGGATGTTCGTGTACGATATGCAGGCCCGGATCAAAACCTTCAAGCAGGACCTTCCTGAAGAATTCCAGCTTATCCAGGACGCGCGCTACATGCTGGACAACAACACCCTCGTACTCAGCGCGGTCAAGAACGGACAATCGGACATCTTCGTTTACAAGATCAAGGAACAGACCGTTCAGCAGATCACAAACGATCCCTACGACGATCTGGATGCCAACTTCGTGGCATTCCCGAATAAGACAGGCATCATCTTCTCCTCGAACCGCCCGGCCGGAGACGCTCCGAAGGGAGACACGGTCCTGCCCGCCAGGCACCCATTCAACATCTTCCTGGTCGATAACTGGAACCAGAGCGAATTCCGTCAGATCACGCAACTGTCGAAACTCAAGTATGGCCAGGCCAGGCTTCCGACACAGTATAACAGTAATCACTTCACCTTCGTAAGCGACGAAAACGGCATCGCCAACCGATGGGCGGGCTTCTTCTCCACACGCCGTGCAGGCCTGGACACCATCATCAAGATCGGGGAAGAATACCTGCGCAATCCCTCCCGCGCGGAACTGGACTCAACGCTTAAGACCTGGGAGCGACCCGAGCCGGATTCTGTCGGATTCTTCTCCATCACAGATGACAGCACCTACGTATTCCCCATCACCAACTACCAAAGCGGTTTGAGAGAAAGCCGAAGCGCAGGCGACAATAACCTGGTCAGCGAAGTGCGCCAGGAAGGTGACCTGAAACTCCTCTATAAACTGAAGATCAACGAAGACGTCCTCAAGCGACGCAACGTCAACGCCCGACCGACCGATCATATCCGCAGACTGATGAATGAAGAACGGGCCAGACGTAACGACCCGACCATCTACCGGACACCGGAGCAGAAGCGCGACAGCGTCAAGGCGACCAATATCTTCCAATCGGAGTTCGATGCGCAGAGCGACTCGTCCAAGATCATCGTCGGCAGCAGCGAACCGAAGCCAAAGGAGCCGTTGTTGAAAACCGCACGGATGTTTGACTACCGCATGCGGTTTTCATCGGACTACGTCGTTTCCGGCTTCAATAACTCCGTGCTGGTGAATCGATTCCAGCCATACGGCGGAGGGTCCGGCCCGATCTATCTCTCAAACACAGATGCCGTCAACGGTATCATCCGCATGGGGATATCCGACCTGTTCGAGGATGTGAAATTCCTTGGAGGCTTCCGGATCGCTTCCAATTTGCGCGACAACGACTATTTCGCCTCTTATCAGAACCTGCGCAAGCGGATCGACTGGGGTGTCACCTATTTCCGACAGATACAAAACAACTTCCCGATCTTCGATCCGAACAAGGATCCCATCAAGCCCTACCTGACCAACACGATGTTCTCCAATCTATACCAGGGGAACATCACCTATCCTTTCGATGAAGTGCGCAGCATACGCGCGCAGATAGGCTACCGGAGCGACCGGGTGGTGATCAAGACCGACGCAAACTATCCCCCAACCCTGAGCTATGACGACTCAGTACTCCGCTATGGTCTTGCCAGGCTGGAATATGTGCACGACAACACCATCAATCCAACCCTCAATATTTGGAATGGCCTGCGCTACAAAGTGTATGTCGACCTGGCAAACAGACTGGTCAAGGGGAATGTGCAAGGACGCAACACCATCAATGTCGGTGGTGACATCAGGTATTACCTGCCGATCTACCGCAATCTGATCTGGGCGGGACGTGGTGCCTTCGATATGTCATGGGGCAACCAAAAGCTCATCTACTATGTAGGAGGTGTCGACGGTTGGATCGCGCCAAAATTCAACAACGCAAATCAGCCTGATCCCGACAACGCCTATGCCTTCCAGTCGCTCGCACTGAACTTGCGCGGGCACCAGCAGAACGCAGCCAACGGCAACAATGCCGTCGTTTTGAATAGTGAAGTCAGACTGCCGCTCTTCACCACCCTGTTCAGCAGACCCGTCAACAACGCCTTCCTGCGCAATTTCCAACTCGTGCAGTTCATCGATCTCGCTACGGCATGGAATGGCCAGTTCGACAAGATCGGACGTCCGTTCAGTCTCTATGGTAATCCGCCCGTGCAGGTACGGGTGGAAACCGGCGGCATCGGCCCCTTCCTCGGTGGCTACGGTTTCGGAGCCAGAAGCACGCTCCTCGGTTATTTCCTGCGTGTGGACGCCGGCTGGCCCATGGGCGGGTTCTTCAACGGAAAACCATACTGGTACTTTGCCATGGGACTTGATTTCTAATTCAAGGAAAGTAAATATAAATATAAATGCCCCGGAGATCCGGGGCATTTATATTTATATTGAAATATCATCAACATTCATTTCATCATACTGGCTGGTGAGACGGGCGTACCGGGAGCAGGCGACTTCCGTCCATAGGTTCTTTCCTTTAGCTGTAACTGGTATCCGGCCCTCCCGTTTCGCTGTCGCTGTATGACGATGAACAGGTTGTCATAATCATTATCCGGTATCTCTCTGATCGAAGGATTTAGCCCCAGCGCCTTCAGCATGGAAAGGACTGTATTACTATGACCGACCACGAGCGCCGACTGCTCCCGGTCGAGCAGATGGTAAAGAAAACGCTGCGTCGTGTCATTGGAATAGAGCGTGACAGGAACACCCGTACGCCGGCTCAGCGGTTCCGCCGTTTGCCGGGTCCTGCGGGTATCGGTGCTATAGATCGAGCCGAGGTCGCGTGACTTCAGAAGACGCGACAGGCTCTCTGCACGCTGCATGCCGGGCTCCGTCAGATCCGGATCGCGGGCAGGCTGTGTAGATTTCTCGGCGTGACGCACAAAATAGATACGATGACCGGTACTGCAGGCTTGCATCATGACAACGACGCAGACCGCCGCAAAAACCGTTACAATACGCATGGTCTGATGTTTGATGCGAAGGTACGCATGATCACGGTCCAAGTATATTCGCCATCGTGATCCCGAAAAGTTGTCAGGTTTACGACATATCCGAAGCGTCTTTTTCCAGCTCCGTACCGGTGATAAAACACCCGTCGTGCTGATCAGAACCGGCATCTCCCTGCATAGCTTTGCCGTCGGAGGGTCAGGGAGATGTGGAGCGGGATGCCTTTTGTAAGGATCGCAATTCCCTATGCGGCGGGAATATGGTGTGCAGGGGGGTGGGATATCGGACCGGTGGCCTGGGAGTGGCTGGGAGGCACCTGCCTCATCGGATGGCTGGTCGCAGGCAGACTGCCGCCAGGCCTTGCCTGGCAATGGGAACCAGCACGGGGACTGGCAGTTTTGATGTGCATCCTATCTGCCGGGGGGATGACCCTTTGCGGCAAACGTCATGCACAGCAGTCTGCCGATAAGGCGCAGATGTCGAAAGACAGCTCCCTCGCCTGGATCTGTACGATGGAGGAAAGCCCGCAACGCAAACGCAACAGCTTCCGGGGCACGGCGACCATCGAGGCCCTCAACATCGATCGGCATGTCATCGCCGCCGGACATGGACTGGTCTACTTTCCGGCCGATAGCGGCGTCAAGCCGCCACAGATCGGATCTCGCCTGATCATCCGTATCCGGCCCGACAAACTGAAAGGACCCGAATACCCGGGTGGGTTTGATGCCGCGGGATATTTCGGAAGACAGGGCATCGGTTACCGCATTTTTCTACGCTCCGGCGATTGGATCGTGATGGACAGCAGCAAGGGTTCAGGCATACCCGCTATTCTTGAATTGACCAGGGCGCATGTGTTGAACACCCTCAGCACCCACATCCGCGACAAATCATCACTGGGGCTGGCAGAGGCCCTGCTCATCGGCTATCGGAACGACCTGGACGAACGCCTGAGTGACGCCTATGCCGAAACGGGTGTCATCCATGTCATTGCCATTTCCGGATTACATATCGGCGTCATCTACGGACTCCTTATCGGGCTCTTGAATCTTGTATTGCGTGGCCGCCGGGTGCGCTGGATCGCAACCGGCTGCGCGCTCACCGGCATCTGGGCCTTTGGACTGCTGGCGGGCGGGGGACCGAGCGTGATGCGCAGCGTCTGCATGTTCTCGGTGATCGGCATCGGACGGGAGATCACCGGCCGGGAAGGCGGCGGATTGAATACCCTGGCAGCAGTGGGTGGACTGATGCTCGCAGCACAGCCATGGTGGCTTTGGGATCTGGGGTTTCAGTTGAGTTTCTGCGCCGTGACCGGACTGATGATCTTCTACCGGCCCGTCCTCGCCCTGCTAGCCATCAGGAATCCACTGGCCTTGAAGGGCTGGGAAATGATCGCCGTCACCCTGGCGGCACAGATCCTCACCACGCCGCTACTGCTGCATGCCTTCGGAAGGTTCCCGCTCCTGTTCCTGATTACTAACCTCGTGGCCATCCCACTGTCAACGGTCATCCTGCTCGGTGAACTCGCCCTCTGCCTGCTGGCACCCCTGCATGCAGGACTCGCTGACGGGTGTGGCGAGGCTGTGACCTGGCTGATCCAACACATGAATGCATACATCTTCCGCATGGAAAGTGTTCCATTCGGCACCCTCGGTGATATTCATATCACGACCGGAGAGATGACGGCCATATACCTGGCCATCGGCTGCCTCTCTGCCTGGGGAATGCGCAGGCAACCGGCATGGCTGATGGCAGGCCTGCTGTTCCTTTTGATATCAGGAACACTACACGTCCGATCCACCCTCATCAGGAAACACCAGCAGGCCTTCGTGGTGATGCCGCTCACACAGACCCGGCTCTTGTTACTGGTTGAGGGGCAAAGCTGTCGATGGCTGCTCACTCCGTTTGGCCGACAAGATACCCGACAGCTCCGCTTGGCCATGCGAGCGACGGCTCATCACTTCGGGATCCGGAAACAATGGGTCGATACCCTGCCGGCATCAGGCCACTACAAACTCGGTTGGAAGGGGCTGGTGATCCATCTGACATCCGGGCGGTGCCCGCCGCCAGACCCGGCCGACATGACCGATGCCGACCTGGCCGTGCTATCCGGAAATGGCCCAATCCATGCCGAACGCCTGATGGCGGCATCGCCCCGGACAGTATGGATCGCAGACGGAACGAACAGACTGTGGAAAATTCTGCAGTGGGAGACAGCCGGCGAACGGCTACCTTTGCGCCTTATTTCAACCCGTCGATCCGGTGCCTTCATCCGCAGGATCCGCTGATTCAGGATCCCGGACTTCGGTCCCATTGCCGGTACACATCAACCTCCGACATGCAAAAGAACGTCAGATCCGCCCTGATTTCCGTCTTTTACAAAGACGGTCTCGAACCCCTGGCCCGACTCCTGCACGAACTCAAGGTGACCATCTACTCAACCGGTGGTACACAATCTCACCTCGAACAGCTGGGTATTCCCTGTGTTCCGGTAGAATCCGTCACTTCCTACCCCTCCATCCTCGGCGGCAGGGTCAAGACCCTTCACCCGAAGATCTTCGGAGGCATCCTCGGACGCCGAGGCCTGTTGCAGGATCTTGAGGAAATGAAAAGTCATGATATCCCGGAGATCGACATGGTGATCGTCGACCTCTATCCCTTTGAGGAAACAGTACGCAATACGCAGGACGAAAAAGCCATCATCGAAAAGATCGACATAGGCGGTCCTTCGATGATCAGGGCCGCAGCAAAGAATCACCAGGACGTACTGGTCATATCCTCCCGGAACGATTACGCCGGCATATGCGAATTGCTGCGGGAACAATCCGGCGCAACCACCCTCGAACAACGCAGGAAGTACGCCGCACGGGCATTTTCAGTGGTCGGTCACTACGACGCCGTGATCGCCCGGTATTTCAATCCCGGCGGGGAAGGCCATTTCATCGATTCCGTCGAAGGGGCACAACCCATGCGCTATGGCGAAAACCCGCATCAGGCCGGTGTTTTCTACGGCGACCTTAACCGCCTCTTCGAACAACTCAACGGAAAGGAACTTTCCTACAACAACCTCGTCGATGTGGATGCGGCCGTCCAGCTCATGGCAGACTTCGAAAATGCCGATGAAGCGATCTTCGCCATCATCAAGCACACGAATGTCTGCGGTGCCGCCCAACGCGGAACCGTCCGCGACGCCTGGGAGGCAGCCCTCTCCGGTGATCCCGAAAGCGCCTTCGGCGGAGTGCTCGTCTGTAACCAAACCATCGACACCGCCACAGCGGAAGCCATCAGCGAGATCTTCTTTGAAGTACTGATCGCACCCGGGTACGAAGCCGCCGCCCTGGATATCCTCCGAACCCGAAAGAACCGGATCCTGCTGCGCCAGCTGGAAGGCTTCAAACCCGCCCGTCAGTATAAATCCCTGCTGGGCGGCGTGCTGGCACAGGCAACCGACCAGGGTGACATCTCAAAATGGGAGGATGCAGGAGCCCGGCCTGCAACCGTATCCGAACAGCGCGACCTCCGTTTCGCCAACATTCTCTGCAAGCACCTCAAGTCAAATGCCATCGCGCTCGTGAAAGACGCACGACTGATCGGTAAGGGCTGCGGACAAACTTCACGGATCGATTCGCTCAGGCAATCCCTGGAAAAGGCACGACAGTTCGGTGCGGACACCCATGGAGCCGTCATGGCGAGTGATGCCTTCTTCCCATTCGATGATTGCGTCCGCATGGGCCATGAAGCCGGCATTACCGCCTTCATTCAACCCGGCGGATCGATCCGGGATAAGGATTCAGTCACATTCTGCCAGGAAAATGGCCTGGCACTCGTGATCACCGGCATGCGCCATTTCAGGCACTGAGCTCAAACCACTACATGGCAAATCCGGTAAGGAACATACTCGACAGCCTGCTGGATGTGGCCCGGGGGACCCTTCAACCGTTGAAGGATCCAAAGCGAACGGACAGGACGAAGGCCCTGGCGGCCGTGGGACTGGTCAGTTTCATGTGGGGCACCACCTGGCTGGTATCGTCCCGAGGCGTAGCCGCCATGCCCGTGCTGCAAATGTCGGGCATCCGACACCTGATCGGCGGAAGCGTCTACATCGCATTCTTCACCTGGAAAGGACATGCCTGGCCATCTCGGTCTCAACTCCTGCAATTCCTGTGGATGGGCCTGATCATGTTCCTGATCAGCAACGGCCTCAGTACCTGGTCCGTAAAGTTCATTCCCAGCGGCATGGCGGCGGTCATCGGCGCCATATCCCCGATATGGATCGCGATCTTCAGCCTGCTGATGTTCCGGGAATCGAAAATCAACCTGATGACCACACTCGGACTATTGCTGGGCTTCAGCGGGATCCTGGTGGTTTTCTCAGACCACCTTCGGGCGGAACTCAGCACCGCTTTCATCACCGGCACCTCGATGGGACTGATCGCATCGATGACATGGGCGGTCGGTACCCTGTACACCGTTCGGCATGCGAAGGACCTTGACCCGTATTACAGCCTCGGGTGGCAAATGTTCCTCAGCGGGATCATGTTCATCTCCCTCGCCCGGGCTACCGGCGAATACCTTCCCCTCAATGCCATTCCATTCGACGGATGGTTCGCCATCACCTACCTGGTACTGCTGGGTTCGATCATGACCTTCGCCGCCTTCATTTATGCCCTGAAACGACTGCCCCCGGCCCAGGCTTCGGTCTACGCCTATATCAACCCGATCGTGGCCGTCATCCTGGGCGCCCTCCTCAATCACGAAAAACTGAGTCTGACCATCGCCATCGGCACCCTGATCACCCTCGGCGGCGTATTCCTGGTCAACACCGGATTCAGAAGATCATCCAGACAGAAGGCCGGATGATGAAGAACCGGCATCGCAGACCCTGTCTAAAAATCGGGCGTACATATCGTACCAGCCGGCATGGGATGGCCAGGTACCCAGCATAGAATTGTGGAAGATCGTTGTCATGCAGCCGCCGGATGCGCGGATGACACTGAGATAGCCCTCAAGTTGACCGTAAGCCTCCTCCGGCGACATGCCCAGCTCATGAAAGGCCGTGGCATCCATGAAACAGAACGGGTGGACCAACAGTGGTGTTTCCCGCTCGGCCAACAGATCGTACCAGGGAAATGGCCGTGATACAGAGGCCCGAAACCCATTCACTTCCCCATAGCCCATCGAATGATCATCGGTGATCCCGGCGGCAATCAGTCGCCGGTAAGTATCAGGCAATTGAAATCTTAGATAATGCTGCCTCGAAGCCGTCACTTTTCCGCCGATCAGCCCCTCCAGCAGCGCTTTTTCCTCGCGGAAGGCCTTCGGATCATCTTCGCTCCGCCAGGACGGATGCATGCCGACCGGATAATGTTTGGCATGCCTTATGACCAGTGTTCGGACAGCCTGCGACCGGGGATCAGGATTCCGGTCCACCCCCTGCAACTTCGTCGCCAGCAGAAAAAAATAGCGCGGGTGCAAACCATAGGCCGCATGCAGGGCATCCAGCCGGTCATAACTGTCATATGGATCCGGAGATCGTCCCAGCAAGACCTCCAGTCGCCTGATGACGTCCCGGAAACGGCCCGAGACCACCGACCTCAGCGATCCGGCGAGCGTACGGACAGCTCCTCGCGACCGATAGGCCCATGCGATATCAATGTCATAACCGGGCCGGAATTCGAAGCCGGGTGACAGGAAGGAGATCGATGGAAAGCGATGCGTCAATGCATCCCTGAACTGCGCCATCCATCCGTCGATCAGGGGAAGGTCCAGGAAGCCATGCCTGTAGGCGAGGGAATGGATGTGATGATAGCGGCCGAATGCATCCGGAGGATCTCCATGGTATTCCTCCGCCCTGCTGAGCAGATAGAAGGATGCGGCAAAAATATCGAATGGGAAGTCTGCCCCGGAGGACCCAAAAAAATAAGACAATCGGCCGGAACGTTCAACCATATCAGGGGCCGACGGGATCCCCGATGCAGAAAGTATCCCCTGCGGTCTGACATGGAACGCCCCGGCTACGGGATGGTCCGTATAAGAGATCACCGGAATGCCTGACGGGAGATCATGCGAGGCAGACGGCACAGAGAACGAGCAGTCCATGCCCAGAAAGGTGCTGAACAGGTAACCGAAGATATACATGTGCCGG
>JAJTFQ010000052.1 GCA_021299955.1 Chitinophagaceae bacterium
CAGGTCGGTGGTGCTGCTCTGTGAGCACAAACCCGAAGGTAGTTTCGGACTGGTGCTCAACAGAAAGACAAATCACACGCTCGAAGATCTGATCCCGGACCTTGAGGGCATGGACAATATCGTCAATGACGGCGGTCCCGTTCAACGGGATACGCTTCATTTCATCCATCAGTTTCCGGTGGAGATTCCTGGCGGCACCGAGTTGCGGGACGGGATCTACTGGGGAGGCGATTTCGAACTGGCCGTCCGGCTGCTGAAGGCGGGTCGTATCGATCGTCGGCAGATCCGGTTTTTCATCGGTTATTCCGGTTGGACGGAGGGCCAGCTGGAAGCTGAGATTGCCGAAAGAAGCTGGCTGGTGGCACCCGGTTCCAGGAAACTCATCTTCCCCGGCAAAGCATCGGAGGTATGGAAAAATAGTCTGCGCGAGATGGGTGGGGAATACGAAATGCTTGTCAATTTTCCATTGGATCCATCGCTGAACTGAATTCTAATTAGCTTTTACAGCCTGTGACCTGATGGCCCCGGATGCGGGCGGGTCTGCGTATGCTCCTCACAGGTCGGATCTTACGCGCAGGGAGAATAGTGTGATCCCGATGCCCAGCAGGGCGACCAGGGCCAGCCCCCAGGACAAGGAACTGGCATCGGCGATCAGACCGATGAGCGGAGGTCCGATCAGGAATCCCGTGAAACCGATGGCACTTACACTGGCGAGGGCCGCGGCAGGTGCCATGTCCCGCGAACGTCCGGCCATCATATAGGCGATGGGGATGACGGATGAAACACCCAGTCCCACCGCGGAGAACCCTGTGATCACGGCTGCAGGCTCCGGCCACAGCAGGGCGAAACCGAGGCCTGCAGCAATCAGCAATCCATTGGACATCAACGTCTTTCGGTAACCCAGCCAACCGATGATCCGGTCACCGGCCAGTCGGCCGAGCGCCATGGACAGGGTGAAGGCCACATAGCCCGTCGTACTCACCCCCGCAGTATCCGTCAGCGTCTGTCTGTAGTAGAGCGAGCTCCAATCGGCCATGGCACCTTCTGCCATGGTATTGCAGAAACAGATGATCCCAAGCAGCCAGAGGGCGGAGGTCGGCCAGCGGAAGACCTGGCGGTCGGGTTCCTTTTCAGGTTCGGGCAGCAGAAAGCGCATCATGACCAGGCAGGGTATGACGCTGATGAGTCCGACGGCAGAGAAATGCAGTTGCGTGGGCCAGGCCATGCGCAGGGTCCACCCACCGAAGGCGGCCCCGGTCAGTGCCCCGAAGCTCCATTGCGCGTGGAGTCCGGACAGTATGGGTTTCCCCCGGGCATGCTGTACGGTCAGCCCCTGCGTGTTCATGGAAATATTCAGGAAATCTCCGACAAATCCGAAGAGGAACAGAATGACGGAGAGGGTCGGCAAGGTGTCCACAAGAGAGAGCATCACCAGCAGACCGCTATATAGAAAAAGGGAAATGGTGGTAACGATCCGGCTACCGAGCCGGTGTATCACCCAGCCAGCCACGGGCAATGCCAGTATCGAACCAAGCGGAAGCATGAACAGCAGGGTGCCGAGTGCCCCTTCGTCGAGCCGGAAGGCATCTTTTACCGAGGGTATCCGTGCAGCCCAGGTGGCGAACACAAAACCGCACAGGAAGAAACATGCCGAAATGGTCCGGTGGGCTTGTATCGGCCTGGGTGTCGGCATCGGGCTGCGGTTCATGTTCGGGTGAGAGTGAATAGAACTGGTTTGGGGGCAAGAGAAAGGGTCACCGTTGACCGGTGACCCTTGTAGTTATGTCATTTGCGCTTGCGAGATCCGGCTTATTGCTGGGTAGCGCCCTCTACGAGCACAGAAACCCGGTTATCCAGCACTTCGATGAATCCGCCGGAGATGGTGAAGCGGGTGGTATTGTTTCCCGACTTGTCGAGCAGGACCTTGACGGAACCCTTGCCGAGTGCGCTGACCATGGGCGCGTGCTTCTCCAGGACTTCGAAGGAACCGGAGATGCCGGGGAGCTGGATGCCGTAGATCTCTCCGCTGTAAAGTTTCTTTTCCGGAGTGAGTATCTCGAGTTGCATGGTTGGTATTTAGTTTGCGGTACTTCAGCCCTTGGCGGCGGCGAGCATCTTCTTTCCCTTTTCGATGGCGTCTTCGATGGTGCCGACCAGGTTGAAGGCTGCTTCGGGGTATTCGTCCACTTCGCCATCCATGATCATATTGAATCCGCGGATGGTGTCTTCGATGCTTACGAATACGCCCTTGAGACCGGTGAACTGCTCGGCCACATGGAAGGGCTGACTGAGGAAGCGCTGAACGCGGCGTGCGCGGCTTACGGTCAGCTTATCTTCGTCGCTCAACTCATCCATACCGAGGATCGCGATGATGTCCTGCAGTTCCTTATAGCGCTGGAGGATCAGTTTCACGCGGTTGGCGCAGGTGTAGTGTGCTTCGCCTACGATCAGCGGCGTCAGGATCCGGGAGGTGGAGTCGAGCGGATCTACAGCGGGGTAGATACCGAGGTCAGCGATCTTCCGGCTGAGTACCGTGGTGGCGTCGAGGTGAGCGAAGGTGGTAGCCGGTGCAGGGTCTGTCAGGTCATCCGCAGGTACGTAAACTGCCTGTACGGAGGTGATGGAACCATTGCGGGTAGAGGTGATGCGTTCCTGCATGAGACCCATCTCGGTGGCAAGGGTTGGCTGGTAACCTACGGCGGAGGGCATCCGACCGAGGAGGGCTGACACTTCGGAACCTGCCTGGGTGAATCGGAAGATATTATCTACGAAGAAGAGGATATCCTTTCCCTTGCCCTGTCCGTCGCCATCGCGGAAGTATTCGGCGATGGTCAGACCGCTGAGGGCCACACGGGCGCGGGCTCCGGGGGGTTCGTTCATCTGGCCGAAAACGAAGGTGGCTTTGGATTCCTTCAGGCCTTCCATATCGACCTTGTCGAGGTCCCAACCGCCTTCTTCCATGCTGTGTTTGAAGTCGTCGCCGTACTTCATGATCCCTGCTTCGATCATTTCACGCAGCAGGTCATTTCCTTCGCGGGTACGCTCACCCACGCCGGCGAATACGGAGAGACCACCATATCCCTTGGCGATGTTGTTGATCAATTCCTGGATGAGTACGGTCTTACCTACACCTGCGCCACCGAAGAGACCGATCTTACCGCCCTTGGCGTAGGGTTCGATCAGGTCGATGACCTTGATACCGGTGAAGAGTACTTCGGTTGCGGTGCTGAGGTTTTCGAACAACGGCGGCTTGGCGTGGATGGCGCGGCCATTTTCTTTGGATACGGCGGGAAGTCCGTCGATGGGGTCGCCGGTCACGTTGAAGAGACGTCCGTTGATGCCTTCGCCGGTGGGCATGGCGATGGCCTTTCCGGTATCTGTCACCTGCATGCCTCTGACCAGGCCTTCGGTACCATCCATGGCGATGGTGCGCACGCTGTCTTCACCCAGGTGCTGTTGCACTTCGAGGACCAGCTTTTCGCCGTTTTCCTTCTTCAGCTCGAGTGCGTTGTAGATTTCGGGGAGTTGTCCGTCGAATTGCACGTCCACCACCGCACCGATGATCTGTTTGATTTTACCGTTGTTGGCCATAGTATGAGATATGAGGTGATTTTTTCAATCGGGGCGCAAAGGTAAGCACGTAAAAAGAGATAAAAAAGCCTAATTGGAGAATGAAAAACCCGAAAAGCGGGGTTTTTTCCACTTTTCGGGTTCCGGATCGGTTTTGGATCGGGGTCAGGAGAGCAGGGGATAGACCAGTGCGGCCAGGATGCCTCCCAGGGCGGGTCCGAGTACGGGCACCCATGCATATGCCCAGTCTGAGTCGCCCTTGCCCTTCAACGGCAGGATGGCGTGCATCACGCGGGGGGCGAGGTCGCGGATCGGGTTGATGGCATATCCTGTCGGGCCACCCAGGCTGAGGCCCATGGCGAGCACCAGGAGGGCCACCGGCAGGGCCTTGAGGGAGCCGAGGCCTGCATCCGGCCCCTGAATGAAGAGGATGGAGAGCACAAATACGAAAGTGGCGATGGTTTCGGTGACAAAGTTGGAGGGCAGATGACGGATGGCGGGTTCTGTACAGAAGCAGGCGCGCTTGAGTCCGGTGTCTTCCGTTGCATCGAAGTGCTGGCGGTATGTGATCCAGACGAGGATCTGCCCTATGGACGCTCCGGCAAACTGTGCGGCCACATAACCGGGTACCTGGCTCCATTCGAATCTGCCGAGTTGGGCGAGTGCGAGGGTGACAGCCGGATTGAGGTGAGCGCCGCTGGCATCGGCGGAGGCGTAGACACCGATGAAAACGGCCATGCCCCAGCCGAGGGTGATGACGATCCAACCTCCGTTGAGGCCCTTGGAACGATGGAGCAGGGTGTTGGCGACGACGCCGTTACCGAAGATGATGACCAGTGCGGTGCCGATCAGTTCAGCGAGGATAGGAGACATGCGAAAACGTTTTGAGGAAGGTATGCAAAAGCGCATAAACGACAAAGAGGCTCCCGTGAGCCTCTTTGTCGTCATATTTTAGAGTAGCCGTCAGAAGACGTCGTCGTCGTCGTCGAAACCTCCGTTGTCATCGAAGAGTCCCATGTCCTTGAACTCGTCGTCGATGGAGAAATCGTCGTCATCCGCAGCCTTCTTGCCGCCGGTAGTCTTCCGGGCCTTTGATTTGGGCACGTCGAATTCGTCGAAATCCGGATCCCAGTTATCCTCTTCTTCAGGTTTCTCCCAATCGTCTACGATGTCTTCCGCTTCTTCGTCATCGTCGTCAGCGGATGCCTTCTTCCTGGAAGACGCCGTGGGCTTGGCCACGCCGCTCTTGGAGGGCTTCTCGTCATCGAGCAGCTCGTCATCCTCTTCCTCATCCTTTTTGGCGGATTTGGCAGGCGCTTTCGGCTTGGAGGATTTCGCAGCGGGAGCGGCGGATTTCTTCGCCGGCGTCTTCTTTGGTTTTTCAGCTTTGGCCATACAATTCAGCGGTTCTAAGCGTAAAATTTCAGCGAGAATTTTAAATCTCCAAATTTTTTTTCCTCAGTAAAATCAACAGATTTAGCCCTTTTGGACATCAATGATCTGGGTTCGGCCCGGGCCATTGGAAATGTATCTGACCGGTACGCCGAGCCTGGCGTTGATATGTGCAATGTACGTCTTCATGCGCTCCGGCAAGGCCTCATAGGTGTTGATCCGGGTGATATCTGTCATCCATCCTTCGAAGGGTGTATACAAGGGATCGATCTCCGTCTTCTGCATCTGATAGGGCACGCGGTTGACCTCGCGTCCGTCGATCATGTAAGCTTCGCATACGTTGAGCACTGGGAATGCGTCGAGTACGTCTGATTTTGTCATCACGATTTGTGTGACGCCGTTGATCATGCAGGCGAAGTCGAGGGCGACCAGGTCGATCCATCCGCAACGGCGGGGGCGACCGGTGGTGGCTCCGAATTCGTTGCCTGTCTTGCGCAGCAGTTCGCCGGTGTCGTCATGGAGTTCTGTCGGGAAGGGGCCACTGCCTACGCGGGTGCAGTAGGCCTTGGTGACGCCGATGACTTCGCGGATCTTCTGAGGCGCGACGCCCAGTCCGGAGCAGACGCCGGCGGAGATGGTATTGGAGGAGGTAACGAAGGGGAAGGTACCAAAATCGACATCGAGCATGCTGCCCTGGGCTCCTTCTGCCAGGACTTTCTTACCGTTGCGCAGTTGTTCGTTGATGTGGTATTCTCCGTTGACGATCCTGAGCTGACGGAGCAGTTCGATCGCTTCAAAGAATTCCTCTTCCCAGTCGGTGATGTCTTCGCGGAAGCCGAAGGAGTCGAGTATCTTCTGATGTTTAAGCCGGAGGCGGATGTATTGTGTGGTGAAGTTCCTGTCCAGGATATCGCCCACGCGGAGTCCGTTGCGGCCGGTCTTATCCATATAGGCCGGGCCGATCCCCTTGAGGGTCGATCCGATCTTTTCTTCTCCCTTGGAGAGTTCCGAGGCCTTATCGAGTGCCCGGTGGGTGGGCAGGATCAGATGTGTTCTTTCAGAAATGCAGAGGTTCTTGCGGGGATCGACACCCATCGCCTCCACTTTCTGGAATTCGCGCAGCAGGGTGACGGGATCGAGGACGACGCCACTGCCGATGAGGTTGTCGGTGTGCGGGTGGAAGATGCCCGAGGGGATCTGGTGCAGCACCACTTTCTGCCCATCCACGTACAGGGTGTGGCCGGCATTGGGGCCGCCCTGGAAACGGGCGATGATATCGTAATCGGGTGCGAAGAAGTCTACGATCTTCCCTTTTCCCTCGTCACCCCATTGAAGTCCCAGCAGTACGTCGATCATCCTGTATGTGTTTTTGCCAAAGGCGGCACAAAAGTAATCGAATGACGCTTATGGGTGAAATTTAATAGCTCTCCTGCAGGGCGGGATCGGTGTCGTAACGTTCCACGGCATGGATGCCGGGGAGGGATTTGAGGCGGAGCACAAGATTGTCGAGCTCTTCCTTGTCGTGCACATAGAGTCTGATATTTCCGTGGAAGATGCCGTCCTGGGCTTCGACGGTGATGGCGTTGATGTTGATGCGCAGTTCTCCGCTGATGAGGTTGGTGATCTTGTGGATGACGCCTACATCGTCGATGCCGGTAATGCGCAGGCCGGTGAGGAAGGATATCTCCTTGTTCTTGGCCCATTTGGTCTTGACCACGCGATGCCCGAAGTTCGCCATGAGCCGGGCGGCATTGGGGCAATTGGTGCGGTGGATGACAAGTCCCTTGCCGGTGGATACGAAGCCGAATACATTGTCGCCGGGGATGGGCTTGCAGCAGTTGGCGAGGTGGTACATGACCTTATCGCCGCTTTCGCCGAAGATGATGAGTTCTGTATCCTTTCGGGGTTGCGGACGGGCGGCTTCGGACTCGGGCCGGGGTTCGGGTTCTGTTTTTATGGGTTTTGGTGCTTCGAGCCGGTCGCCGTGTACCTTGAAGTCTTTCAATTCCCTGAGGTCGATGGCCTTGACCGCAATCTGATAGAAGAGGTCGAGGGCGGAAGACTGCTTGTAGAAATTGGTGACTTCTTCGATGTTTTGCTGATGATAGCCGGCGCCCAGGGATTCGAGCCGGCGCTGGAGGATATATTTCCCTTCATCCGCAATGCGTCGCTTTTCTTCCTTGAGGGCGTCCTTGATGCGCGATTTGGCCTTGGCGGTGACGACCAGGGCGAGCCAGTCCTCGTTAGGCTTCTGTTTATTGGAGGTGATGATCTCGATCTGATCGCCACTGCGGAGCTTATGGCCGATGGGTACGAGTTTGTGGTTGACCTTGGCGCCGATGCACCGGGAGCCCACGGCGGTGTGGATGGAGAAGGCGAAGTCGAGGGCCGTGGAGCCGATGGGCAGCATCTTTACATCACCTTTGGGCGTAAAGACATAGATCTCCTCGGCCAGGAAGGAGGTCTTGAAATCTTGCAGAAAATCGATGGAACTGAGCTCCTGGTTGCCGAGGGCTTCGCGGATCTGTCCGAACCACTGGTCGAAGCGATCGCCTTCCTGTCCACCCCCCTCCTTGTATTTCCAGTGGGCGGCGAGGCCCTTCTCTGCGATCTCATTCATCCGCCGGGAGCGGATCTGGATCTCGACCCATTTGCCCTGGGGCCCCATGACGGTGGTGTGCAGGGCTTCGTAGCCGTTGGATTTGGGATTGCTGAGCCAGTCGCGCAGGCGCTCCGGCGAAGGGGTGTACATGTCGGTGATGAAGGAGTAGATCTTCCAGCAGTCCTCCTTTTCTTTTTCCTGGGGTCCGTCCACGATGATGCGGATCGCGAAAAGGTCGTACACCTCTTCAAATTCAACGCCCTTTTTCTTCATCTTGCTCCAGATGGAGTGGATCGATTTCGGCCGGCCGTAAATTTCATAGATGAAATCTGCCCTGTCCATTTTCTCCCGGATGGGGCGGATGAACTCATTGATGTAGCGGGTCCTTTCTCGCTTGGTTTCGGCGAGTTTGCGGGCGATCTCCCTGTATATGTCCGGCTCGAGGTACTTCATCGCCAGGTCCTCCATCTCCGTCTTGATGGCGTAGAGACCCATCCGGTGGGCCAGGGGCGCGTATATGTAGACCGTTTCGGAGGATACTTTGAGCTGTTTCTCCCGTTTCATGCTGTCGAGCGTCCGCATGTTGTGGAGGCGGTCGGCCAGCTTGATGAGGATGACCCTGGGATCATCCGTCAGGGTCAGGAGGATCTTGCGGAAATTTTCTGCCTGCCGGGAGGTGCTGGTATCTTCGACGGTGGAGATCTTGGTCAGTCCGTCGATGATGCGTGCGATCTCGGTCCCAAACTCCCGTTGAACATCCTCCAGCGTTATATCAGTATCCTCCACGGTGTCGTGCAGGAGGGCGCAGATGGTGGAGCGGATGCCGAGGCCGATCTCTTCGACGCAGATGCGGGAGACGGCGAGGGGGTGAAAGATGTAGGGCTCTCCACTTTTGCGTCTCATGGTCTTGTGTGCGTCCACGGCCATCTCGAATGCCCTGCGCAGCAATCCCTTATCGCCCGCCTTGACCTTGGGCTTCAGGAACTTGAGGAGTGCCCTGTACTGACGAACGATCTCTTTCTTCTCCTGATCCTCCGTCAGGTTGTAGCGGGGGGATGCCTGTATCGACTCCTGGGTGTCCATGACTTCAAATTTACTGAAAAACGGGCGGACGTGGATAATGTGTGGGGAATCCAATACCTTTGCGGCCCTGAAAGACCGGAGTCGGGATTTGGGATTGCGCCTGGCGCGATCCCGGAGGACGGCGGGATTTCATGCGGGTGTGGTGAAATTGGCAGACACGCCAGACTTAGGATCTGGTGCCGCAAGGCTTGGGGGTTCGAGTCCCTTCACCCGCACCTCCCCCCGACAACGGCGAACGCCGGCATCGGGGTCTGTCCCGAAATATTAGATAAGACAGCATTCAGAAAACAGCAAGTATGCCAACAGTTACCCGGGCGCAGACAGCGCTCCTGACCGACAAGATCAGTGTTACCGTGACGAAGGAAGATTACATGCCCGCCTTCGAAAAATCACTGAAGAACTATGCCAAGAATGCCAATATTCCGGGTTTCCGGAAGGGCATGGTGCCCACGGGCATGATCCGCAAGATGTACGGCGCGGCCGTCTTCAGCGAGGAAGTGCTTCGTTCGGTGGAGCGTGCCCTGATGGGTTATCTGCAGGAAGAGAAGCTCGACATCTTCGCCCAGCCGCTGCCTTCTGCTGACAACGACCCCAACAAGCTCGATGTCAATACCCCGGGGGATTTTGAATTTAACTTCGAAGTGGGTCTGAAGCCTGATTTCAAGGTGGTGGATCTGTCCGGAAAAAGCGTCACCAAATACAAGGTTGAGGTGACAGATACAATGGTGGAGGTAGAGTCGGAACGCATGCGCATGAAATCGGGCAACATGACCGAGCCTGAGGCGGCAGGATCCGAAGATCATATCCTGAACGTTATTTTCCTGCCCTGTGATGCAGAAGGAAATGCGACAGAAGGTGCCACGGCAGTGGAGAACTCATTGTTGGTGAAGTATTTCAGTCCTGCCTTCCAGGCCAAGTTGATGGGTCTAAAGAAAGACGACAGTGTTGTACTTCAATTGGCGGAAGCTTTCGATGAGAAGGAACGCGAGTGGCTGATCACCGACCTGAAGCTCGATAAGGATGATCCCGCTTCGCTCCAGCAATGGTTCAAGATGACCATCGCCAAGGTGGGTTTCGTCGAGAAGCGTGAGCTGAACGAGGATTTCTTCAACGAAGTGATGCCCGGCAAGGAGATAAAAACGGAAGAAGCTTACCGCGCACAGATCAAGACCGATATTCAGCAGTACTGGGATACGCAGGCCGACAATCACCTGCATCACGAACTTTATCATATCCTCAATGAGCAGACCCCGATGGAATTCCCTGAAGCTTTCCTGCGTCGCTGGATGATGGAAGGTCAGGAGAAGCCCAAGTCGGCAGATGAAGTGGAGTCGGAGTTCCCGACTTTCCGCAATCAGTTGCGCTGGACACTGGTGAGTGACCGGATCGTTCAGGAGCAGGGCATCCAGGTGGGCCGCGAAGAAGTGATGAACCAGCTGCGCATGCAGGTGTTGAGTTATTTCGGTGGCATGAACCTGGGTGGCGCCAATCTCGACTGGATCGACGGATATGTAGAACGCATGATGAAGGACGAGCAGCAGGTGGACGGTGCTTATCGGCGTGTACTGACCGAGAAGATCTTCCAGTGGGCTGCGACACAGGTCGTGCCGGTTGAAAAGGTGGTGAGCGAGGACGTATTCTCCAAGGAGCTGGAAGCGCACCGCCACGAGCATTGATGGCGGATCGAGATAAAAATTTACATCGATTTCTTGATGTTTCAACGGGGTGTGGAGATTCCACACCCCGTTTCTTTTGCGTGCGATGAAGTACATTGAGCAAAAATTGCACATGCCCGCACGTCGTCATTTCATCCGATCGATGGTCGCCGCCGGCGGCCTGATGACCTTTTCCTCCTTCCGGGAAAAGTCGGCCGTCATAGAAAAACCCGGTCCGGCCAGGATCCGGTTTTCGGTGATCAACATCAATCACGGACATATCTATGGCATGGCGAATGCCCTCATCGCCGGGGGCGGTGAGCTGGTAGGCGTGTATGCAAAGGAGCCCGATCTGCTGGCGGGATTCGTGAAAGCTTATCCGACGGTCAAGGTAGCGAAGGATCCCCGCGAGATCCTGGAAGACAACAGCATCCAGGTGATCCTGAGTTCTGGCATCCCTTCGACCCGCGGCCCGCTGGGCATTGAGGTCATGAAGCATGGGAAAGACTATCTGGTGGACAAACCGGGGATCACGTCGCTGGATCAACTCGCGGCCGTCCGCAAGGCGCAGAAAGAGACCAAACGTATTTATTCGATCATGTACAGCGAGCGGTTCGAGAACCGGGCCACGATCAAAGCTGGGGAGCTGGTGAAGGCGGGGGCGATCGGCAAGGTGGTGCAGACCATCGGTACCGGGCCTCACCGGATGAATCCGAAATCGAGGCCCGAATGGTTTTTCGATAAAAAGTACTTCGGTGGGATCATAACGGATATCGGGTCGCATCAGCTGGACCAGTTCCTGCATTTCACGGGATCGACGGAGGCGGAGGTCGTGGCTTCGCAGGTCGGTAATGTCAACCACCCGCAGTATCCCGAGTTTGAGGATTTCGGGGATGTGATGGTGAAGGGTAATGGCGGCACCGGCTACCTGCGTGTCGACTGGTTCACGCCCAACGGCCTGAAGACCTGGGGCGATGGGCGGCTTACGATCCTGGGGACGGAGGGGTTCATAGAGATCCGAAAGAATATCGACATCGCGCGGTTGGATCGTGGCAACCAGTTGTACATGGCCAATGGGAAGGAGACGGTGCACATCGACTGCAACGATGTCGCCCTGCCCTTCGGACGGCTGTTTGTGGACGATGTCCTGAACCGGACGGAGACGGCCATGACGCAGGCGCACTGTTTTTTGGCGACGGAGCTGGCATTGAAGGCGCAGCGGAATGCAAGAAAATTATGATCTGTATGCTGTTGGGCGGCATGGCTATGGTGCCTTTTTGGCAGAACGTGTACCGATGAGTTCGAATGAATGTGGGGGTAAAATGATCGACTTTGCTGGTTTCTGCAAGTCGAACATGGCATAGCCGCACAAGGCCTGCAAGCGGACTGCCGAAATGTCCTGTCCGTGAGTTTAGCATGGATTTTGGGCGGCAGATGTCGTAACTTGCAGATTCATCCAGAAAACCCTTTATATGAACCTTGGTAAGGAGTTCGAGAAGTTTGCGGTCAAGGGCAGAGGCATCGGCAGCCATACCCTGCACGGCTATGCGAATCACGTGGTGACGAACCTGACCCCGAACATCATCGAGGAACGTCCGATGAACGTGGCGGTGATGGACGTATACAGCCGTCTGATGATGGACAGGATCATCTTCCTGGGCTATCCGATCACGGACGAGGTGGCCAATATCATCACGGCGCAGTTGTTGTTCCTGGACAGCACCGACCGGTCGCGCGATATCCAGATGTACATCAACAGTCCGGGAGGATCCGTTTATTCGGGCATGGGTGTCTACGACACCATGCAGTATGTTACGCCGGATGTATCGACGATCTGCATCGGTGTGGCGGCGAGCATGGCGGCAGTGCTGATGTCTGCGGGCACGCACGGCAAGCGTACGGCACTGAAGCATTCCCGGATCATGATGCACCAGCCGAGTGCAGGTGCGGGTGGTCAGGCGAGCGATATCGAGATCACGGTGGCGCAGGTGAAGAAGTTGAAGCATGAGCTCTACGAAGTGGTCTCCCAGCACAGCGGACAGCCCGTGGAGCGGATCGCCGCCGATTTCGACCGTGATTTCTGGATGACGGCACTGGAGGCGAAAGAATACGGCCTCGTGGATGAAGTCCTGATCACCAATCCCCGTAAGGCCAAGAAAGCATGATGAACGTGCCTTCGGGTAGTTGACAGTATCCAACAAACACAGACAGATGAAAACGCATACATACAAGGCCCCGGTGATCCGGGGTGAAGACGAGGAGCCCGCCGCACCGGCAGGTAATATGATGGAGAACCTGATGACGGCGGCGCAGTTCGACAAGAAATTCATCGAGCAGCGCAAGGTCTTTCTCTGGGGAGCCGTCGATGAGCGGAGTGCCAAGGACATCACCAACCGCCTCCTTTTCCTGGAAGCCATGGACCCAGGTAAGGAGATCACTTTTTACATCAACAGTCCGGGCGGCGTTGTCACCCACGGCATGGTCATTTACGATACCATGCAGATGATCTCCTCTCCTGTTTCCACCGTCTGCATGGGCATGGCTGCCTCCATGGGATCCATCCTGCTCAGTGGCGGCGCGAAGGGTCGCAGGTTCATTTTTCCGCACGGTGAAGTGATGATCCACCAGCCGAGCGGCGGCGGACAGGGTACGTCAGCAGACCTGGAGATCATGGCGGAGCAGATCCGGAAGATCAAGGAACTGGGCGCCCGCATCATCGCTGATAACTGCGGACAAACTTTCGAAAAGGTCATGAAAGACTTCGATCGCGATTACTGGATGAATGCCGAAGAATCCGTCAAATACGGGATCGTGGATGCGGTCATCCACAAGATCTGACTGAGGGCCGGGTTTCGTACCGGCCTGAATCTGAAGCCTCAAAGGGGTGCGAGTCACCACCTTTGAGGCTTCAGATTTTATGCATAACTTTATCGTTTGAATACTCGACATCTATGGCCAAGTCTACCCTGCATTGCTCGTTTTGCGGCAGAAACCGTGAGGAAGTGAAGATCCTGATCGCAGGACAGGAGGGTCACATCTGCGAGAATTGCGTGGATCACGCGAGAGAGATCATTGAGCAGGAACTGAACATCAAATCGGAATCCGGGGGAGGCAACTTCAAGCTTACGGTCAAGAAGCCGATCGAGATCAAGAAGTTCCTCGACGAATATATCATTGGTCAGGATGATGCCAAGAAGGTGATGGCCGTGGCCGTTTACAACCACTACAAGCGGTTGCAGCAGAAGCAGGCGGAGAATGAAGTGGAGATCGAGAAGAGCAATATCATCATGGTGGGCGAGACGGGTACCGGCAAGACGCTCATTGCGAAAACGATCGCCCGGATGTTGAATGTGCCCTTTGCGATCGTGGATGCGACGGTCTTTACGGAGGCCGGTTACGTCGGCGAGGATGTGGAAAGTATCCTGACCCGGCTGTTGCAGATCTGCAATTACGATGTGAATGCTGCAGAAAAGGGCATTGTATATATCGACGAGATCGACAAGATCGCCCGAAAGGGAGACAATCCTTCCATCACCCGTGATGTGAGTGGTGAGGGTGTGCAACAGGGCTTGCTGAAGCTCCTGGAAGGAACGGAGGTGCTGGTACCCCCGCAGGGTGGACGCAAACATCCGGAACAGAAGCTGATCAAGATCAATACCCAGCACATCCTGTTCATTTGCGGTGGAGCTTTCGACGGAGTGGACAAGATCATCTCCCGCCGGGTGAATACCAATGCGATCGGCTTCAATGTTAACAAAGAGGAGCAGGAGATCATGCGAAAGCATCTCCTGAGTTATGTCAACGCACAGGATCTCAAGCATTTCGGACTGATCCCGGAATTGCTTGGTCGCCTGCCGGTGGTTACCTATCTGAACCCGCTGGATGCAGAAACCCTGCGTGCGATCCTCACTGAGCCTAAAAATGCGCTGATGCGTCAATACCGCAGGCTCTTCGAATTGGAGGGTATTGAACTGGCGGTTGACGACGATGTGCTGGACTTTCTGGTTGAGAAGGCCCTGGAATACAAGCTGGGCGCGCGCGGACTGCGTTCGATCTGCGAAAACATCCTGACCGATGCTATGTTCGAGCTTCCCGGCTCAAAGGAGAAGCGCTTCCATCTCACCCTGGAATATGCGCGTCACAAATTTGACAAGTCGAAGCTGAATGTGCTAAAGGTCGCCTGGAAGGGCAAGTTTCCCGTCTTCGGCGGCGCCATCGACAAATTGTTCGATAAATACGCGCCGAAACAAGAGGAGGATTTTCTGGATTGATCGTGCATTTCTCTGCCTGATCGCCGGATTCTACTTTTCCCCGAAACGTCACTCCATCGATCATCAAGGATCAAATTGCAAGTATGGCAGGATCTTTTCCAGGCCATCAGGCGTCATGATTGCGATGCGTAGCATGTCTTCCTTTGCCGAAAAAGGTCCGTGCTGATCTCGATACGCGATGATGGCCCGGGCCAATCGATACGGGATGTACGGGTGCTTCGAGAGTTGCTCGAATGTGGCGGTGTTAACGGGAATTTTGTCGGGTGGTGTACGCTGATCAAATTGCAAACGAGGTTCTATGGATCTGAACAGAGAGTCGGCCAATCCGTAGATCTCTCCGACCTGTTCCTTCCGATGAAATCCGCCAAGTCTGTTCCGATATTTCACGATCCGACCAGCCAGGGTGGGTCCGATACCCGGCAGGGACTCCCAGTCGGCGCTATCGGCCCGGTTGATATCCATGACCCGTGGAGGAGATCGTGCGTCATTGGATCTTCTGTTCAGGGAATCCTTTCTAAACGAATTTTCCCGGTCGATTGAAGCGGGTATACGAACGTAAGGCAAGAGCCGGTCGGCCAGCTGTGGTGACAGACCATATATCTTCTGAATATCCTCCGGTTTTCTGAAACGGCCGCCCTTTTCCCTGAAACGTCGGATCGTGGCGATGGTACGGTCGGTCAGTCCCAATCGCTGCCATACCTCATCCCCTGCCTGATTCGGGTCAAACGGGAAGGGCTCTGCTAATTTTACAGGTTCTGTTATCCGTGCTTTCGAATAGGTCTGGCGGGTTGGGGAATACCGCTCTCGATTATTCAGTGGATCAGGTAAACGTCCAACCAGGGTATCGATCCGGAGATCTGCCAGGGTGGTTTCCTGCTTTTTACCAAACATGGCAGGGATCCACCATACGGAAATAAGCAGGAAAAGCAGCACCAGGATGCCGCTGCGCTCGGAGCGTGAGAAGGTGAGCGCTTCACGCCACCAAGGCTGATTGGAAGATGAAGAGGACATGATGCGAAATTGATGGCTTCGCATGTTCCCACAAGGGCTGATCAACGCTAAGGGAGACGTATTTTAACGGACAGTTTTGCGTGTTTTGAAGGCGATACTTCGTGACCAGGCACGCGTGCGAAAGGCTTTACCGCGAGGGCAAGGAGGAAATTCAGAGGTCAACGACCAGGCCGTCATAGGCCAGTGCGATGCCTTCCGGGAGTGCGGGGGATACGGAGCTGTGGGTGCCCAGCTGGTGACTGATATGTGTGAACCAAGCCTTTGGGATGCCCAGTTGCTTCACCAGGCTCACGGCTTCATCCAGGGTAAAATGGGAGATGTGCGGGGTTTTGCGGAGGGCATTGAGAACGACCACGCGGGAACCTCTGATCTTATTGAGGGATTCATCATCAATACGGTTGGCATCTGTGATGTAGGTGAAATCTCCGATGCGGAAGCCCAGGACGGGCATTTTCAGGTGCCAGACCAGGATGGGGATGATGGTCAGGGAACCGATGCGGAAGGGTTCGGTATCGATGCGATTGATATCAAGCTCCGGAACGCCCGGATAGCGTGCTTTTGCGAATGCGTAGTGGTACTCCCGCCGCAGGGCCTCTTCAGTGAGCTCATTGGCATAGAGGGGCATGGCACGGCCTGAGAAGAAGTTGAAGGCCCTGACATCATCGAGTCCGGCGATGTGGTCCTTGTGCGGGTGGGTGAACAGGATGGCATCCAGCTGGCGGATACCGGTCCTCAGCATCTGGTATCTGAAATCAGGCCCGGTATCTATGACGATCCGCATGCCTTCTGATTCGATCATCACACTGCTTCTGAGTCGGCGGTCCATCGGATCGGGTGACAGGCAGACCTCGCAGTCGCAACCGATCATCGGTACGCCGCTGCTGGTGCCGGTTCCAAGGAATGTGACGCGCAAGAATTCGTTTTTGGGGTGTCAGGATTGCGGTTCGGCTGCCGTGGCGATCCGCCCCATGGCTTCTTCATAGATCCTGCGGTTGTCAGGCGTCAGGGTGTCGGGGTTGATGCCGAAGGTGGGGATGAGGTCGATGATGGTATTGATCCTGCCTTCCAGCTGCAAGAACTTATTGAGCACCACGACCTTTCTGGATTCGAGAATGCAGTAGCCGCTTTGGAAGTTACCGCGTTCGTAACGGATCACATATCCGGCATCTTCCACGATCTTTTCGATGCGGTTCAGCGTTGCCTGGTTATAACGGATGGCCATACGGGATTCGTTTGCGCAAATTTACGAAACGCGGAGGCTGGCAAGGGCATGAAACTTGTTGACATAGCCCTTCGGTTATGTGCATAAATCCATGTTTGACCAGTATCGGATGCCTTAGGGCGATCAGAGGCTAACGCCTCTTTTCCACGGAATGAAGTCGTCCTGGTTGAGGAGTACAGCCTTGGGTATGACTTCTCCACTGGCGGCCAGGATGCAATATTCCAGGATATCCTCACCCATCTCTTCGATGGTCTTTTCACCTTCGATGACCGGACCACAGTCGATGTCGATGATATCCGCCATCCGCCGGGTGAGTTTGGTATTGGTGGACACTTTGATGGTAGGGCAGACGGGGTTGCCGGTTGGGGTTCCCAGGCCGGTCGTGAAGAGGATGAGGGTGGCACCACTGGCGGCCTTACCGGTCGTGGCCTCGACATCATTGCCCGGCGTACATACGAGGCTGAGGCCGGGTTTGACGGCGGGTTCCGTGTAGTCAAGAACGTCAACCACCGGAGAGGTTCCTCCCTTTTTGGCGGCACCTGCACTCTTGATGGCGTCGGTGATGAGTCCATCACGGATATTTCCGGGCGAAGGGTTCATGTGAAATCCGGAGCCTACGCGTTCGGCTTCGCTGCTGTAGGCCTGCATGAGGCCGATGAATTTCTCAGCGGTATCGCGGGATACAGACCTGTCGACCAGTTCCTGTTCCACGCCGCAGAGTTCCGGGAATTCCGCCAGCAGGATCTTTCCGCCGAGGGCGACGACCAGGTCAGAGCAGTAACCCACAGCCGGATTGGCAGAGATACCACTGAACCCATCGCTTCCCCCACATTTAACACCGATGCAGAGTTTATCCAGGGTCGCAGGCCTGCGCTCCTGGCGATCGATCTCCATGATCCCTTCGAAAGTGCGGCGGATGGCTTCTGCGACGAGTTGTTCTTCGCTTTGCGACTGCTGCTGTTCGAGGATGATCAGCGGTTTATCGAATCCGGGGTTATGCTTGAGCAGATCCGCTTTGAAATCGCTGACCTGCAAGTGCTGGCAGCCGAGGCTGAGTACCGTGACACCCCCTACATTGGGATGATCGGCATAGGCAACGAGGAGTTTGGCGAGGACGGCAGAATCCTGACGCGTACCGCCACATCCTCCCTGGTGATTCAGAAATTTGATGCCATCGACATTCGGGAAAGGACGCTCACGGTGATGGGTACCCGAAGGTGACAGATCGACGGAGGAGATGTCTTCACCCTTGCGCCATGCATCGAGGAGGCGGTGCGTGTATTCCTTATATTTTCCGGTGACAGCGTAGCCCAGTTCGTTGTGCATGGCTTCGCGGATCACGTCGAGATTGCGATTCTCACAAAAAACGGTGGGGATGAAGAGCCAGTAATTCGCTGTACCCACACGACCATCATTGCGGTGGTAGCCCATGAACGTCCTGCCAGCATATTTGGAAACGTCCGGCGGCGTCCATGTGGGCTGTACGTGTCGGTAAGCGTAGGGCTGGGCAGCGTGCTTTACATTTTCGGTGGACATGCGGCCGCCCACGGGGATATCTGCCTGTGCGGTACCTACCAGAACGCCGTACATGATGATCTCATCGCCGGCCTGCATGGGTGTCTGAAAGAATTTATGCTTGGCCGGAATGACTTCCTGCATGGTGTAGTCCTGTCCTTCGAAAGAGACGGTTTCACCGGCGGCGAGATCCGTAAGCGCGACGATGACATTGTCGGCAGGATGTACTTTGAGTACCCTGTGTTTCATGAGAATAGGTTGTATCAAGGTCTAATGTGCTGACAGTCGGGCGATTGCCTGCAAGGTTCCGAGTTCGAGTATCGATTCCAGCTGACCGGTCACCGATCCGATGATGGCTGCCGCAGTTCCCATGTCAGCTCCCCAGAGATCTGTGTTATTGAATGCGTTTTGCACCAGCGTTGTCATATCCCTGTGGGATACCCAAAGGTCGGCATAAAATGCAGAAAATTCATCCTGCACTTCATATTCAAATCCATCAATAGATCCACGCCACTTGTTATCCGGGCCGATGGATACTTTCATGAATCGCAGATAGGCCGCCAGGGCGAAGGACATTCTTTCCGGAATCATACCCTGCCGATCCAGCGCAGGATGAATCAGCGGCAGATTACGCATCTGCAGTTTTCGGCTATAGTTCACCGTTATGGAGAGCCATCGGTGTCCGATTTGAGGATTTCTGAATCTGTCGATCACAGAAGATGCATATGCCTCGGCATCTTCTGGGCTGATGTCGGGATGCCTGAAGGCGGGTATGATGTCCTCTATCATAAGTTGGCGGACATAAGTACCGAATACCGGGTTTTCCATCGCGGCGTCGACCGTCTGGAAACCGGCCAGCACGGCGGGTCCACAGACGAAGGTATGCGTACCATTGAGGAGGCGTAGTTTGAGTTCGCGCTGGACGGAGATATCCGGACGAATATGGATCTCGGGGTTTACTTCGGCAAATGTGAGGGTGGCTGACACCTTTGGATGGGATGTTTCGATGGCCCAGAGGGCGTATGGCTCACTCATGATCATGAGGTCATCGGTATATCCGAACTTTTCTTCGAGTGCGCGTAGCCGGTCTTTCGGTGGCTTTCCGGGGACGATGCGGTCCACCAGGGTATTGCAGCAGGGATTGGCCGATTCCACCCAATCGATGAAAGCCTGATCCAATCCATTGAGCCGGGCGAGTGTGCGCAAAATTTCCAGCAGTTTGCGACCATTATCAGGGATCAGTTCGGTCGGCAGGATCACCCATCCCCTTTCGGGGTCTCCCTTGAAATGGACGTATCGTTCATGGAGCAGGGCGAGCAGTTTTCCGGGAAAACTGACCGGCGGTTCGGCATGGATGGAATCTTCGGGTACCAGCACGATGCCAGACTCGGTGGTATTGGAGATGATGACGGATATGGCCTGATTCCTTGCGAGGGCCTTAATAGATTCCCATTCTGTGCGGGCAGACAGCACTCGGGAGATGGAAGCGTTGACAAAGGCTTCCTCCACTTTCTCCCCGTGGCGATAGCCCTGAATGAGGTGTGTGAAGAGTCCATTCTGATGGATAAAGGGCGTGGCATCCCCTCCGTCCGTGGATTTTACCATCACGATGCGACCATTAAAAACCCCACGCCGGTTGGCGATTTCAATGAAATGTGCCGGTAATCCGCGCAAGAGCACGCCGGTACCGAACATGATCACTTTCTCTGACAATTGCAAAGCGTCAGGTGCCGGCAGGGAAACTTCCGGATGGTCATATTTATGCAACAGTTCTTCTTGCAAGCGCATGCGAGGTCAATTATCCGGGTCAGTCAATCACTTATATTCATTTCCAGTGGAGCGCGCCGGCAGAGGCTCCAAATTCGGCCACGACTCGGGAGGATGCACCGGCGGCATCCGATCCCTTGACGTGAATATCCGAGACGCGGTCGCCCGACAACCGGAAAAGCGCGGGGGCAGCTCCGGGGAATCGGATCAAATCAAAGGAAATATTTTTGCTGTTGGTGATCTGCACAACGGGATCCATCTGTTTCGGTGCCAGGGTGATGTTCTTCAGGGTGATGCCTTCAGCGTCCTGCAATTCAACGGCGATATCAGCGCGTATGAACATATTTTCGAGCACGATATCCTTGACGGACATCTCGGGAAGACCGCGCAGGAAGATGCCCTTGGCGGCTCCATTCACCTGTACATTCGAGATGTGGAATTTTCGGAACACAGGCGTGGTTTCATCGACCGGTTTGAATTCAACGCGGGGTGCTTCACGTTTTTCACCAACCAGTGCGATCGGATCTTTGGCGGCGTAATACATATCAAACAGGATGGCTTCGCCTGGAATGTTGATCATGTGGATGTCGCGAATGTTGATATTTTCGACAACACCGCCACGGCCTCGGGTGGTCTTGAATCTGAGTCCGATGTCCGTGCCGATGAAACTGCAGTTCTGAACATCGATATTCCGGGCGCCACCGCTCATCTCGCTGCCGATGACGAAACCGCCGTGTGAGGCGTAGACCGTGCAATCCCGGATGGTGACATTTTCGACGGGCATGCCCCGTTTGCGTCCTGCAGCATCACGTCCGCTCTTCATGCAGAGGGCATCATCGCCCACATCAAAGGTGGATCGTTCGATGAGTACGTTGCGGCAGCTTTCCAGGTCGATGCCATCGCCGTTCTGCGCGTACCATGGATTTTTGACGAAAATATTCCGTACGGTGATGTCTTCACTCATGAGCGGATGCAGGCACCAGGCGGCGGAATTCTGAAAGGTGATGCCTTCGAGCAGGATGCGCTTGCACCGGTCGAGTACCAGCAGGTTCGGGCGCAGATAATCCTTGACGCTCTCATAAAATGCAGCATCCTTTTCAGGTGAGATCACACCCGGATTGGTATATTTCGATCCGTTGAAAGACGTTTGTGATGGATACCAAGACCTCCCGTTGTCGCCGAGGAAGCCACCGGATGCGACCAGTTTCTTCCAGTTGCTTTCGGTGAGTTTTTCTTTCTTGACCATGCGCCATCCGTCGCCGTTGCCATCGATGATCCCCTTTCCGGTGATCGCGATATCGGTGGCCTGAGTTGAGGATATGGGCGATTGGTTGCGCATCTGCGGCAGTCCTTCCCAGTTCCCTTCTACGAGCGAATATTGCGAGTGATCGTCTGTGAACTGCAGCAACGCCCCATCGGCGAGGTGCAGGTTGACCCTGCTCTTGAGCACGATGGGCCCTGTGATCCAAAGTCCGCGGGGTATCAGCACTACGCCCCCGCCTTTACGGTGAATGGCATCGATGGCGGATTGAATTGACCGGGTATTGAGGGTTGCACCATCAGGTACGGCCGCAAATTTGAGTATGTTCGCCGTATCCTTTTTAAAAACGGGACGGACGGGCAGTGGGATACGGGCGAAAGCCCCGGCCGATAAGGCGAGCCCTCCGATCAGCAATATTGATCTGATCATTGCATGTACTGGATGCAGCGGTCTGGAGAAATGTATGGTCATAGTGAAGGGTCTGCCCTGCAATCTAGCCATGAATGCGGAAGGGCGGGATGCGCTATTGATCTTTATTTACGCAAACGTTCCCGAATTTAGCGTATATTTTCTGTATCAACAGCCTCCCGGAGACACCGCAGAAAACGTCATGAAATACGAAGCCGTCACCATCAGGGATATCGCGCAGGCGCTGGGACTGTCAACCTCCACGGTATCCCGTGCGTTGCGCGACAGTCATGAGATCAGCACTGAAACCAAGCGCAGGGTGCTGGAGCATGCCCGCAGCATCAACTATCAACCCAATCCGATCGCTGTGAGCCTGCGGGAGCGCAAGAGCCACAGCATCGGCATCATCGTATCAGAGATCGCAAACCGCTTTTTTTCCGAGATCATCAACGGCGTGGAGTCGGTGGCGATCGATCGTGGGTACAACGTGATCATCGCACAGAGTCTGGAGTCAGCGGAACGCGAGCGGCGTCAGATCCAGTTCCTGACCTCGAGATCGATTGACGGGCTGTTGGTATCGGTCAGTAATGAGACGGACGACACCAGCATGTTCAGTGAACTCATCGAAAAGGGCCTTCCCATCGTCTTCTTCGACCGGGTGGTGCAGGATATCGATACGCACAAGGTGATCGTGGATAACAACCTCGGATCCTTCGATGCCACGGTGCATCTGATCCGCAAGGGGTATCGTCGCATCGCGCTGGTTACAAATGTAGAGGGACTTTCGATCACACGGGAACGCGAAGCGGGATATCGCGCCGCCATGCAGAAACATGGGATCCCGGTGGATGACACATTGATCCGCCACACGCGTCCGGGAGGTCAGGCGGAGCCCGAAGCCGCGGAGATCATGAACTCGCTGATGGATCTACCGGATCGTCCGGATGCGATCTTCGCAACTTCAGACCGGCTGACCACAGGCTGTTTGCGTTATTTGAAGAAAAATCAGATCAAAATTCCGGAAGAAATGGCGCTGATCGGATTCTCGAATTCTGAGATCACCGAACTGCTGGATCCGCCATTGTCGATCGTACGGCAGCCGGCCTTTGAGATGGGAACGACCGCCATCCGGATGTTACTGGAGATGATCGAGAGCAAGCGACCCGTGACGCAGTTCCGGACACAGGTTCTGGCGGCAGAGCATGTCTTCAGGCAGTCTACACATGCAAAGACCCGGAATGACCAGGTGACCGGCTGATCCCACGCTCCTGCTCACTCGAACTTAGTGTCATCGTTTCGGCTGGCCCGGTATTTCCGGGGCGACACGCCGATGATCTTCCGAAATCGCTTCGAGAAATAGTATGGATCTTCAAAACCCATGCTGAAGGCGATGTCCTTGATCGATCGGTCGCTGAAATCCAGCAGCTGGCAGGCTTTCTGCATCTTCATCTGCAAGAAATAATCGATCGGTGCATATCCGGTTTTCTGCTTGAACAGATTCGAAAACCGCGACACAGAATAATTATAGGTCTTGCTCAGACCGATCAGTGAGATGTTGTCGTTGATATGCTCCTGCATGAAATGGATGGCACTGTCCACACAGTCCAGTCTGTCCTTGGACGCAGAAGCATAATGCCGCTTGTTGTAGATGAACAGGGTCAGGAACTGCGAGAGGCACATATTCGCGAAGAGCAGGTTGTCGATGCTGTAACCCAGTTCGAGTGTCTTATAGATCTTTTGAAAAACCGGGATGATCTCACCCGTATTACGCACGAGTTCCGGCTTAAAATTCTTCTGTACCTCCTGTACTTCATTGAAAGCGGTGAGGGCCTCTCCCCCGAAATGCACCCAGTAGATCGACCAGGGATCTTCCGTGCTGCTGCCGTAGGAATGTTCCTGATGCTGTGGCAGGATGAAGAACTCATTGGGGCCGACCTCGAAACGCTGCTTTCCGATCTGGTACCAGCCGCTGCCATCCACACAGAAAAAGAGGAAGTTCTCCGGGAGTCCTTTCTTGCGATAGGTGTAGTGGTCGCGGGCCTTGGGGTAATAACCCATGGAACAGATGTGCAGGTGCCTAAGCATGGGATTTGCTGCCACCCTCGACTTGAGGATGGTCTTCGGGATCTCGATGCGTTGCCGTCCGATGCCGTACCAGATATTTTTGTGGGATCCGCCCCTGCTGTCTTTCATCGGGTGGGGAAATTACGGCATTTTCAATTTCGACCATCCCGTACCGGGATCAGGCACTCAACATCCGAGGTCCGTTCAACGGGTTTCACGACCAGTTTCGTGACCTGACCGCCGCGGAGTTCGGCATCGATCACCGTATTTCCGGGCGCATGGAGTCGAAAGCTCACATCCATATCCTTCGGCCAGGCGGGGAACAGCAGGATCCTTCGACCATCGGTCTGAAGGAGCATCTCCTGCAATCCGATCATCCCGGATCCGCCGTGGTTGTGGTCTGGAACCCAGTCGAACCCAGGACCCCAGAATGCAGGAAATCTGCGGCCTCCGTCCTCCAGTTTCAGGGCGGTTAATCGCCAGGCTTCCGTCGTCAATCCGAGTCGCGCCGCCCAGATATTATCCTGCTTCCAGCCGATATGACTCCGGAATTTGATGACGGAGGTGTCATGATGCCAAGTCGCCAGGGCCGTGTCAAGTCCCGGCCGGCCGAGTCCAAAGATGCTCCAGGGGAAGACGGGATAAAGTTGTGGTGATTCGGTGTTATTGATGCGCTCCCAGCTCTGGGCCGGTGCAATGGCGATATGGCCATTGATGGTTCTGAATGGAATTTCGGGTATGCGTGACCGTAAGACCTGCAACCAGCGCTGTTGTGTGGTGTCCAGGCCGGCCATCTGTTCTGCCAGCAATCGGGATGTAATGACCTGCAACCCGGCGATGGTGGAGGATGGGTTATGTGCCATCTTGAAGGTTTCAGCCGCACTACCCGGGTAGATGATGAGTTTTCCGGAACCATCGAGCTCCTTGATGCCGCGGCTGCCGGCTTCGCGGCGATAATGCTCATCGAAAAATCTGAGGACACTGAGGATGAAAGGAACGCGGTCGCGGATATCGCGTCCGGTATAGGCTGCTTCTTCGAGCATCATCAGGCAAAATTCCAGGGCACTGTCCCACTGGTATTCCAGCCAGGCATTGTACTCTACGCCGGGGATGGCGCGGGCAGGGCGTTTCGTCCCGTATTCAGCATAATTGGGCAGTCCGAAATTCTCCATCTGTTCGGTGAAACAGGCACCTTCATGTCCCCAGTAGATTCGGCTTCGGAGCTCGGCCGTGGGCAGGATGCGCTGGTAGAACCTGAACTGCGATTGCATCAGATCCCAGTCGCCGGTACGGATCATGGGATAGTACAACAACCGCTGGTTCTGCATGGTATGCAGTCCGCCACCCCAGTTGCGGAAGTCGGGGGTGAGCGTAAGATTATTTATATGCACAGGATCTACCGTAAAGAGTCCGCCGTTGAACTTGGTGGGCCAGTCGCCCCGGGCATTGCAGCCGAGCATGTAGCGAAAGAGCCGGTAGTTTCGGGCGACCCGCCAGGGCAGGCTGTCGCTTCCCTTCGGTGCGATCGAAATATGACTGCGCTGCCAGAAATCCCGCCACCAGCGGGCGCTGCGGTCTGCCGACCTGCGCGCATCAGCGGCGATGGCATTCAGACTGTCGAGGCCCATTCGCCATGCAGGAATATCCGCTGTCTGCGCATAATGGAGCGTGAGTTTCAATCGATGTGATGCAGCGGTCTTCGGTGTGTACAGTACCCATGACCGGTAGCGCGTCCCGGCATAAACGCCATCGCGCAACCCGGCCGGCACGAAGCCGGATCCTTCGAAAAGCCCACCGCTGGCAAGGTTCCTCAAAGGATCGTATAAGAGATGTTTCACCGAATCGAGTCCCTGCTGTGCCACCGTGACATCAAAGATGGTTCTGCCCTGGTTGTGATGAACGAACTGCACCGTATTACCATCAAATTCGATGCTGTCGCGGCGATATATCTCTTCCTTCGGGGCTGTCCACTTGTAAGAGTTCCCAAAATGTTCGCGGGCAGGCACGACCTTGTCGTAGTAACGCCAACTCTCATAGGCAGCTTCTACCTTGAACCCCTTGTTGCCATTGAGATCCACGTGTACGACCGGCTGTTCGACATCGGCCCAGATCCGGCAGCGTAGAGTGCGTCCATCTCGATTGGCCTGAATGGTGAGATATCCATCGTCGAGATGTAATTGCTGCCGGAAATCCTTTGCATCCAAGATGACCGGAATGGTGCGGATGCGCAGCCGGCCGGCTTTGAGCATGGCATTCTGCTCGTTGAAGCTGCCGCTGCGGGCGACATAGATCAACAGGTCACCGTTTTCGACCCAGACATTCATGCCGATGTCTCCGCCGCCGCAGGGCATGGACGCTTCCGAATTGGCGGAAGGGGTCGTCCACACGATGTCCTGCTGCGCAGACGCTGTGACGGACATCAGTAAAGTAAATATGAATAAAATGTTTCGCATCAGGGCTTCTCGAAATGGAGCGTGGAAGTACCGATATCTTTTGAGGTGGCGACGGCAATGCCCCGGTTGTCGGCAGCATCGACAGCGCAGTAAAAATGATATACGACACCGTCATGCTTGATCACATAGCTTTTATGGGCATATCTGGCGTCGTAGGTTTCTGTGGGATGGATCAGGTCCTCCCCCGTCCAGTCGGTCCAGTTGACCAGGTCGTAACTGCAGGCGAATCTGTTGAAGGCATCTTTTCTTCCTTCCCAGAACGCGCCGAAATAAAACATCACCCAAAGATCACCCATGCGCTGCAGGACGGCATCTCCGGTGATCCCGAGTCGGTGATGTACGACCGGTTCAATGAGGTAGCGCTGCCAGTGGATCATATCATCGGACACAGCCATACCGATGCGTTCAAAGGAACGCCATTGGGGTTTGTTGCCGCTGGTATCTCCGTTGGCATTGTAATATATCACGAATTGATGACCTGTGAGTTTCCGGTCATCGTGAATGACCGTGCTCTTGTAGAGTTTCCGGTTCTCCCACCAGCGGACATCCGGATCCGTGGGCTTCAGCACAGGCTTATCGACGCGTTGCCATTCACGCGCTTTCGTGGGAGACTTTTTTGTCCACGCCACACCGATCGCCAACTTGCCGGATTCGTAGCCTCTGTCGCGCCCGCCGATGTAGGTCATCCAGGATCTGCCCTTGTATTTATGCAAGGTGTTGGCACCTCCCCAAACAGGATCGGTGAGCACAGCGTATCCAGCCTTCTGGTTATTGTCCCAGTCGGTGGTATCGGAAAAGGACATGAGCCTTCCCTGCACTTTCCATTTGAGGAGGTCATCACTCTTGGCGAGCCATGTCTCATAGCCTCGTCCGTCGAAGACGATATAGGTCATGTACCATTGACGGCCTTTCCGGAAGACGGTGGGGCAATCAAGTTTTTTGGAACGATCCGTTCCGGTGAGGATCAGCCCGTATTTATGAGGTGTTCGGATTTCCTTGTACACGCTGTCCATGACGGCAGGCGGCACGGTGGTGGGCTGAGCAGCAATTATAAATGATGCGAGTATTAAGCACGAAGAAGCAAAGACACGAACGAATACTGATAGGACAGTGGACATAGGATATAAATTTATTGATATTTATTTATCGGGATCCACGGGACGTTGTCTCCACCAATTTGCGAGCAGGCTTCCGCTGATGTTCATCCAGGGGCTGAAGACGGCGGCCGCAAGACCGACGGTTCCGAGTTTACCCATGGCGCCTGCGATACCACTGGCCATACCGCCATTCTGGAGTCCGACTTCAAAGGCGATGGTCCGGCTGTCGGTCCGGTTCATGCCGAAGAGCCGGCTGAGCCAGAATCCGAAGAAATATCCGGCTGAGTTATGAATGATGGAGGCAAGAAAAAGCAGTCCGCCGACGGCGAGGAGGTTGTCACGACCGGCAGCTGTGGTGACAAGCGTGAAATAAATAATACCGAACATGGAAAGCTTCGGCATCAGGTTGTCGAGCGCGCGCCATCTGCTCCAAAGCTGATGATACAGGAAGCCGGCAACGACTGCACCAGCCATGAAGGCAGAAAGTTCCCATACGCGAGATACGCCCGAAGGTGACGTAATCAACCCGGATCTGACTAGGCCGATCCATCCAAGGGAGAGGATAACGGCCACGGCTACCCTAAATTCGGCCGCACGCGATGCGGTCTTCAGGAAATCATGCAGCAGGGCAGCCCCGATCGGCACGAGAACGATCTTCACGATCTCCGCCATCATATCTATGAAATGGACTTCGATCAGCGTGCCAGCCAGGAGTTTCATGAGGAGCGGCGTGAGCAGTGGTGCGGCGAGGGTAGCCATGGCGGTGACGATCACGGAGAGAACGAGGTTGCCCTTGGCGAGATAAACCATCACATTGGAAGCCAGGCCGCTGCTGCAGCTACCGATCAGGATGAT
>JAJTFQ010000053.1 GCA_021299955.1 Chitinophagaceae bacterium
ATTAGCTCACAAAATGGCTTGACATAACATTAGAACAGGAAACTAAGATAATGGCAAAGAGGCTGAAATGACTCCAGGACGAAAGCAATAACTGAATTTGTCGCTTTGAGCACGAACTGATCCGTGTGACACAAAAAAACAGGGATGTCTTTCGACATCCCTGCTGATCTTTTTCCGGATCAATATCACCACCCTGCGTTCTGCTTCAGGTTTGGATTGGTGTTGATATCGACCTGCGGGATCGGATAGTAGTAAAGCTTATCGCTCCATGTGCGCGTGATATTGGCCTGCCAGGTAACTTCTCCAAAGTTATCCCTGGAGAGTCGCTGCGCGTTGATGGCGGTGCCGATCGTAGGTGACACATTGATATATGTGACACCGGCCGGTCTGTTCGCGGGTAACACCTTGTAGAAGGCCACGTCCAGGACACCATCTTCGTTCAGGTCCATGGGAGTGTCCAGCCTTGGAACATACATGCCATTCCAGACCATCGTCATCAACTCTCCCCGGCGCCAGCGCACGATGTCGTAGAAACGAAAACCTTCGAGACAGAGTTCGATCCCCCGCTCCCTTCTGACCTCCAGGACGACCGGGTCACTGATCCCGGGGAAATAAGTATTGCGGAGGTAAGTATCCACTTTTGTCGGTTTTGCAGTGAGTCCACCGGTAATCCCTGCCCGCTTACGCAGTGCCCCGATCGTTTGGGCCCACTCCGCATCTGTCAGGGTACCCAGTTCGGCCTTTGCCTCCGCAAAATTCAAGAGCACCTCGGCATACCGGAAGATGGGAACGGCATTGTCATTTAAACTGCCGGCATCGTATCGGGTGTCGTCCATGCTCCATTTGATGGGCATGTACCCTGTGAAGGTGTAGGTGAACACCGGGGGAGCGACCACGGCGGAAGTGCCGCTGGCGCGTCGGTATGGCCCGAGTCGGATCGTTTGTTCCAGACGACGATCCCTGCTTTTTACTTCATCCTTGAAGAGGAGGGTATCAAAACCGGCACGGTCCGTGAAGGGCGTTCCATCGATGTTGAGATAGGTATGGATGAAACTTCTGATGAAACTCAGCCTCACACCGGTCGTTGAGCTGGTATAGTACCAGTTGGCAGGATGCAAAACACCCAACGATACGTTCGAGACGGAAGCCATCAGCACTTCTGTAGCGTTCGGAGCGATGCTGGTGAAGACACTCCTGTAGGATCCTGCGGCACCGGCACCTTCGAAGAGCCTGAACCCGCCCTCATCCATGACCTTCCTGGCGGCGACCGCCGCATGATTCAGCCATGTTGCGGCGGATCCTGAGAGGTTGAGCCCGGTATGATACTTCCTGAAAGTACCCTCGAAGAGGCATACCCGTGACTTGAATGCATAGGCAACCCATCTCGTCACCTGGGTCCGTGTCGGATCGTTCGCCAGTTTGATGTTCTCGGAAGCAAAGTCCAGATCTGCCAGTACGGAATCCATCACCAGCGTCCTGGGGTCCCTGGGCTTGGTGAGTTCCGGATCATTAACATCGAGGGGCTTCCCGATCCAGGGGACATCTCCGTAACGTTTTACTTTTTCAAAGTAGAACATGGCCCGGAAGAACCGGGCGATGCCCAGATAATTATTCTTGACATCTGCCGGCAGTGGAGAAGTTCTCAGATTGACGATGAAGTAGTTGACATTCCTCAATGCACCCCATCCCCAGTTCCAATCCGTTCCATGCGCCACGAGGTCGTAGGCGGAAGCGGAGGTGTTATCGCTGAGGGTGGGGAGATAGGCGCCCTGCTGCACAAAGCGTGGAACATCACGCCGGGCTGCATAATCAGAGAGGTTGTCAGCAGTGTACACGGACGTTGCGGAAGGAAGTATGTTATAGAAGGAGTTGGCATAAAGCTGCAACCCTTCCACGCTTCCGAACACTGTCTCCCTTGAAGCGGATGACTGCGGGGTCTGCTCCAGTTTATTGCAACCGGCGCTGAGCAAGGCCATCGCTATCAGAATATGGATCTTTTTCATGACTGATTCTGTTCCTTGTTTATTAAAAACCAATGGTCAGGCCAAAAGCGACACCCCGCATCATCGGGTAGTTGTATCCATCGCCGGCGTTCGAAGAAGTGAAGAGCTGGTCAGAAGGCCCGGTATTTTCCGGGTCGATGTCACGCGTGATGCGATAGAGCGGTGTCCATGTCCAGATATTCTCGGCAGAAACAAAGACCCGTGCATTGGTGGCCTTCAGCTTACGCAGGACACCCGTCGGAAGATTATATCCCATCTGTACGTTCTTGAGCCTGATGTAGGAGATGTCAAAAATGTAACGCGTCTGTGCTTCCCGCAGGATACCGCCTGCCCGGTTGGCGAGTCGCGAAACATACCTCGGCAACAACGCATCAGGCCGCTCGGGTGTCCAGTGATTGTCAAGATGCCAACTCGGCAGTTTACCGTAGGGCCGGTTGTACTGCCCCCAGAAGACGCCCGCTTCGGAACTGGGGAACCAATCACACTTGCCTACCCCCTGAATGAAAGCCGAGAAGAAAAAATTGTTCCATTCGGCACCCAGGTTGACCCCATAGGTGTAACGCGGCAGGCTATTGCCGATGATATACCTGTCTCCGGGATTGTCGGCCGTGTTGGCGCCGAAGTTCACGAACCCGTCCTTATTCCTGTCCTCTAACTTGATATCACCGGGATAGGTGGCACCGGAAGCGGTGGACAGAAAGATCTTCTGGTTGGCATGCTGGGTGATATCGTTGGCGGAAGTGAAGAAACCGAGCGTATTGTAACCCCAGATCTCTCCCAGACGCATTCCGACGTAGTAATCGGAGAGTCGCTTATCAGGATTGTTATACTTGGTGATGACCGACTGATTGTCAGCCAACGCGATCCGCAGGTCATAACGGAACGGCTTCCCGCCGAGATTGAACTTATCGTCCCAGGTGATGGTCGCCTCCCAGCCGGTGGTTTTCAGGTCGGCATAGTTACCTCTCGGAGGGGTCGCCCCGAACACAGCGGGCAGCGTGACGCCGACCGTGAACATATCGGTCGTATTCCGGACGTACCAGTCACCTACAAAGCGGAGCCTGTTCGATAGGAAGGCCATGTCGATACCCAGGTTCATCGTCGTTGAGGTCTCCCATGTCAAACCATTGGGAAGGACCGTGGGTCGGCTGGTCTGCTGAGGCCTGACTCCATTGAGGATGTATGCGGACTGAGAGATGGCGAATTGCTCCTGGAAGGAGTAAGAGGCGATGTTACCATTACCGAGTGATCCATAGGAAGCGCGGAACTTCAGGTCGGTCATGGCGCGCGGAGAGATCTTCCAGAAATCCTCCTTGGACACCCTCCAGCCTGCAGACAAGGACGGGAAGAAGCCATAGCGCTGGTTGGAAGGGAACTTGGAAGATCCGTCATAGCGTCCGTTCAGTTCCAGGAGGTACTTATCCCTGAAAGCATAGTTGATCCGGCTGAATCCACCGAGGATCGCCCACTGCTCATATCCACCGGATGTTGTGATGGTCTGTCCAAGTGCCAGGTTGATGTCGGTGGCATCGGCGAAGATCAGACCATTGCGCTGCGCGCCCAGGCCGTTGAAGGTGGACTGCTCATAGTTGTATCCGAGCAACACTTTGATGGCATGGTCATCTCCGATGTTTTTTTCATACTCTCCATAGAGGTTGGTGGCGAGATAGTTGGTCTTCTGACGAAGCTCGCGCAGGTCGTTGGTGGTGGTACCGATGAAGGATGTCTCGCCCGGTTTGATGCTGTAAGGCACGGGTACCTGCTTCCGGGTCTCGTCGTTATCGGTGGTCTGAAAAGTGACATCGCCCTTGATGCGGAAATCCTTGTTCACATCAGCAACGAAATTCATCCGGTTGCGGAGGATCCTGCGCGTTTGGTCGAAACCGTTCTTTCCGTAGTAGAAATCGCCGACCGAGTATGCCGAAGAGAATGACAAGGATCCGTCAGGATTCAGCAACGGGGCGAGGGGGTGGCCCTCGTCATGGATATTCCTCCAGACACCGCCGCCCTCTCCGACATTCAGCGGGTTGTGGTACTTACGATTGGAAATATCCATGTTATTCTCGACCCTGAGCCATTTGTTGACCTGAATCGCGCCCTTCGCACGCAGGTTCAGCAGGGAATAATCATCGGAATTGTATCGGAAGAGACCCTCCTGACCAAAGTAACGGCCCGTGATCATAAAACTCGCATTCTGGTTGCTGCCACTTACCGTCAGGTTATGCTCCATCGAACTGTTGTTCTTTTTATAGAGCTCTCCATACCAGTCAGTACTCGCGTAGTACACATACTCACCGGTCACAGGATCGATCTCCACTTCAGGCAGACCCGGGGTTTTGGAGCGTCGTTCCAGTTCTGTCAGATATGCCTGGGAGAACCTCATGGTCTTATTGATGGCCTGAGGAAACTGTCCGTCCCATGCCACAGAGGCTTCCGCGAATTTCTTCGCCCACGTATAGGCATCATTGACGAAGTCGGGCGTTTCCGTTGGGGACTTGATGCTGTAGTTCGCAGAATAGGTAACGGAGGTCCTTCCCTTTGTCGGGTTCTTCGTCGTGATCAGGACCACACCGAAGGCGCCACGGGCACCATAGATGGAAGCGGAGGCCGCATCCTTCAGGATCGAGATGCTGGCGATGTCGTTGGGATTGATGATGCTGGGATCACCTTCGACACCATCTATCAGGACGAGGGCGTTCCCCCCTTGTCCAATGGAGGTTGCTCCACGGATATTGAAGGCAGGTGACTGGTTTGGCTTACCATCAAGCATTCTGATGTTCAGGTTCGGAAGCACACCGACCAGGCCCTGATTTAAATTGGTGATCGCGCGATTCTCAAACACTTCGGACGTGACCTGGTCCACCGCGCCGGTCAGATTCGCCTTCTTCTGCGTTCCGTATCCCACCACCACGATATCACTCATCGTGCTCGAAGCCGCAGCCTCCAACTGAATGGTGATGGGCTCGCTTGCCGATATGACCGGCACCTCCTTTGTTTGAAACCCGGTGAAGCTGACCAGGAGTGTCGCCGGCAATGACTCCACGGACAAGCTGAACCGCCCGCCGGCATTGGTGGTGGTTCCCACTTTGTCATTCGATTTCAGCACAACGCTGGCGCCCGACAGGCCGATCCCATTGGGATCTTTCACGATGCCATTTATCGTAACGGCCCTGGTTTGCACCTCCCGGGGTCCGTCTGGATCCGCTCTTTGGACATTTGCGGAACCTTCATTCATGGCAAAGAGCAGGACCTGGTCGTTGACGAGGCTGTAACCCACCCCCATGGGTGTCAGGTATTCATCAAAGAAATCAGCCAACCGTTTTTCCTTGCTGTTGACCGATAATTGACGATCGGCCTTGATGGCCTTGGAACTGAAGACAAACCTGACGCCGGTCTGCCCCCTGATCATGTTCAGCAGAGCGGAGAGCTCGACCTTTTCGACCCTGATCGATACTTTTTTCTCCAGGAGATCCTGACCCGCTATCCCCTTGGCCAGCAAGGTAAAGGAGAACAGCATCAGTATGACAAGTTGTGCAACCGTTGTACGCAAGGCCTTCGAAAGCAGGGCCCTGACTTTTCTTTTTTCCATCTGATGAGGATGATTTGATTTATGATACATATACTTGATTCCCAAATATCAATTACACATGTGCCTGGGGATCTTCATCGATCATATGAAACCGACGGGATCTTTGGCATACTTCACTCACAACCATCACCCTTGATCAGGATGCGGGTCCCTTTTACTTCATAGTTCGTGCCCAGCGCTTTGTTGATCATATCCAGTTTCTGAAAAAGATCCTCCCGGCTGATATCGCCGGAGAAGGGACACCGGTAAAGGCCTTCGTTTTCCACGATGATCTCAATGCCATAGGCCTTCTCCATTGTCTGCAATACGCTTTTCAATGGTGCGTCGGAAAACACGAAGCCATTGACCGTCTCTCCTTCGATATCCTCTGCCAACAAAGGCAATGGCTCTGCGACCACCATGGCCTCGAACAAACCATTGTTATGGTGATAGATCACCCGCTGATTCGGCGTGAGCACCACGCCGTTCATCGTTTTCCGGGGCGTCTGCCTGTCCGTCCCTGGCACACCCTCGCTCTCAAATACTTCCACCTTACCCGTGCGAACGGCTACTTCCATCCGGTCGCCACCATCGAGTGGTTTGATCCTGAAACTCGTGCCCAGGACACGCGTGGTGATCCCTCCGCTATACACGAAAAAAGGATTCGATGGGTCGCGTGCGACATCGAAAAACGCTTCCCCCTTCAGAAAAACGTCTCGCCGCCCGATCGAGAAACGGGAGGGATATTGAATGGATGACCCGGGGAAGATCGTAACCAACGTACCATCGGCCAATGTCAGATGCTCCGAAGTATCGGAATCGTTCGTATGCGCGATCAAATCTCTATCAGAAGCGCCCATGACTTTTTCAGCCTGCGGCATGCGACTGTCCGAAGCTGGTTTTCTGATGAACCACCAACCCATGAAAACAACTAGCAGAATCACCGCAGCGGCACTCCACCTGATGGCCATGCCAACCAACACTGACTTTTTTCCGGGGCCTTCCTGCACACGATCAACCCCTGTCTCAGATTCGATCTTTTCCCAGATCCTTCGGCTCAATGCTTCCTGGTCCTGAGGGAGTTGCGCATCAACTCCTTCATCGAGCAGTTCGTACCACTGCTCGACCAGGGCCTTTTCGGCTTCGGTCGCTTCTCCCAGCCTGTATCGCCGGAGTATGCTCAGAAATTTCCCGTTATCCATGGTTCGTCCATCTTATAGTCCGAATAAAAGCCATAATCCCTAAAAACAGCTGAAGATTTTTCGGGAAACGGCGAGCATAGGGCGTTTACAGGGCCCCGGGGACAGGAAGAAATGGTCCTGATCACCATATCCTGCGATCGTAACGATTGGATCAATTGATCGATACAAAGGTTGCAGATCCACGGGGCGATCGGCGGCTGAACGATCGAGCCGCACGGTGGGTCGACATAAATATAAGCAGTGGAAATCCCGGTTCTCAGGAAAGGAACCAAGCCGTAAAGAACCAGGTGATCTTTCGCAATGGGTACAAGTAATCCCTCAACTCATGGCGCATAACTTTCAGCGACTGCGTGACGTGATATTCAACCGCTTTTTCTGAGATCCCCAGACGCTCGGCGATCTCACGTACACTGTGATCGTGCAATCGACGTAACTGGAACACCTCCCGCGTCTTGGCCGGTAGTTGTGCCATGGCCCTTTCCACAGCACGGGTCAGATCGGCATGATCCACAGACTCCTCAGTGGTGGCATCAGCATGCATATCCGCCGTATCCACCCCCGTAACGATGGAACGATGGTACCTGGATTCATAATAGCTGATACACTTGTATTTAACTGCCGTGGCGAGATATGCTTCAAGGGACGATATATCCAATGCCTGGCGCCTTTCCCAGAGGGATACGAAGATATGTTGGGTGATGTCCTCTGCCGTCTCTGCGTGCCTGACCTTCGAAAGGGCGAGTTGATACACCTTCCTCCAGTGCCGCTGGTAGATGGCCTCAAATGCCTCTGAATCTGAAACCCTCAGGAGTTTCAGGAGGAGTTCATCTGAAAGCAAATGGTGACTCATGCCGTTTGGATTGGTGAAGGTCTGTCTGCTGAAAGATCCCATTGCCAGGATGTGTTGCGGCCGGTTAGAAGAACGCACTCCCCCTACTATGGCTTAGCTACTGTGATGCCGGGCACCAGGTCTTCGCAAATGAAACTATAGCGATTTTAGGAGAACGACAAAAAAATCACACCTACCTTACATGTACATGAATCAGTGAATGATCGCCACGCAGGACTTGAAACCGCCATATCATCGTTTGACATGACCATCCTATGGCCCTGATATTCATAGCCGTCATTGCAAGGATCCTGAGTAATGCGGCCTCCAATGTGTTTCAAAAGCGACTCACCGGTTTCGGAGTCGCCCCCTTCCAGGTGAACCTTGTGTCCTATGGAGCCCTGTCTGTGATCGGAATGTTCTTCCTCTGCGCAAACCTGCCTGATGAACTTCCGATGAGATACTGGATATTCTCCCTGCTCAGCGGATTGACCGGTGCGCTCGGCAACGGGTTCATTGTGAAAGCACTTGAAAAGGGGGAGTTATCCGTCATGGGTCCCATTAACGCCTACAAACCTGTGGTCGGGATGGTAACTTCCTTCTTGCTGGCCCGGGAGTTGCCCAATAGCTTCGGACTGGCCGGGGTCGCCCTGATCATCCTGGGCAGTTATTTTGTGCTGGATGCCACGCAGGAGCGTTTCAGCTGGACGTTGCTGCGTAACCGGGCCATCCAATACCGGATCGCTGCCCTGCTGCTTACCGGTATACAGGCCGTGATCGACAAGGAGATCATACGGGCCTCCAACCTTGGGATGGCGTTCTTTAGCTGGTCTTTCTTCGGACTATTGTTTACCTATCTCATGTGGACGTACACCGGTAAAAACGGCACTCAACCTGTTGGCAGGAGTCTGCGGCTTCACCGACTGGATTATCTGCTGCTTGTCATCTGCACGGGCACCATGGTGTATTCGACCAATATCACTTTCAGCAGCATGCCCGTGGGAGAGGCGTTGGCTTTGTTCCAGCTTTCCGGCATACTCACCGTCTATTGGGGGTATCGATTTTTCAGGGAGGGGCAGTTGATCCGAAAACTGGTGGGTGCCGGGTTCATGGCTGCAGGCGCTGCGCTGATCCTGCTGCACACATGATAACATGCTTTACTGCTGACCGCCGGTGTGTCAAAACAGATCGTTGATCAGGATCTACGCACGGATATACTGCAAGCACGGACTTAGGATCTGCAGGGGCCTAACGGGATTGATCGTTCGACATGAGTTTGATAAAGTTGACCGGATGTAATGAAGGCGCGGTCAACCTTTCCTCGGGAATATCCGGGAATTAGAGAGAGAGATTCATGTACCCGTCCATACGAAAGACGATGCACCCGAAAAATTCATCATACACAGCCTCCGTTCCGGACGTCCTTCTTTACCTGCTCCAACAACTTCTTCACCTGTTTTAATTGGATGATCTTTGCCTCTATCTCCCGGATCTTTGCGTCTACGATTTGCAACTGCTCATTTACAGGAAAGTGGCCGGAGTACAATCTGTCCAGCAGATGCTTGATCTCCGCAAGTGTGAAGCCGGCTTCCTTCGCCTCCTTGATCATTTCGATCCGATCCAAGAGCTGCTCGTCGTAATCCTTGTAGTTGTTCGACTTGACAGCCTCATTGACCTTGCCCTGGATCAGACCAATGTTTTCATAGTAGCGCAATGTGTGGACCGTGACCCCGGAACGCTTCGAAAGTTCATTGATCAGCATAACGTTAAAATTTTGCAAATTCATAAAGTGTAGACCATGCTCTATACTTTCCCCTTGTAAAATTAACGGATAGCTTTGCCCTGTCAACACATTCCATAAAAAATCAGAAACGAACGTGCGTCGCCCCGGCAGGTTATTGAAATGGATCCTGATGCTTCTTACAGGCACCATTGCCATGGGTGTGATCGCAACCTTTTTTATCATGAAGCAACCGCAGTTCGGCAAGGCTCCGAGTGGAGCGCGCCTGGAAGCCCTGAAGCGATCGCCTAATTTCCGCAATGGGAGATTTCAGAACATCACCCCTACCACTACGATGTCGAAAGAATATACGATGGTGGGCGAGGTCTACCGTTGGTTATTCAAGACCTACCCCCGGACCCGGCCGGCTGGTAGCATTCCGTCAGAAAAAACAAACCTTAAGACGCTGCCACCCGACAGCAATATCCTCGTTTGGTTCGGGCATTCGTCCTACTTCATGCAATTGAATGGCGTCCGGATATTGGTCGACCCTGTGTTCAGCGGCACCGCATCACCGGCATTTGGCAGCGTCAAAGCCTTCCCAGGAACGGATATCTACACGGCTGAGGACATGCCGCAGATCGATCAACTGTTGATAACACACGACCATTACGATCACTTGGACTATCAAACCATTTTAGCTTTGAAACCGAAGGTCAGGAATATTATATGTGGACTGGGCGTCGGTGAACATTTTGAACACTGGGGATATGAGCCTTCGAAGATCATCGAAAAGGATTGGCATGAGGTTATTTCGGTTGCGGACAACTTTATGATCCATACTGCCCCGGCAAGGCATGGTTCCGGTCGAAAGTTGGCCAAGGACAACACACTATGGTTATCCTTCATCATCGATGCCCCGGGACAACGCATTTATGTGGGAGGCGACAGTGGATACGACATTCATTTCTCTGAGATCGGAAAGAAGTTCGGCTCATTCGACCTGGCGATCCTGGATAACGGTCAGTATGACCTGGCGTGGCGAGAGATCCACATGCTACCCGAAGAAGTGATCCAGGCCGGTAAGCACCTGCAGGCAAGGCGTCTGTTTCCGGTGCACGCTGCAAAATTCAAGTTGGGACATCACCCATGGGATGAGCCGCTGGTCAAGGTGGCTGAATTGAGCGCAAGCGCAGGCATCCCGCTGGTTACGCCAATGATCGGTCAGACTGTGTACCTGGATAACAAGGACCAGGCGTTTGACAGGTGGTGGGAAAGCGTTCATTGAGAAAAAAAATGTAAATTGTCAGTGGCTGTCTGCGCTTCAAAATAAAAAGGCAGATGGGCAAACACACCGGTTTAGCGGTTCATAATCGCCATTTTTTCAGGCAGTTTGCATTCAGAAACTTATCCAACATGAAAAAATGGCAAAAGACAACTGTAGAATGGTGGTGATGAAAAGGGGGATGGAAGTAAACTGATGGAGCACCAAATTGAAATATACACATCTCCGGATGGCAGTACTCAGATTGAGGTTCAATTTGAAGGGGACAGTTTTTGGTTGAATCTTAACCAGATATCTAGCCTATTCGAAAAGGATAAATCAGTGATTTCCAGACACTTAAAGAGCGTGTTTACGAGTGGCGAATTAATCAGAGATTCAGTTGTTGCAAAAAATGCAACAACTGCCCAAGATGGGAAAACCTATTCAGTAGAATACTATAATCTAGATGCAATTCTGTCTGTCGGCTACCGTGTAAACTCTAAACGAGGCACCCAGTTCCGTCAATGGGCCACGAAACGATTGAAAGATTATTTGATGGAGGGGGTGGCTATCAATGAAAAACGTTTGGAGCAAAAGAATAAGGAAATTCAAGTACTGCACGATGGGATTCGGATCCTTAGCAGGGCGATAGAAGATCAAGCCAACCATAATGAAAATTATGCCTGGTTGCATCAATTTAGTGTGGGCCTGCAACTCCTGGACGATTACGACCACGAGTCGTTGGACGAAAAAGGGAAACACACCAGAAACGCGGAATACCCTTCCATGGCTGAATACATGGAGCTTGTAGAAAAAATGCGTGCTGAATTTAACTCAGATGTCTTTGGCAAAGAAAAAGATGGGGGTTTTGATAGCGCCGTGAATCAAATCAGACAAGGTTTTGGTGAACAAGAGGCCTATCCATCCATTGAAGAAAAAGCAGCCATGCTGCTCTATTTGGTGGTTAAGAACCATGCATTTGTAGATGGGAACAAACGCATTGCGGCGGCATGTTTTCTATTATTTTTGGAGCGAAATGGACTAATGTATACAAATTCCAGACAGCTCATTATCAGCAATGAAGCCCTTGCCAGCTTAACCTTATTTGTGGCAGCAAGTAAAGCGGATGAAATGGAAACTGTGAAAAAACTTTTGATCAGCGTACTCAATAGAAATTCGCCATAAACAGGCAGTGAGTACCCCCCATCAATTCGAAGGGGATTATCAGGAACGGGCAAAAGCCAGAAGTAAGCTGTAATCGCCCTGGTCGGCTGCTTTTACAGCTTTGAGGTAGGCTGCCCGGGCATCGCCTTCGCTGGACAGGTTGGCTGCACCCTTCGACAAGCTCAGGGCAGCGCCCCAGGAAAATACGGGCTGCTTGTAGATTTTCTCAATAATGATGTCGGCCATGAGGCGGCTGTGCCTGCCGTTGCCGTTGGGGAAACAATGGATGCTTACCATGCGGTGTTTGAACTGCAAAGCCATTTCATCGGGTGGGTAGGTATTGTTTTCGTGCCAATAGCGTATGTCATCCAGCAGGTACCTCAACTCGGTGGGTATTTGCCATTTGTCTATTCCAATGTTTTTGTTGGTTTTGCGAAACTCACCTGCCCATGCCCATACATCGGCATACATGCGTTTATGCACCATGCGGATGAACTCCTCCGTAAAAACCTTATCCGGCTTAAAGGAACGCATCAGTGTCCACTGTACAGCCTGTTCAATATTCTGCTGCTCAAACTCGTCTAACTCGCCACGGGTGGCAATGGTTGGGATGAGCAGCCCGTCTTTCTCTTCTTCATCTAAAGGGGTTTGGCCATCAATGTAATCTAAGTCTAATCCCATAAAATTTTAGGCATTTCGTTTTTAATGGCTGTTGCCCTCTCCCTGATGGCGGTTTCAATCCGCTTTTTTGAATTGGCCTGGTCTTCCAGCTTCATGGTATTGGCGGTACGCATCACAATTTGGGTGGCCAGTTCGGTGGCCCTTTTTTCAATGAGGGCATCCAGCGATCCGTCATTGGGTACAAACCCATATACCAACTGCATATCCATCGCACGGGCAATTTCCCGCAGGGATTTGATGGTAATGGAACCGTCTTTTTCCCGCTTCTCAATGTCCATGACCCCTTGCTTGGAAACATTCAACTTGTTGCCCAATTGCTGCATAGACATGCCAATGGCGGTGCGGATGGCTTTTATCCATCCAGTGGGTGGCATGGCCACCTGTTTGAGTGAGGCAAAGCCCAGCATTTTGCTGTTGAGCTGTTGCAGTTGAAGTGATTTCTTGCCCATAAAGTAAAGTTATAGATTGACTTTTACAGGGCGAAAGTAAAGCTAATACTTGACTATTGAAATTATTTAGTAAAGTTATTACTTGACTTATTAAGTCGTCTGGTAAAGCAATGACTTGACTAAATTGGAAATAAATTGCCCATATTCTATTGATAAACAGAGCAATGACACTTTGTGGGCTATAGTTTGCGATAGTGACCGGCCTTCAGTTTTTCCAATGCCTTGCCGGTAGCATTGTGAGGGTAGAGTTGGGCAACAATTAACAGAAGGATAAATCAGCTAAAACCAAACAAATACAAGCATTTATGAAACAAAAAATAGTTACTTCCCGATACAAAACTTACTGAAGATATAATCCAGCTGGTCCTCGTTCGTCACCGCACCCGTGATCTCGCCGAGATAATGTAAACAACGCCGAATGTCCAGCGCCAGCAGATCTCCGGGGATCATCTCATCCATGCCCTTGCGGATATCAGCCAGGGAGGATGCCACCTGCTGCAAGGCGGCGTAATGACGGGCATTGGTGACGATCACGCTTTCACCGCCTACATGTCCTTGCAATACCTTGTCCACCAGGCGCTGCTTCAGCGCATCGACGTGGTGATGCGTGCGTGCAGATAAATATAATACATCCAGACCGGCATAACGCTCCGCCAGCACATCTTCTGACAGCAGATCCGACTTCGAACCGATCAGCAGGTAATTTCCGTTGACGCCGGAGAGCCGATGCACCGCGGCTTCCAGCTCGGCCGGCGTTTCGGTGGACACGTCAAATAGATATAAGACCAGATCGGCCGTGCGCATCTTCTCCAGGCTGCGCTCCACACCGATCGCCTCAATAACATCGGTGCTCTCGCGGATGCCTGCCGTATCGATCAGCCGGAAGAGGATGCCATCGATGTTCAATACTTCCTCGATGGTGTCGCGCGTGGTGCCGGCGATTTCGCTGACGATCGCGCGGTTTTCGTTGAGCAGAGTGTTTAGCAGGGTCGATTTGCCCGCATTCGGTTTGCCCACAATGGCGATGCCCACCCCGTTGCGGATGACATTACCCAGCCGGAAGGATTCGAGCAACTGACTAACGGTGTCGGATATGCGCAGAATTAAAGATCGCAGTTGTGTGCGATCAGCAAACTCCACATCCTCCTGAGAGAAATCCAGCTCCAGTTCAATGAGTGCCGAGAAAGTGATCAGTTCCTCCCGCAAGTTCTTGAGCACTTCCGAGAAACCTCCGCGGATGTTGCGGATCGCCGTATGATGCGCCGCGGCAGAATTGGATGCGATCAGGTCCGCGACCGCTTCGGCCTGCGTGAGGTCGAGCTTGCCGCGCAGGAAGGCCCGCTGCGTGAACTCTCCAGGCTTCGCCAGCCGCGCCCCACGGATGATGCAGGTCTGAATGATCCGCTCCTGGATATAGGGCGAACCATGGCAGGACAACTCCACCACATCCTCTCCCGTGTACGAACGTGGAGACCGAAATAGAGAAACCACCACCTCATCCAACACCACATCGCCATCCTTCAGGAAACCGACATGCAAGGTATTCGGTGCCTGTGCTGAGAGATCTTT
>JAJTFQ010000054.1:0-2148 GCA_021299955.1 Chitinophagaceae bacterium
AGAAAGGACAAGTTTGCGCAAGGGAATGGAACTGTGCTGCGGATGATGCTCCAGCATCGCTACCGCCTTTTCCACCTGTATGCCGCGGATCGCATCTGCCAGCAAACGCATCTTGCGCGGTGATGTGGGATAGTTCTTCAGTTTTGCTACTGCTTCCATGTTTTTTATTTTCTTTCGCCGGACGATAAACCAGTCACGGCATTTTTATTATCCTTTCTTGCTGGAGTGGCCCTTGAAATTGCGTGTGGGAGCAAACTCACCCAGCTTGTGGCCAACCATGAACTCCGTGACATACACCGGGATGAACTTGTTGCCATTGTGTACGGCGAACGTGTGCCCCACGAAATCCGGCGTGATGGTGCTTCTTCGACTCCAGGTCTTCAGGACGGATTTCTTGGATTTACCCTCGTTGATGGCGTTGACCTTGCTCTCGAGCTTGGCTTCCACGTAAGGACCTTTTCTTATTGAACGAGCCATGTGTTATTGTGCGTTACGTTTTTTACGAATCGGTTGACGTCTTCCGTTATTTTGCGAGCTTCTTGCCATCGCGGCGCTGAAGAATGAGCTTATCGCTGCCCTTGCCACGTGTACGTGTCTTCTCGCCCTTGGCGTACTTACCCGTACGAGAACGAGGATGACCACCGGAAGATTTACCTTCACCACCACCCATCGGGTGATCAACAGGGTTCATGGCTACACCGCGGTTTCTGGGACGAATACCCTTCCAGCGGTTCCGGCCAGCCTTACCCATGCTCTGGAGGTTATGGTCGGAGTTAGAGATCACACCCACCGTTGCCGTGCAATTGATCAGGATCTTGCGAAGTTCGCCGGAAGGCATTTTCAATACAGCGTAACGCTCTTCCTTGTTGGTGAGCTGTGCGGAGGAACCGGCGCTGCGGGCAACCTTACCACCCTGGCCAGGTTGCATCTCGATGTTGTGTACGTTTGTACCCAGCGGCATGTTCTTCAGCATCAGCGCATTGCCGATCTCCGGTGCCACGGCCGGACCGCTCACAACTGTCATGCCGGGTTGCAGACCCTGAGGAGCAAGTATATATCGCTTTTCACCATCCACGTAGTTAAGCAGTGCAATGAAGGCGGTGCGATTCGGGTCATATTCAATCGAGGCCACCTTAGCTTCGATTCCGTGTTTGTCGCGTTTGAAGTCGATAACGCGGTACATCTTCTTGTGACCGCCACCAATGTAACGCATGGAACGACGTCCCTGGAAGTTACGACCACCGGTCGACTTGACCTTTTCGAGCAGCGACTTCTCTGGCGTATCGCTCGTGATCTCGGCATATGCGTTGCCGATCCTCCAGCGGGTACCGGCTGTTTTTGGTTTGAATTTCTTCAGTGCCATGTTCTCTTTTTTGACGTCCGCCTCTCAGCGAACCGATTTTCTGCAATATTTGCGGCCTTGCCGGCCATACTTTCCGGTTTACGTATGGATCAGAGTGTAGCGTAGAGATCGATCGTCTCCCCTTCTGCCACCGTCACCAGCGCTTTCTTGTAACCCGGCTTACGTCCGCTGATCACACCGGACTTCGTCATGCGTGACTTGCTCTTGGAAGGCACCACCAGGGTACGCACCTCAGCTACATTCACACCATAGAAGGATTCAACCGCCTTCTTGATCTCCAACTTGTTTGCCTTGCGGGCAACTTTGAAGGAATAGATTCCGCGCTTTTCCTGCATCTGGTTGGATTTCTCAGAGAGGATCGGCTTTATCAGTATTTCTGCGAGTCTCATAATGCGCTTTGTTTAAAGGATTCTGATTCTTGATGGCCACCGGCTCAGGCTTCCGCAACCGCATCCTCTTCGTTGAAGATGGCAGCGGCACCTTCCGTCAGCAGCAGCACATCTGAATTCATGATGTCATAAGTATTGACATCCGACAACACTGTAGCCAATACATTGGGAATATTGCGGGCACTGGCATGAACGGCCTCATCGAAATCTGAAGTCAGGAACAATGATTTTTTATTGCTCAGGTTCAGGCTCTTCAGCATACCGGCGAAGGTCTTGGTCTTGGGGCCTTGCATCTTCAGATCTTCCACCACTACGATGGCCTGATCTTTTGCCTTATGACTGAGTGCGCTCATCTTGGCCAGGTCCTTAACCTTACGATTCAACTTGATGTCGTAT
>JAJTFQ010000054.1:2162-16599 GCA_021299955.1 Chitinophagaceae bacterium
ACCACCACCTTTGTAGAGCGGGTTACGAATGTTGCCTTTACGAGAGCCACCCGTTCCTTTCTGGCGGTGCAGCTTACGGCTTGCTCCATGCACTTCGGCACGGGTCTTCACTTTATGCGTACCCTGGCGCTGGGCTGCCAGGTATTGCTTCACGGCCAGATAGATCACGTGGTCATTGGGCTCCAGACCGAATATCTCGTCGGGCAGTTCGACCGTTCTGCCGGTCTTGGTGCCACTGGTTGTCAAAACTTCTACTTGCATAGCGCTTCAGTTGAAAGATTATTTCTGGATCAGAACGATGGAGCCGTTGTGGCCGGGGACCGAACCGCTCACGAGTATGTAATTTTTGTCGGAGAAGATGCGAAGCACCTTGAGACTCTTGGATTTCACGCGATCACCGCCCATACGGCCGGCCATGCGCATTCCCTTGAAAACGCGGGAAGCGTCAGAGGAGTTACCGATGGAACCCGGAGCACGCTGACGGTCATGCTGACCGTGAGACTGCTCGCCGACACCGGAAAATCCATGACGCTTAACAACACCCTGAAAACCCTTTCCCTTGGAGGTGCCGACCACATCGACCTTCTCACCTTCGGAAAAGATTTCACAAGTGACGGATTCTCCCAAAGACTTCTCAATGGAAAAATCGCGGAATTCCTTTACAACGCGTTTGGCTGAGGCGGATGCCTTGGCAAAATGACCCGCTTCGGATTTGTTGACATGCTTTTCACGCTTGTCTCCGTAAGCAAGCTGGACGGCAGAGTAGCCGTCGCTGTCCTTTGTCTTGACTTGGGATACGATACAAGGACCAGCTTCAATGATGGTGCAGGCGTGCTGCTTGCCATCAGGAGTGAAGATGCTGGTCATCCCGATTTTCTTTCCAATGATACCTTTCATTGCGTGTTGTATTTATACCCCGCTCGGTTATACAGGACAGTGGGGCAATGATGACCCCATCTTCAATCCCAGTTTGCCATTGACCTTTTCCTTTGTTCCCGACTTACCGGGTGGAAGTACCAATGGTAAACAAACCTCGAAGGGCTTGTTCATATTTCATATCCCCATGTGGGGATTTGAGTTTGGATCAGCGCTCCTTCTTGCGTCCCTCGCAGGACGCATTGGGAGATGATGAAAAAAGATCTATGTCGCCAGGAGCGACCAATCAAAGTCCTCAGGCTTTGATCTCAACATCCACACCACTCGGAAGGTCGAGCTTACTCAACGCATCTACCGTGCGGGACGTGGACGTATAAATATCCAGCAAACGCTTGTGCGTGCAAAGCTGGAACTGCTCACGTGCTTTCTTGTTTACGTGGGGCGATTTGAGCACCGTGAAGATCTTCTTCCGCGTAGGCAGAGGAATAGGACCCGTTACCACAGCGCCGGTGCTGCGAACAGTCTTCACGATCTTCTCGGCTGATTTGTCGACCAGATTATGGTCGTAGGACTGAAGTTTTATTCTGATACGCTGCGACATATTATTATATCCCACTTTCCAATGGGAGTGCGAAGGTATGTCTTTTTATGATACGAGCAAAAGAATTTCTCTTTTTCAGATCGATATGCAGGATCCGCGAGATCATCCGCGTATTTTTCGTTCCCGGACCGTTTAGTATACCGCAAAAAAAGGGGGCGCTTGACAGCGCCCCCTGCTTATGATCTCTGATATCAAGGATCAGCTGTTCTTTCCCTTCACCTTGGCGATGACTTCCTCGGCGATGCCGTTGGGAGCGGGTGAATAGTGGGAGAATTCCATGGTCGATGTAGCACGACCGGATGACAGAGAACGCAGCTGGGTTACATAACCGAACATTTCGCTCAGCGGAACCTTTGCCTTGATCACCTGGGCACCGGCTCGGCTATCCATGCCCTCAAGCATACCACGGCGGCGGTTCAGGTCACCCGTCACGTCTCCCATGTATTGTTCGGGCGTAATGACTTCGACCTTCATGATGGGCTCCAGCAGCACCGGCTTGGCTTTGCGGGCGGCTTCACGGAATCCACCCTTGGCACAAAGTTCGAATGACATGGAATCGGAGTCAACAGCGTGGAAGCTGCCGTCATAGATCCGGATCTTCATATGTTCTACCGGGTAGTTGGCCAGTACGCCATTGGACATAGAGGCTTCGAATCCTTTCTGGATGGCCGGTATGAATTCGCGGGGGATGGATCCTCCAAAGATATCGTTCACGAACTGCATCTGCTTGCCATCGTTCTCCTTCAGCCATTCCTCGTCGGCGGGGCCGAGTTCGAACTGGATGTCGGCGAACTTACCGCGACCACCCGTCTGCTTCTTCAGGGTTTCGCGATGCGCTATGGTTGCGTGGAAAGCCTCCTTATAGGCTACCATCGGAGCACCCTGGTTCACTTCGACCTTGAATTCACGCCTCATGCGGTCGACGATGATCTCCAGGTGAAGTTCACCCATACCTGAGAGGATCGTCTGGCCGGTTTCTTCATCGGTACGTACGCGCAGCGTGGGATCTTCTTCCACCAACTTGGAGATGGCCATGCCCATCTTGTCTACATCCGCCTGAGCTTTGGGCTCTACAGCGATGGAGATCACAGGCTCAGGGATGAACATGTTCTCCAGCACGATGGGATGATTTTCGTCGCACAGGGTATCTCCAGTCTTGATTTCCTTGAAACCAACCGCAGCTCCGATATCACCGGCCTCAATGAAGTCGATCGGATTTTGCTTATTGGCGTGCATCTGCATGATCCGACTGATGCGCTCGTTCTTGCCGCTGCGCACGTTCTTTACGTAAGAACCGGCATCCAGCTTGCCACTGTAACAGCGGAAGAACGCCAGACGACCTACGAACGGGTCGGTCATGATCTTGAACGCCAGGGCTGCGAAAGGTTCTTTTGCATCCGGCTTGCGGGAGATCTCTTCTCCGGTATCCGGATGCGTACCCTTGATCGCCTCGATATCGAGCGGACTAGGCAGGTAACGAACCACGCAATCCAGCATGGTCTGTACACCCTTGTTCTTGAAAGAGGATCCGCAAAGCATCGGTACGATCGTCATATCGATCGTAGCCTTCCTGATCGCTGCATAGATCTCATGCTCACTGATCGTATCTGGATTATCGAAGAATTTCTCCATCAGGGTGTCGTCGTACTCCGCAACTGCCTCAATGAGCTGACCGCGCCAGTAATCTACATCATCCTTCATGTCTGCAGGGATATCCACGACCTCATAGGTCATGCCCTGGGTAGAATCATTCCAGATGATGCCCTGCAGGGTCACCAGATCAACTACGCCCCTGAAATTATCTTCAGCACCGATGGGGAGCTGGAGGGGTACGGATTTGGCACCCAGCATCTCACGCACCTGCTTGACCACGTTGAGGAAGTCTGCGCCTGCACGGTCCATCTTGTTGACGAAGCCCAACCGGGGAACACCATAGCGGTTGGCCTGACGCCAAACCGTTTCAGACTGGGGTTCTACGCCGTCAACGGCCGAAAAGAGGGCAACCAGGCCGTCCAGTACGCGCATGGAACGCTCCACCTCCACGGTGAAGTCCACGTGGCCCGGGGTATCAATGATATTGAACTTGTACTTCTTGGTATCCGATGTCGACTGCCCCTGCGCTGTCGGGAAGTTCCAGAAACAAGTGACGGCAGCGGAAGTGATCGTGATGCCACGCTCCTTCTCCTGCTCCATCCAGTCGGTGGTGGCAGCACCGTCGTGTACTTCACCGATCTTGTGAGACATGCCCGTGTAATACAGGATCCGCTCGGTGGTGGTGGTTTTGCCCGCATCGATGTGCGCTGCAATCCCGAAATTCCGTTGAAATCTTAAGTCCGCCATGACTTTTCGTTATTGATGGTTTTGTTGTTGAATGGTTCGCCACCGGGGTGACCTTCCGGCCCTACTCATGCCCTGAAGGCTGAAGGGACTGGACTCCTCGATTTTGAGGGTGCAAAGGTACGGATAAATCATCACATTGCACAATGCCGGATGGAATCAAAAAGGGGAGCATCCGGACAAAAAAAAGCCGGGCACTGGGCCCGGCCTGATATGTTGACACTTGGGCGGGATCAGACCCGGAAGTGTGCGAATGCCTTGTTCGCTTCAGCCATTCTGTGGGTATCTTCTTTCTTCTTGAAGGCACCACCTTCACCCTTGCTTGCTGCCACGATCTCGTTGGCCAGCTTATCAGCCATGCTGCGGCCGTTGCGCTCACGGGCGAAACGGATGAGCCACTTGATGCTCAGGGATGTTTTGCGGTCTGGGCGAACCTCCGTCGGGATCTGGAAGGTGGCACCACCGATGCGGCGGCTGCGCACTTCTACACCGGGGGTGACGTTGGCGAGGGCCTTGCGCCATACCTCGTAACCATTATCGCTGGTCTGCTTGGAAACCTTGTCAATGGCATCATAGAAGATCGTCAAGGAAGCACCTTTCTTACCCTGCCACATCAGGTTGTTGACGAATCGACTCACCAATGTGTCACTGAACCGGGGATCCGGCGCCAGGGGGAGTTTTTTTGCTCTAGCTTTCCTCATTGCTTGGACTTATTACGATTAGGCGAAATTATTTTTTCTTGGCAGGTGCAGCACCTTTTGCGCCCTTCTTATCGCGCTTGGTGCCGTACTTGGAACGACTCTTTTTCCGATCCTTCACACCAGCCGTATCAAGGCTGCCACGTACGATGTGATAACGAACACCCGGCAGATCCTTTACACGACCACCGCGGATCAACACGATGGAGTGCTCCTGGAGGTTGTGACCTTCGCCCGGAATATAGGCGATGACCTCCACCTTGTTCGTCAAACGTACCTTGGCCACCTTGCGGAGCGCGGAGTTAGGCTTCTTGGGCGTGGTCGTGTACACACGGGTGCAAACACCCCTGCGTTGGGGACAAGCGTCCAGCGCCCTGGATTTGCTTTTGGCGCGGATGATATCCCTGCCTTTTCTTACAAGTTGCTGTATCGTTGGCATGTAACCCTTTTTTATTCGGGACGGCAAAGGTATGCGTAAAATACCAATTTGCAAAAACGACTTTTAAAAAAAATGATGACTAGTGCTGTTACGTCACAGCACACGCTGCAGCCAGCCGTGTGTGTCGGACACCCGACCCTCACGGATATCAGACAGACCCTGCCGGAGTGCCTTTGCCCATTCGAAGGATCCGGGATCGAACACCATGGACCGGTCTTCGAAACCAAGTTCCCGTATCATTGATACGCTCGCGGCCGTGCCGGACCCGAAGACCTCTCGCAGCTCACCGGCGTCATAGGCCGAGGTCAGTTCCTCCAGTGAAATCGGCCGCTCCTCGACCTTACGGCCCCACTCCTTCAGCAATGTGATCAGACTGTCACGCGTCACACCATGAAGGATGGTGCCTGCATCAAGCGCCGGGGTGACCACGGTGTCGCCAATGCGGAAGAATACGTTCATCATGCCGATCTCCTGCACCCAGCGGTGCTCCACGGGATCTGTCCAAAGTACCTGGTCATACCCCCGCTTCCGCGCTTCGGCGGCCGCATGCATGGATGCACCATAGTTGCCGGCTGTCTTTGCAAAGCCCACACCGCCTTCCACGGCACGAACGTAATGACGCTCGACAAAGATGCGCTGAGGTTCCATAAAAAAGGGCCCGGAAGGACAGAGGATGACCATGAACCTGTAAGTCTCGGAGGGCCTGACCCCCAGGTAGTGGTCCGTAGCGAACATGAAGGGACGGATGTAGAGCGAATGCTCGGGAAAATCGGGCACCCAGGCCTGATCCAGCCTGATCAGCTCCTTCATGCCGTCAAGGAAAAGCGCCGCCGGCACTTCGGGCATCTCCATCCGGGCGGCTGATCGGTTGAAACGCTTCAGGTTTTCACCCGGCCTGAAGATCGCCACGCCGCCATCCGAAGTGCGAAATGCCTTGATCCCTTCAAAGATCGCCTGCCCATAGTGCAGGGCGGACATCGACGGGTGGATCTCGAACGGCTGGTATGGCGTGATGCGCACATCCCTCCACGCCCCATCGATGTGATCTGCCACCAGCTTGTGTTCGGTGAAATACTTGCCGAAGGGCAGATTCTCCAGCTTGAGCGTTTGCAGGGCGGATGACGCCGCCCGCTCTATCCTCGGTGCGAATCCCTCAGTGGACATGACTTCGTTTTGGCTGCAAAGAAACAAAAAAAGGCTAACCTTTGCATCCGATATGTCTGGCAACTCGTTACAACATCAGGTACCCATGCTCCCCGACAGCCTGCTCGCTGCATTGTATCCTGACGTCCTGGTGGATCTGCCGAATGAAAAGGCGACAGTTGCCCGTCAGGGTGATCTGACCGACGTCGGGAAACCCGCGCAAAAAACACCTCCGGCCACGCCGAGTTCGCTGGGAGAGAACAGGAAGGGCATCATCATCGGCGTGGACTACGCCGATGCGGCCACGATCAGGGAAAGCGATCTGACCTTCCTGCTCAACATCCTCAATGCCTGCAAACTCGGCCTCAGGGATGTCGTCATCCTGAATCTTCAGGGCGTTGCACCGGATGCCAGGCAGCAGTTGCACCTTATGCACCCCGCCTCCGTCTTTCTGATGTTCGGACTCAGCGCCGCAGACCTCTCGCTACCGGTCAGATTTCCCGAATACCAACGCCAGACCTTCGACGGGATGACCTATCTGTCCGCCCCGCCACTCTACCAACTCGAACAGGACCCGCAAGGAAAAAAACAACTATGGGCCTGCCTGAAGGCTATCTTTCTCAATGGCTGAAACATGACTTCACTCATATTCGCTACCAACAACAAACACAAGGTCGAAGAGATAAGGTCCGCCCTGGCCGGACGCTTCCGGATCATTCCATTATCGGAGGCCGGGATCGACCGCGATATTCCCGAACCGCATGACACCCTGGGGGAGAATGCCTCCGAAAAATCATCCGTCATCCATGCTTTGACAGGGGCTGACTGCTTCAGCGAAGATAGTGGACTGGAAGTGAATGCCCTGGGTGGGGCGCCGGGCGTGCGCTCGGCCAGATATGCAGGAGAACCCTCGGATGCCGGCGCAAACATCCGCAAGCTCCTGCATGCGATGGACGGGATCGACGACAGGAGCGCCCGTTTCCGGACCATCATTTCCCTCATCCTGGAGGGCAAGGAATATACATTCGAAGGCGAGTGCCCCGGCAAGATCACACTTGACATCGACGGGGATGGCGGCTTCGGCTACGATCCCGTATTCATTCCGGAGGGCGCAGACCGCACCTTCGCGCGGATGACCATCGACCAGAAAAACAGGTTCAGCCATCGGCGAAAGGCCCTGGACGCCATGCTTTCCTTTCTGCTCGGGAAACCCTGATATACTTTTAGCGGCACGCCCGGAAAAATTCATACACGAAACATGCCCCCGCCTGACAACCAAAACATCCCGGAACACGACTTGATAGCTGGATGTCTGAGTGGAGACGCCCGGATGCAGGAGGCCCTGTACCGGCGTTTCTCCGGAAAAATGTATGCCGTGTGTCTGAGATATGCCACCCGGAGCGAAGATGCCGACGACATTCTGCAGGACGGATTTGTTAAGGTGTACCGAAACCTCGAAAAATACCGGGGGGACGGATCCTTTGAAGGCTGGATACGCAGGATATTCGTGAACACCGCGATCGAGCACTTCCGAAAGCAGCATTCGGTTCGACCCGTCACCGAAGAACAGGAGGCTGCGCTCACAGACGGAAACTGGAATGCCTTCGACCATCTCGCAGCCAAAGACATCCTGAATCTGATCCGCACCCTGGCGCCCGGATATCGACAGGTGTTCAATTTGTACGCAGTGGAAGGCTACTCACACCATGAAATATCTGAGATGCTGGGCATCAGCGAAGGCACGAGCAAATCGCAACTTGCACGGGCCAAGGCCATACTTCAGCATAAAATCAGGGAAACCCATCGTTGACCAACCAAATCGAGCCCCGGATGAATTGGCAGGAACGGCTGAACGAACATGAGGAAATACCGCCCCAGGACGGCTGGCAACATATCCGGCAAACCCTGGAACCCGAACTTGGCGGCCTGCGGAAAAAAATGCTCGCCTTCGAGACCGAGCCGCCCGTGGACGGATGGGACCGGATCCTAAGATCCATCTCTCAACGGCGCATCCCCGCCGCACGCATGATCCCGATGTTCCGACGCTATGCCGTCACCGCAGGCATTGCGGCATCCCTCCTGCTGGTGGTCTACGTTTATCTCGGATCCTCAGATAACCTTACCAACATCTCCGCCGGACTGGCTCCCGTCGTTCGTGAGCCGTCCACAACCGGCCGGGAAGCGGTCGCCCCACCGGCAAAGACACCGCCTCAGCCCACGATGCCAATCGCATCAGCACCTTCGCCGGACGCGATGCCCGACCTCGCCCAAATGACCCGACAACGCCCCCGTTCCGTCAAAGGCCGGACGGACAAATCTGAGCAGAAGACGATCCCGCAGGACGCCAACTATATCGAATTGTGCGACCATACAGGCGAATGTGACCGGCTGACCTACAAACTGGAGGATTGGGCGGCCTGCCTGCACGCATCCTGCCGGGATGCCGATGGCAAGCGCGCGGATCGGGCCCGCAAGATCGAAGCCTGGAGATCGCGGCTGGAGCAGAGCACATACGTGCCTGCTGCAGGGCATTTCTTCGACATCGGAGAGATGGCTGCCCTGTTGCAGTCGGCAGAAAGATAAAAATAAATATGAAGGCACGGATCGTCTCAGAGCTCTGGGTCGTTCCAGATCCTCCAGCTTTCCTCTGCCTGTATGACGAGCATGTCTGCCCCGTTGCACACACGGGCACCCCGCGCTACACCTTCACGCAGGAAGGCCGTCTCTGAGGGATTATAGACCAGATCGAACAGATAATGGCGGGTTCCGAGCAGATGGTACGGCAGATCCGGCATCGCATCCACCTGCGGACTCATACCGAGTGGCGTCGTGTTGATGATGAGATGATGATCTGACAGGATGCCACCATCCACCATTTCGTAACTCAGTGTGTCTTCCCCGCCCGGATACCTGCTCACGAAGCGATAACCGATCCCCTTCCGACGCAACACATAGGCGACGGCCTTTGCGGCACCACCTGTCCCCAGGATCAACGCGCACTCATGCCAGGGTTGCAGTCCCGGCTCAAGCGTTCGCTCGAAGCCAACCACGTCGGTATTGTATCCTGTCAGTCCCGCCGACGTACGTTTCACGCAGTTGCAGGCACCGCTTTCGGCCACCACCATCGAGCAATGGTCGAGGAACATCATCACCTGCTCTTTGTAGGGAATGGTGACATTGATGCCCACCAGGTCCGGATAGGTTTCCCATAGGCCGGAAAATCCATCGATGGACGGGATGGGAAACAGGTGATAGGTGCAGTCACGAATGCCCTCACGCTCAAATTTCGCGGAGAAATATCGCTGGGAGAATGAGTGTCCGAGCGGATAGCCGATCAGGCCGAAATGCCTCATGACTGCCCGTCTTTGGATAGGAACATCTGGAAGGTATCTCCCCGAAGGCCGATGCGCATGGTCTCCAGCGGGATCACCTCTGTGTGGGCGATGTTCCCAAGGTTTACATTGCATCCGAGTAATTCGATGAAATAGAGCTGCTGCGCTTTCTGGGGGGCCTCCCAAAGGATCTTGTCTCCGGGTATCTGGGTGAGGATCTCCTGGACAAGCCCTTCCCTGACCTCGCCGGAACCACGGTAGATGCCGACATTGCCGGCCTCCCGAGCTTCTGCGATGACATAGGTTGCGCCCGAGTCAAGCTCGGCACGCATCAGTTCGATCCACTTGTAGGGTGGGATGATATGGGCCGCGTCTTTACTGCCCACCTCGCTGAGGACGGTCCCATACCGGGTGAGCTTTTCGATGTAACCGCATTTTTCCGCATGGGGGATCGAGATGGAACCATCACTCACTTCCATGTGCGTGATCCCATAATCCTTGCAGGTATCGATATAGTCCTGGAACTGGTTTCTGATCAGGAAGGCCTCGAACAGGGTGCCTCCGAAATAAACCGGAATATCGTAGGACTGATACGTCTCGATTTTCTGGCGCAGATCGGGGGTGACGTAGGATGTTCCGAAACCGAGTTTCACGATATCGACATGCGGACGGCAGATACTCATGAACTGGTGGATCTCCGGGATACTGAGTCCTTTGTCCATGACCATGGTGATGCCGGATGAGCGGGGCTTCGTGAGCCGGTCGGGCATCTGGGAAAGATGAAAATTCATGAAGAGCGAGTTGTTACCTCTTCAAAGCTACGAAAAATTTGAGGAACCTGGCAGACCGGATGTTCAGCCTCTTTTCCGGCGATGTCGGGCGATGATGTCCACGACCTGAGGATGCTGCATGAGGGAGGGGTCCAGGTCGAGCATGCGGCTGAGCAATTTGGGGGATTCGATCATGGCGGACTCCAGCACGATCAGTGCCTCCTTTGCCCTTCCAAGGGCGAATAACAGGGCCGCCTGGTAGAAACGGAATACAGGCTTACCGCCTGTCTGTACCCAGGCCGTCCGGGCATACTCCTCGGCCTCATGAAGGAGCCCCGCTGCGTGCGCGCACTGGATCAGCGCATCCCAGCCGGAGATGTTTCGCGGGCGCACCCTGACGATGAGTCCGAAATGCTGCAGGGCCTCCCTGAGATTCCCGAGTTCCATCTGCACCTTTCCCATCGCCAGATTGAAGTCGTAAGCGTTCCGATTCAGACGCAACGCCATCTCCAGGTATTTAGCCGCCTGTAGCCAATTGGCTTCCTGCATGTAGGTGGTCGCGACCCGATACTGAAGCTTGGCATCCTCCGGACTCAGATGGGAGGCCTTCCGGTAGTAGAAGCGGGCCTGGGCGTGATTGTTCAGCCGGTCGTAGCAATGCCCGATGGCTTCGTAGATCACATCTTCCGGACGGGCCAGCTCAATGACCTTTTCCAGGGCCTCGATGGCATCCCGGTATTTACGAAGCCGGATGTAGGCATCCGCCATGTTCCGGTAGGCATAGTCGAACTTCTCGTTGATCACCAGCGCATACTTGTATGCATCTATGGCCTTCTCGTAGAGCTTAAGACCCTGAAAAGCGGCCGCCAGATTGAACCAGGCCAGTTCATTGTACGGATGTTCATCCAGGATTTCCTCATGCAGGCGGATGCTTTCTTCGTTGCGTCCCGTGTAATCGGTCCAGAAACAGATCTTGTAGAGGGCCTCCTCATTGGTGGGCTGGTAGGTGAGGATCATCCTGAGACAGTCAAAGATCTTGTCGAAGGCTTCGTAGTCGTCGTACACGTCCGCCAGCTCAAAGAGCAGATCGATGCGGTCCTCACCATCAAAGCGACGGATGGCCTCCTCCAGCAGACTCACCGCCCGCTCCTGCAGGTCCTGCGCCAAATAGGCATCCGTCCGAAGAATGTAGATGTCGATGTCGTTGCTGTCCAGGATCTCTGCCCGATCCAGCAGTTCGTGGGCCTCATCATACCGCTTGGCAGAGATGAGCAGGTCTGCCTTTTTGATCAGCAGGATGGAAGAGAACGGATGCTGACCGATGCCGGTGTCGGCCGCGTCGATCGCACTGCCGAGGTCGTCCATGTCATCGAAATGATCGATGATACGCTCAAATGCATCCTCTGAGAGAGACGCTGCACCCCTGCCCGATACCAGACGCCGGTACAGGCGAAGCAGATCGCCTATATCCTGATCATCTTCCCTGAATGACTCTCTGCTCATATTCGTGGATGACAATTTAAGCCTAAAAACGTGAAAAAAATTAACAATCAGCCAACCTTTTACACAGATACTGCATCTAATTTCTTTGATGCCGGTCCATACCGCAAGTTCGGCATCAATTTTGTTCATGGACAGTAAATTAACCTGCCGTTGGGATATTGAAATTATCCGGTTGGTCCGAACAATTTTGAAATGACCGAGTTTTAACTATATTTGTAAACATGGAGCGTGTGATTCGTAATATCGGTGCCTCTGTACGTTCGAAGAACCTGATGCTTGGCTTCTTCCTGGCGGCTTCCGTATGTGCGTTCGCCATCGATGGGATCTTCAGTGTCAGGTCATCGGCCGCCTCCTCGTTCTCGAATTTCAAGAAAGATCTGAATCTCTCCCTCAGGTCTGGATTCAATTTTCAGGGTAACAAGACATTTGATAAGGGTAGTGCCCGTAAAGTGGAACTGAACGGATTCGTCACCCTGCAGAAGGGCAATGTTTACTACCACATCCCGGGCAAACAGAGGGTCATCCTTCAGAAGTTCAAGACACCTTCCGCTCCGGTGATTCGTTGATCATTTTCCTGATTTTTTCACACTTTCTTCGTAGGTAAGCACCCTGTATCCACTTTTTGGGGCTTCAAATCGTTGCATCGGTACCGGATCAAAACTGACCCGCGTAGCCTCGTAGCGGATGCGCATGTTGCCCTGCATGGCTTCATACTCCAGGGCCGTCCCGGGCAGACCACCGAACTGTGGATCGTACATTGCATTTTCAGGCACCAGTTTTCGGGTGAAGTAGACCGTGAACCGGCTGCTGTCCGAAAGGATGGCTTCTGCCTTCTCACAAGGAAATCCTGCGACGACCTTCGTGTCCGTTCCATAGATGAACCGAATCCCTTCGAACTTGCTGTTCTTGTGCTTCCAGTGCTCACGGTTCATGCGGATCAGCAGCCGCTGCGGACCATATTCCCGCAAGACCACCCCCGTGCCCGCCCGATGATCGTAGATGGTGACGGTCTGTCCCAGTGCACTGCGCAGCTCAGATCGGCTGAGCGGACCGCGCATGGAGAGGATGGCCTTGGCTCCGTCAAAAACATCGGCCAGCTGCGGATCTTTTTCGCCTGTCTGCACTGTGACATCGAAATAAATGGTCCCCTCCGACAAGGTCTGCTGACCCGCCGCCCGCCCGGCCAGACTGATCGCTGCAACCAGGGTGAAAATCATGCGGAACTGCTTCATGGTACTGCTGTGTCAGTCTTAAAGATACATAAAAAGAAGGGGTGGGTTGCAGGCGAACTGTTAATTCAGTGCGCATGCCCCCCACCCCGACACGCCGACATCCGTCCGGCCATTATTTCTTCTTCGTCTTCGACTTCAGGTCTTCCACCTTTTTCTGGGTTTCTTGCATCTGTTCAAGACGTTCCTGCCATTTCGACTTGGTACGAGGTTTCTTTCTGTTCTCCTCGATGCCTGCCAGGATCTTATCGTGATTAATGATATAGTTCTGGATGACGAACTGCAGCAGGAGGGTGATGACGTTGGAAACAGTGTAGTACCAGGTCAGCGCAGAGGGCAGGCTGTTGAAGATGCCCAGCAGCATCACAGGGAAGATGTAGGGCATGTACTTGAGCATGGGATTGTTCTGATCCGGCGTCATGCTCATGCTGTAGAGGGAGATCAGCAGACTGGTGACCACAGCCAGGATCGTGAACAGGCTAAGGTGGCTGCCGATGAATGGGATGTCCATACCCCAGGTGACGATGGTGTCATAGGCGGAGAGGTCTTTCGACCACCAGAAGCCCTCGCCGCGCAGCGATATGTTTGAGTTGAAAAAGCTGTAGAGGGCGAAGAATATCGGGATCTGCAGGAGCGCTGGAATACATCCTCCCAGCGGATTGACGCCGGCAGAACGGAAGAGTTTCATCTGCTCCATGCTGAAGGCCTGCTGGTCATCACCCAATTTCTCGCGCAGGGCGTCGAGTTCCGGCTTGAGGGCCTTCATCTTGGCACCGCTGAGGTAGCTGGTGTACACGAGTGGTGAAGTGAGCAGGCGGATGAAGATGGTGAGCAGCGCGATCAGCAGTCCGTAGCTGGCCACGAAGCCGTCTATAAAATTGAAGAAGGGAAGAACGATCCAGCGGTTGATATACTTGACAAAGGCATATGCACCCTGCCCAAGGTTGATCATGTCTTCCATATCCAGGCCATATCCCTTGAGGGTCTTGAAATCATTCGGGCCGTAGTAGATCCGGTAGGGAATGCGGGCGGTACCGCCGGCGGGCACGTTCGACTGGAGGTTTACGATCGAGGAAGCCACGATGCGGGTACTGTCGGGAGGTGCCGTCATCTGAACATCGGCCTTCGTGAAGCCGTTTTCGGCAATGATGGTCGAGTTGAAGAACTTCTGCTTGAGGCCCAGCCATTTGACTCCGTTCTCAAAGGTCTCGTTAACCCCGCTGCCCAGGGTGAAATAGTCGAACCCTTCTGTTTCCATCAGATCGACCTGGGTTTCCAGTTTCTCGCTCTTGATGTCACGCTCCTGTTGCCTGGATTCGACCTGCCAGCGGATATCGAGCTTGCCTGTCGGGAAAAGCTTCTCGGCACCGGCAGCCTCGATCTCGAACCCGATCATATGGTCATTGGGCTTGATCGTGTAGCGGTGGGTGATGGCACGGCCCGCACTGTCGGATACCTTGTAGGTGATCGATCGTGTCCCGTCGGGCTGGCGTGTCACGGAGCCATCGG
>JAJTFQ010000054.1:16692-22532 GCA_021299955.1 Chitinophagaceae bacterium
CGATGGAAGCCAACTTTGCACTATCCTTCCGGGGCGGGGCGATCCGGGCCAGGGAATCCTGGATGCGCTTCTGTTTTTGCTCCAGCTCGATCTGTCCCTGACGGGTAAAATAAAAATATCCGAAGAAGAGGATGGCGAGCAGCACGAAGCCGATCACGGAATTCCTGTCGATTTGCATATGCGGGAATTGAAGCGCAAAGGTAAAGAAGGCGGCCCTATTTATTGGGGCCGCCCGTTATTCATTTAAGGCGTTCACGAAGGTTTTCGATCGGAGGATGCCCGTTCTGCATGTGCACGGGCCGCCGCGATGAAGTGCACGAAGAGGGGATGCGGGTTTTCGACCGTGCTCTTGAGTTCCGGATGGAATTGCACCCCTATGAAATACGGGTGGTTCGGCAATTCGATCACTTCAACGAGTCCCGTTTCGGGATTGCGGCCACTGGCCAGGAGTCCGGCCCGCTCCATATCGTCGAGATAAGTGTTGTTGAACTCCCAGCGGTGCCGGTGACGCTCTGATACCCGGGCATGTCCGTATATCTTTCTGACCAGCGAGTCGGGTGCGGTATCGCAGTCGTAGGCTCCGAGCCGCATGGTGCCAGGATCCATTTCGGTGGAATGGGCACCGGAAAGTCCGAGTACATTTCGGGCGAATTCGATGGCCGCCATCTGCATGCCGAGACAGATGCCGAAGAATGGCAGCCCCTGCTCACGGGCATAGCGAACGGCGGTGATCTTTCCTTCAATGCCCCGCAGTCCAAATCCTGGGGCGACCAGCAGGCCGTCCAGCGGCGCCAGTTTCTCATCTACGTTCTCGGGGGTGATGAATTCGCTGTGGATATTGACCACCTCCACCTTGCATTCGTTCACGGCCCCGGCATGGACAAAGGCTTCGAGTATGGACTTATAGGCGTCCTGCAGTTCGATGTATTTACCGATCAGGCCGATGCTGACCTTGGCCTTCGGATATTTGAGTTTGTCGAGGAACCCCTTCCAGGCACGGAGGTCCGGCTCGTGGCCCATGGAGAGTCCCATTTTTCGCAGACAGATCACATCCAGTTGTTCGCGCATCATGGCCAGTGGCACCTCGTAGATGGTGGAGGCGTCAGCAGCCTCGATCACGGCCTCCTGTTTGACGTTACAGAACAGGGCGATCTTACGACGGATCTCCGGTGAGAGGGGATGTTCCGTGCGGCAGACGATGATATCTGGATTCACCCCATTCTCGCTCATCAGTTTGACGCTATGCTGTGTGGGCTTGGTCTTGAGCTCCTTGGCCGCACTCAGATAGGGAATGAGCGTGAGGTGCACTACCAGGCAGTCTTCGTCCGGCAGTTCCCACTGCAGCTGGCGCACTGCTTCGATGAAGGGCAGGCTCTCGATGTCGCCCACCGTGCCTCCGATCTCTGTGATCACGATGTCATATCCCTGGGTACCCAGGAGTTTCATCCTGCGCTTGATCTCGTCGGTGATGTGCGGAATGACCTGCACCGTTTTGCCCAGGTAGGCCCCCTCCCGCTCCTTATTGATGACGGTCTGGTAGATCCTGCCGGTGGTGACATTATTGGCCTGGGAGGTATGGATGTTCAGGAAACGTTCATAATGCCCCAGGTCAAGGTCTGTTTCTGCGCCGTCCTCCGTGACGTAGCATTCGCCATGCTCGTATGGATTGAGGGTTCCGGGATCGACATTGATGTAGGGATCGAATTTTTGGATCGTGACCGTGAAACCTCGTGCCTGCAGGAGTTTGGCGAGGGAGGCGGAGATGATGCCCTTACCAAGGGAGGATGTCACGCCGCCCGTCACGAATATGTACTTTGCCATCTGTCTGGGTATTTTCAGTCCCGGGCGACACGCGCAGGGTTTTGGTACTTTTTCTTTTTGGTGCAGGTCATAGGCGGGGTCAAGGCTCCCCGGTTAGCAGGTGTTCCCGAATTCAGGACGCGCAAAAGTATGAAAAAACCCTTGTGGTCGATTCGGGCCGGCGGAACTTGTCAATGGCCGAGCTTCTCATAGCTGGCTGTGATCCCTTTGATGAGGGAAGAGCTGAAACCCTGGTGCTCCATCTCATTGAGTCCGGCGATGGTGCATCCTTTGGGTGTGGTGACCTTGTCGATCTCCTGCTCTGGATGCCGTCCTGTCTGGATCAGCAGTTGGGCGGCGCCCTTCACGGTCTGCGCCGCGATCAGCGTGGCCGTCTGCGCATCAAAGCCGATCTCGATCCCTCCCTGGATATTGGCGCGGATAAAACGAAGTGCGTAGGCGATGCCGCAGGCCCCCAGCACGGTGGCTGCATCCATGAGTTTTTCTTCAATGGCCACGACGCGTCCGAGCTGGTTGAAGAGGTCGCCGATGTACTTCGATTGATCAGCGGTAAGATGTGCGGAACACAGGCAGGTCATGCTCTCCTGGATGGCGATCGCCGTATTGGGCATTGCCCGGACAAGGGGTTGACGGGGACCGGTGATCGCTGCCATATCGGCCAGTGAGATGCCCGTCACCACTGAACAGAGGATATGACGTTCGGGATCAATTTCCGGGGCGATGCCCGACAGCACCTCCCTCACCTGGAATGGCTTCACGGCCAGGATGACCAGGTCTGCAAAACGGACGGCCTCCAGATTATCGTTGCCTATGAGCATTCCCTGGTCCTCCAGATGGCGGATCTGATCGATCCGCCGGCGGGTGACCAGTACATGCCCGGCTTCCGTGAAGCCGCTCTTCACCAATCCTTCAGCGATGGCCTTACCGAGATTTCCACCACCGATGATCGCGATCTTCTTATTCATGTCGGGTTGTTAAGGTTCCGCAATGTACGCAGAAGCCGCGGGTCGGGATGCAATCCCAGCTGAAAATCATGAACTGGGGAAGGGGTTCAGTGGATCGGAAGCTTGCGGGTCAACGGCCGGATCAGTTTCAGCGGGGTGTACAAAAATGCCAGGGATGCCGGCAGCCTGACATGCGCGAGTTCAACGTATCCGGGCGCCAGCCACTTCCGCAGATGTCCCTGCAGCAGTGACCTGCGGGCCAGGCCGTTATCCGCCAGGAGCCATTGACGGCGGATCGCTTTCATACTTTCTTCCGACTTGCGCGGGATCGGATGGCGCAGTATCCGATCGGCAAACCGGCGGATCAACCTTTCCTCCTGATTGATGGATCTGATAAAAGTGGACGGGACAGGAACGCCTGTCAGATGCTGCGCCAGTCCCAGGCCGACGGTGAAGGTCCGCTTCACCCCGAAGCGCTCTGACAAGTCCAGCAGCCGGTCGACATCGATCCGGCCGGGCGGGAGCATGGCGAAGGCGGCCATGTCAGAAACCTGACGAAGCTGCCGCCATCCCTCCGAATATCCGTGATGGGCCGCCAGCATCAACCAGTGGGTTTCCAGTTCAGGTATCGGCAGGGGGGATCTCCCCAGGTGTAAGCGTTGACGGCCGGAAAAGGCCATATCCTGAGCGGGTGGGCTCATAGACCACGGCATGGCCGGTGACCATTGCAATTCCACATAGTGAGTGAGACTGTTCCGTGTTATCCTGCGCATGACCCATTCCCGGTGCGTTTGCATGAACAGGGGAATGGCGGAGTCCCTCAGGTGCAGTGCATCAAGATAGCCTTGGGAGCGGAGTAACGCCCGAACAGGCATCAGATCTTCCGGGCGGATCAGGATATCGATATCTCGGGTCGGGCGGGTAGTCAGGTCGCCGTTCAACAGCAGGGAAAGCAAAGGCCCCTTCCAGAAACGCACATCGATCCCTGCATCTTCGAAGGATCGGTTCAGGGTTTGTATCTCCTCCACCCGGGCCATCGTCGTGCTCGATATCACATGATGGTGATGCAGAAACCGGCTCCACCATGCTTCCGGGACAGCTGATCTGATCGCAGGATGCACGACATCTGCCGGCGACAATACATGGTCAAACATAAGGGATAGCAACCGATCCCCTTCCACATTGGAAAGGGAGGCCAAATAGTCCTCATCTGCAGGCTTGATGAACCCATATCGCCACCTCAGCCCAAAGATCAACAGGGCAGCATTTGCACCAAATTTTCGGGCGATTTTATCAAGTTCGATCATCTGGATTTCCTGTGCGGACGGATTGCGTAGTTTTGATCATCAGCACCGCTCGCGGCCTTGCCCTGATCATTTGCCTGCATGAACCCTCCGACGTTTAAATATCGTGGATTTGGACTGAAAATAGCCTCGAATATAGCATTCCCGGAACTGTTTCCGGATGATTTCGACCTGGAGGATGTGAAAATAGAAGCCGAACCTATCGATGACCCCTGGTTCGAAAATCATGCTGCCCGGCGTGTTCACCAACACGTGGAACCCGATATTTTCAGATTGCAAATACCTGATACCGGCCGATATCTCGTAAAAAATGGCACCCTGTTGCAGATGGAACCCCGGGGAGCCTCTGACCCGACGGCCTTTCGGATGTATGCACTGACCGTGGCATTCAGCGCCTGCCTTGTTCAGAGAAATCTGATGCTCCTGCATGCTTCGGGCATCATCTGTTCGGATGCCGTTTTTCTTTTCGCCGGCGCCAGTGGCGCGGGAAAATCTACCCTGCTCGCCCGGCTGATGCAGCGCGGACATCGGATCTTCTCAGACGACGTTTGCGTTCTTGACGGGCGAAGAAATGTGCAGGGAAGTTGGCTGGCTTCGGCCTCCTACCCCATCCTTAAAATGCATCCTGAAGGGATCGACCGGCATTTCCCGAAGGCAGTGCGGTGGCCTCTTTGGCCCGATGACCCAAAAATGGGCGTGGGATTCCATGCAGCATTTCATGCTGACACGATGCCTGTCAGCGGCGTGGCCCTGATCGTCCGGGATGCGGGCATCCGGCGGATCGAAGTGGAACGGATCGAAGGTGTCAGGGCCTTCGGGGCACTGGCCGGATGCACTTACCGACCCGGGCTGATCCACACGCCGGTTCAGCAGGCGGCGATCACGAAGGTGATATCGGGCCTGGCGGACAGCGTTCCGATCTTTCGGGTCAGACGCCCGGATGAGCCGGATGACGGCGCCGATCTGTCCGCCACGATGGATGCGCTGATGCAGGGATGAGGCTGACGATCCTGTTATCCCGACTTGTCGGAGAAGGTTGAATTCTCTGTCGTGCCGGGGGTTGGTCCCAGCGAAAGAATATCGAAACGGGAGATCTCGGTCACGGCAGGTGTTTGCCATGTGGCCTTCCCGGCAGCGGGCGTCTCCATCTCTCCGGGCTGTGGCACTGGATTCAATTGGGGTTCCTCCATTGGATGGGCATTGATTGAAGAATGCTTTTGGGTGGTCTTATGTATAAAGATACGGAACCGGGTCGGCATAAAAGACAGGGTGTCGGGCGGACAGGAGGATCATTTTTCCGCTTGTTTCTCCGCATACCGCAGCAGTGCCTGCAGGTGGAAAGGCATGTTGGGATAAAAGTTTCCTTGCCACCGGTTCTCCGTCCGTTGCGGATCCAGCCCTTCGAGGATCCTGTCAAAATCCACCATGTCGAGCAGGGGATCTCCCGGCCGTTTGCGAAGATCCATCACCCAAGCCCGCACCTGTTCATGAAAGCGTCGGTTCTCTTGCAGGAGATAGACCCCGGCAGGCACGTCTTTATCGCGGCGCCACCTCACCGGTTCTGGCAGGACGCCCTCCATGGCGCTTCGAAACAGGTAGCGGTCATGATTGGGATGTCCGATGACAGACACCGGCAACGAGAGGACCCATTCGATCAGGCGCAGGTCCGCCATTGGATAGGCAGGTATGATGCGGTGCCGGATACCACAGATGGCCTCGTTCTGAAGCCTGCGGGCGACCGTCGGTCGGTTTACTGACCACAAAAGGTGTC
>JAJTFQ010000054.1:22592-23579 GCA_021299955.1 Chitinophagaceae bacterium
GCCGAAGGCATATCAGGCAAAGCGATCCCCTTCCGGAGCCAGGAGTGGCCTGGCGGAGCGGTGGTGCGCATCCGTCCGAGCAGATCTGCGAGGGACTCGGGGAGGATTCGTTTGATCGTCCTTCCGAAGAGGATGTCAGGTCTTCCGTGTTTCAGGCAGGCGGCCAGGAATCTCAGGAGCCGGCCTTCGTCCGCCAGATCGGCCCAATGGTTTCGGCCCGAATGCGAGACCACCTGATCACCCATGAATCCGGAGAGCACGACCTGGATCCCCAGGGCATGCATCTTCCTTCGAACGGGTTCCAGCCACATGCTTGTCATATATTCAACGCCACCATTGACCTCGAGGTCCATGTCCAACAGGTCCCGGAAATCGCTGCGTCCACTCTCAGATATCCGATGAAGGTGGCGAATGCCGGCATGTCCGGCGACGGCTTCGATGAATGGGGACTCATCTTTCTCCTCATCAGGATGACCATCGGGCAGGACGTTGGAGAAGGCATGCAACCCCTCGGGATCAGGCATCAGTCGGGCGGCCATGCAGGTGATGGCGGAGGAATCGAGCCCGCCGCTGAGTTCGGCCGCAACGAGCGGCACGCCATCGATGCGGCATCTGACCGCCTCTTGCAACTGATTCCGAAAACCGGCCTGTGCCTCCTCGCGCGATACCCTGAGCATGCGGTCCGGGATGCGCGGTTCAATATAACGGTGAAGGGTAACCGAAAATACGCTGCCCCGGAGCAGGTGTCCGGGTGGGAGGATACGCACATGCCGGTGAAAGGTGGCCTGCGGATCCGGGGGCAGGCCGGCAAGCAGGACGGTCACGAACGAATGGTCGATCTCGGCATCGGCGGCCGGATGGCTTAATATCCCGCGGGGTTCGGAGGCAAAGGCAAGGTGTCCGTTGCGGTCCATCCAGAATAATGGGCGCACGCCGAAGACATCACGCGCAAGGATGAGTTCCCGGGCCTGTGCATCGAAAATGGCG
>JAJTFQ010000055.1 GCA_021299955.1 Chitinophagaceae bacterium
GCAGGGTATCCGTCACACAAGGACGCTTGGGCAGCTTAGCGATGAACACCGCATTATCCACGGCGTCCTTCGCCATCTTGCGGTAGGTCGTCCATTTACCGCCGGTGATGGTCACCAACCCCGATGGCGATACCACGATCGTGTGATCCCTCGAGAGCATCGACGTGCTGCCGGCATTGGAGGAGCGCACCAACGGACGCAGCCCCGTGAAAACACTGAGGATATCCGATTCGCGCACTTCCGTGCGCATGTATTTGTTGAAATGATAGATGATGAAACTGATCTCTTCCCGGAATGGCAGCGGTTCCGCCCGGATCTCATCCACCGGCGTGTCGGTCGTGCCAATGACCACCTTATCATGCCAGGGCACCGCAAAAAGTACCCGCCCGTCGTCCGTCTTGGGTATCATCAGGGCAGTGTCTGAAGGATAGAAGGCACGGTCGATCACGATATGCACACCCTGAGAAGGAGCCACCAACGGCGGCGCCCCTTCCTGATCCATCCGGATCACGTCGTCCACAAACACGCCTGTGGCGTTGACGACGACCTTAGCCCGCAGATCGTATCCCATCCCGTGGACAGGATGTTTGGCCCTTACCCCACAGACCTTCCCATTCTCTTTCAGCAATCCTGACACGCCGATGTGATTGAGTACGACGGCGCCCTGTTCAATGGCCGTCTGCGCCAAGTTGACCGCCAATCGCGCATCATCGAACTGTCCGTCATAATATAAGATACCACCTGCGAGCCCCTTCCTGTCGGTCACGGGTAACCGAAGCATGACTTCATCTCGACTCAGCAGTTTTGTCTTGCCCAGTCCCAATTTACCGGCCAGCAGATCATAGATCCGAAGGCCGGTGCCGTAAAAGAATTTATCCCAACGGGAGTATGCCGGCACTACGAAGGCTTGCCGGCGCGTGATGTGCGGGGCATTGCGCAGCAGGATGCCGCGTTCGCGCAGGGCCTCTTTCACCAGTTTGATATTACCCTGAGCAAGATATCTTACCCCACCATGAACAAGCTTAGTGCTGCGGCTGGATGTCCCCTTGGCAAAGTCTTCCCGCTCGAGCAGCAGCGTATCGTATCCCCGGGAAGCCGCGTCCACCGCGATGCCCAGGCCCGTGGCCCCTCCGCCTACGACGATGATGTCCCAGACCTTATCCTTCTTCAATGCGCCCTCGAAAGACGCCCGCATCCTGTTCACCATGTCTTTTCGCTTGTCGGCGGGTCAAGCCTTATATTTATTTTCCCGCATCTGCCCAGGCCTTCGTGGCGTTGACGGCCCGGTGCCATCCGTTCAGCAGACTGATCCGGACATCTGCTTCCATGTTCGAATGGAATACTTTCTCGGGCTGCCACTGGCGCGCGATCTCGGCCGTTCCTGACCAGAAACCCGTCGCCAGTCCCGTGAGGTAGGCGGCTCCCTGAGCAGTTGTTTCCGTCACCTGCGGACGAATGACATCCACCGCCAGGATATCCGACTGGAACTGCATCAGCAGGTCATTGGCCGTCGCGCCGCCATCGACCCTCAGTTCGCGGATGGGGATGTTCGCGTCGGCCTCCATCGCCAGGAGGACTTCCTGCGTCTGAAAAGCGATGCTTTCCAATGCAGCGCGGGCGATATGCGCCCGGTTACTGCCCCGGGTGAGGCCTACGATCGTACCGCGGGCATGTGCGTTCCAGTGTGGAGCGCCAAGGCCGGCGAAAGCAGGAACAACAAAAACGCCATCGCTGCCATCGACCGTGCGGGCCAGGGCCTCTACTTCTCCTGAATTACGAATGATGCCCAGGCCGTCGCGCAGCCACTGGACGACCGCACCGGCGATGAATACGCTGCCTTCCAGTGCGTAATGCGTCACATCCCCAATCCGCCAGGCAACAGTCGTGAGGAGGTTCTGAGTGGACGGAACGGGCGTCGTGCCGGTGTTCATCAGCATGAAACAACCGGTACCATAGGTGTTCTTCACCATGCCCGGCTCGGTACACATCTGTCCGAACAGGGCCGACTGCTGATCACCCGCGATGCCGGCAATGGGCAGCGCGTGGGATGTCAGGATCTTTTCCGTGTAGCCGAAAATACCGCTGCTGGCACGCACTTCCGGGAGCATCGATGTGGGGATCTCCAGGAGCTTCAGCAGATCCGCATCCCAGTCCATCGTGTAAATATTATACAGCATCGTCCGCGATGCATTGGAAACATCCGTGGCGTGGACCTTTCCGGCCGTCAGGTTCCAGAGCAGCCAGCTGTCGACCGTTCCGAAGGCCAGCTTTCCGGCTTCGGCGCGGGCCCGTGCACCGGCCACGTTATCGAGGATCCACTTGACCTTGGTGCCGGAGAAATAGGCATCGATCACCAATCCGGTCTTCTCGCGGATCATGTCTGCCAGGCCTTGAGACCGGAGCTTGTCGCAATATCCTGCCGTCCGACGATCCTGCCAGACGATGGCGTTATACACCGGCTGGCCGGTTTCCCTATCCCAGACGATGGTCGTCTCCCGCTGGTTGGTGATGCCGACGGAGTCGATGTCGTTCGTCCGCAGTCCGGCACGAAGGACTGATTCCGCGGCCACGCCGAGCTGGGTGCTCCAGATCTCCATCGGATCATGCTCCACCCATCCGGGCTGCGGGAAGATCTGCGTAAATTCTTTCTGGGCGACCGACACGATCCGGCCGGCGCGGTCGAAGATGATGGCCCGGGAGGACGTAGTGCCCTGGTCGAGGGAGAGGATATGATCAGCCATGGTGCAGGTTGTTGCCGTTCTGTCGGCGGGACATGAAAATAGTCAATTCCAACCGAATCGGAAGGGCTGATTGGCGGTCTGCAATGTACCGGCTCCGCGTAAGGTTCTTCCGAATTCTGTAATTTGCACCCATGGATCATTTCATCGTCTCCGCCCGAAAATACCGTCCGCAGAACTTCTCCACGGTGGTCGGGCAGGCGCATATCACCACCACCCTGAAGAACGCCATCCTGCAGCAGAAACTGGCGCATGCCTTCCTGTTCTGCGGTCCGCGCGGGGTTGGAAAGACCACCTGTGCCCGGATCCTGGCCAAGACGATCAACTGCGAAAACCGTCAGCCCGACGGCGAGGCCTGCAATACCTGCAATTCCTGCGTCTCCTTCAACCAGGGCGCCTCGCTGAACATCCATGAACTTGATGCTGCCAGTAATAACTCGGTCGATGATATCCGCGACCTGACCGACCAGGTGCGGTTCATGCCCCAGGCAGGCAGATATAAAGTATACATCATCGATGAGGTGCACATGCTCTCGCAGGCGGCCTTCAACGCCTTCCTGAAGACCCTGGAAGAACCCCCACCCTACGCCATCTTCATCCTGGCGACGACCGAAAAGCATAAGATCCTCCCGACCATCCTCTCCCGTTGCCAGATCTTCGATTTCAAGCGGATCACGGATGCTGATACGGTCGAACATCTTGAAGAGATCGTCACGAAAGAACATATCACGGCGGAAAAAGCCGCCCTGCAGGTCATCGCCCAAAAGAGTGAGGGCTGCATGCGTGATGCGCTGAGTACACTGGATAAGATCGTGAGTTTCACCGGCGGGTCGCTGACGTACACCAATACGCTCGAACACCTGAACATCCTCGACGAGGATTATTTCTTCCGCTTCATCGACCACATGCGTCAGCAGGACCTGGCAGGCTCCCTGCTGCTGCTCGACGAGATCAACAAACGCGGTTTCGACGGGGAGATGCTCCTGAACGAACTCGCCGGCTTCTTCCGCAACCTCATGGTATGCCGCGACCCTCGCAGCCTCTCGCTTTTGGAGGTCGTGGACAGTTTCAAGGAGCGGTACGCCGCCGTGGCATCCGCCACGCCCATGGCCTGGCTGATCGGTGCCGTCAACATCCTCAGTTCGGCCATCGAGGGCTACAAACCCGCGCGGAATAAGAAACTGCATACCGAAATGGCCTTCATCCGACTCACGTACCTGGCGCAGGCCGTAGAATGGAGTGCCGAAGGATCGGGCATGGTTCAAAAAAAAACGACTGACGCTATCCGCCCTGTCAGATTCCGCAAGATAGCCCCCCTCGAAGTCAAAGAACCGACAGGTTCTGCACCCGTCGCCGCTTCGCAGCACGCAGAGAATGGGGCCCGTCTGATCATCGAAACCCCAAAGCCCTCCACAGCGGCCGCCACCACGACGCCCCCACCGGCAGTGCCGGAAGCAAAGGCCACCAGCCCGATACCCAAGGCGGCTGCCCCATCAGCTCCTCCGGCAGAAACAAAACCGGCTACCCGTCCGGCCATGGGTACCCTCCAAAAGATCCGCCAGGAAATGCAGGCCCGGTCGCAGGCCAACCAGCAATCGACCGGCACATCGCTGAGCGAACCGGTGCTGAAGCAGGCCTGGGAAGGGTATATCGACATGCTCACAGAGCAGAAAAGCCATACGACCGCCAGCAACCTGAAAATGGCGAGATGGGAGATCACAGGAGAAAATAACTTCGACATCTTTACGGAGACCGTCCTCCAGCAGCGTTTCATCGAACAGGAACGCAGCGGACTGATCGAACATCTGCACCGATTCTTCAATAACCGGTACATCACCTACCAGGTCATCCTGGACACCAGCGCAGTGTCCGAGGAACCGGTGGACCGTCCGTTGAATCGCAAGGAACAGTATGCCCTGATGGTGTCGGAATACCCGCTGGTCAGGGAACTGCGTGAACGGCTCGGGCTGGATGTAGAATAGAAGGCCGCATATGACCGCCGTCATGACACTTCATGATGCAACAAGACTTTCAGGTTTTGCGCTTTTGCCGTAATTTCGGCCTTCCATAATCAAGCATAAAGAACCAAACATATTCCTCGCCATGGCCGAAGTGATAAGGATGCCACTCCTCAGCGATACAATGACCGAAGGAAAGATCGTCAAGTGGAACAAGAAAGTGGGCGACAAGGTAAAAAGTGACGACTGCCTGGCTGATGTCGAAACCGACAAGGCCACGATGGAAGTCGTGGGCTATGCTGAAGGTACCCTGCTTTATGTCGGGGTAGAAGAGGGCAATGCCGCAAAGGTCAACGACATCATCGCCATCATCGGCAAAGAGGGAGAGGATATCTCCGGTCTCCTGGGTGCTCCTGCAGCACCTCCGGCGACTGCCCCGGCTGCTGCACCTGCTCCAGCTGCAGCCGCACCTGCCGCCTCCGTACCGACCGTCACCCCCGAACAACTGGGTGTCACGGTCATCCGGATGCCGCTGCTCAGCGATACGATGACCGAGGGGAAGATCGTGCAGTGGAATAAGAAGGTAGGTGACAAGGTGAAAAGCGACGACAACCTGGCCGATGTTGAAACCGACAAGGCGACCATGGAAGTGGTTGGATATACCGAGGGCACCTTGTTGCATATCGGTGTACCTGAGGGAGAGGCCGCCAAGGTGAACAGCGTCATCGCTATCATTGGTAAGGAAGGCACCGACATCAGTGGTTTGCTGGCATCCCTGGATGCCCCGGCGTCGTCCGCGGGAACAACCGCCCCGGCCGCTGCACCCGCATCCCCGCCATCAGTTGCTGCTGCACCCTCAGCTATTGCATCCAACACTGTTTCAACGGATGATAACGGACGACTGAAAGCATCTCCCCTCGCCCGCAAACTTGCGGCGGAGAAGGGCATTGATATCCGTCAGGTCGCAGGTTCCGGTGATGGTGGCCGGATCGTTCGTCGGGATGTCGACGGGTTTGTCCCCGCAACCGCCCCGGCAGTCGCGCCAACGCCAGCACCCGCAGTGGCCGCCGCTCCGGCAGCAGCACCCGTTCAGGCTGTCAGTGGCCAGGAAGGCTATGTGGATACACCAAACACCCAGATGCGCAAGGTGATCGCACGCAGGCTCAGCGAAAGCTTGTACAGCGCCCCGCATTTCTTCCTCACCATGGAGATCACCATGGACAATGCCATGGCCGCCCGCACCCAGATGAACGAGGTGAGTCCGGTGAAGATCTCCTTCCAGGATATGCTCATCAAAGCCGCAGCCATGTCGCTCCGCAAGCACCCCGCCGTGAACAGCAGCTGGATGGGCGATTTCATCCGCACCTACAGCCATGTGCATATCGGCAGCGCCATCGCTCTGCCCGACGGATTGATCGTGCCGGTGGTTCGCTTCGCCGATCAGAAGTCGCTCTCGCAGATCGCGGCCGATGCCAAGGAACTGTACGACAAGGCCCGTCAGAAAAAAATCCAGCCCAACGAATTCAGCGGCAATACCTTCACCATCTCTAATCTCGGGATGATGGACATCGATGAGTTCACCGCCATCATCAATCCACCGGACAGCGCCATCCTGGCGGTGGGACGGATCAGCGAAAAGGTTGTACGCAAGGGAGATGGTTTCGGTGTGACCAATGTCATGAAGGTCACCCTCAGCTGCGACCACCGCAGTGTCGACGGTGCCGTGGGAGCTGCCTTCCTGCAGACCCTGAAAAAATACATGGAAAATCCGGTCACGATGCTCGTCTGAGCAGATCGACCATCCCACTCGGCCCCTGCGACAGCATGTCGCAGGGGCTTTTTTTTACCCCATTTTCATCATTCCCCAGTTCCATTCGTCCCAATAGGGATTCGTTTATCCATTTTTTGCATATTATTGTTAATGTTTTCTTAATTTCATTATCTGCGTGCGCGTAGCTGATGTCATGACTCGATGACAGTCAACGTGTTGTTTTTTCCGGCCTGCCATATCCCCTTGCCAAACCATTCTTTTACACAATAAACCAAAACACACATGAGAAAAATCATGGCTTTGACGACCATGCTCGTGCTTGTCTGTGGACTGGCGATTGCCCAGGTCCGCAACATCACGGGAACGGTCAAAAATGACAAGGGGGAAGCAGTCCCCTTTGCAACCGTGACGGTCAAGGGATCGACACGTACCACCACTGCGGATGCACAGGGTAAATTCTCCATCGGCGCCTCTGCCGGTGAAGTGCTGGTCATTACCTCAGCCGGCCAGCAGGCCGCCGAAGTGAGTGTCGGATCCGGTGCCAGCGTTAATGCAGTGCTGGCTTCCGAATCATCACTCGAAGAGGTGGTGGTAACAGCCCTCGGCATCAAGCGCGAGAAAAAGGCGCTGGGTTATTCCATCCAGGAAGTGAAAGGTGAGAACCTGACCTTCGCACGTTCTGTGGACGTAAGCTCCTCACTCGCAGGTAAGGTCGCCGGCGTTCAGCTGGTGGGTTCACCGAGCTCCACTTACGACAATGCGAGCATCCTGATCCGGGGTGTGACCGGTCTGGGTCCTGTCGCCCCGATCTTCGTGGTGGACGGAACGATCACTGACCAATCGGCCGTGATCATGGACAACGTCGAGAGCCTCAGCGTACTGAAAGGCCCTGCTGCTACTGCCCTCTACGGTCAGCGTGCCGCCAATGGCGTAGTGGTGATCACCAGCAAGAAAGGTACCCGCAAGCGCTACACCAGCGTGGACGTCAACAGCGGCGTCACCCTGGAAAGCATGTCGCTCCTGCCGCCTTATCAGAATGATTATGCCGGTGGTTACACATCTGCATCTTCCACCGCAGGTTCATCTTACGATGCCGAAGGTTTCTACACCTTCAAATACAACCCCGCCATCCACCCTGCCAGCTGGGCTTCCTTCAACGGACAGCGCATGCTGGAGTACGGTGCCGATGAAAGCTGGGGACCGAAGATGAAAGGCCAGGACTATCGCCCTTACTACAGCTGGTACAACGGTGATGACTGGGGCAAACTCTCCAAACTCACGCCCTTCCCGAACAATGTGCGTGACTTCTTCCAGACTGGTCGCAACGTCAACAATAGCGTGGCGCTGACCAGCGGCGGAGAGGCTTACAACTTCCGGTTAAGCTACAACAACCAGAACCGCACCCTCACCATCCCCGAGGCTAACCGCAACCTGCATCAGATCGGCGTGAACGGTTCTTACGACATCGGTAAGCTCCTGACCTTCTCTACGGACATCACCTACATGCAGGACAACCGCAAGGGTCAGCCGGCTGAAGGTTATCGCCTGGACGGTCTGAACGTAACGCAGAACTTCAACCAGTGGTTCCAGCGTCAGCTCGACATGAAAAAGATGCAGCAATACCGCAATGCTGATGGAAGTCTGAATTCCTGGAACATTGGTGACCCAAACAGCACCTCAGATCCTGCTGAGTATCAGACGCCCCAGTACTGGGACAACCCGTACTTCGTGATCAAGGAAAATTACGGACTGAACAACCAGTCGCGCTTGATCGGAAACCTCGGCCTGAACGTGAAGTTCAACAAGCATGTCAATCTGCAGTCCTATGTCCGCATGAGCCAGCGCAACGGCATGACCGACTACCGTGTCGCCTCCGGCGGATTGAACCTCGATAGCTATTCCTACGGGATCGATCAGTATCGCGAGATGAACTACGAGACGAACCTGATGTACAAGAATCAGTTCGGAGACTTCTCCGTAGACGGTTTCCTGGGTGGCAACGTCCGCTGGGAACGTTTTGATGGCCTTAATACGTCAACGGCCGGTGGCTTGAGTGCCCCGAACTTCTTTGACATTACAGCCTCTATTGCCCGTCCGAATATCACGCGTGATTACACCCGCAAGCGTGTGAACAGCGTGTATGGTAAGGCAAGCGTAGGTTACAATAATATCGTTTTCGTAGAAGGTACGCTGCGCAACGATTGGTCTTCGGCCCTGCCTGTGAACAACAATTCCTATCTGTATCCTTCTGTAAGCTCCAGTTTCATCTTCACGGAGCTCCTGAAAGGCACCGCCATCAATAAGGTACTGACCTACGGTAAGGTCCGGGCTTCCTACGCCTCCGTAGGTTCAGACCTCGGCTTCAATCAGGTCAACCTGGCCATCACTACAGGCTCTCTCTACGGCAGCTATCCTTCCATGGGCATCGGCAACCAGTTCCGCAGCGGTAATATCCGCCCGGCACTGACGAAGGCCTATGAAGTGGGTGCTGAATTCCGCTTCATCAACCGCCTCACATTGGATGTGTCCTTGTACCAGAACAACAACACAGATCAGATCCTGAGCCTGGACGTATCTCCCTCCAGTGGTTTCTCCACCGCTCAGGTCAACGCCGGGAACATCCAGAGTCGCGGTGTTGAGCTTTCGCTCTCCGGCACGGCCATTCGCAAGAAGAACTTTACCTGGGATCTGACCCTGAACTGGGCCAAGAACTCCAACCTGGTGAAGGAACTCGCCGCAGGTCTGAACACCTATCTGTACGCCACCAACCGTTACGACACGCGCCTGGAACACAGAGTAGGTCAGGAGTGGGGTGTATATGTAGGTCGCAAGTTCAAGACCAACGACAAGGGAGAAAACATCATCCTGTCCACCGGCCAGCCCGACTACACCATCAACAACGTGATCGGCAACGTACTCCCGAAATGGACAGGTGGTATGTACAGCTCCATGCGCCTGTATGATTTCGATCTGTCATTCTCCATGGACTTCCAGAACGGCGGCATGTTCTACTCCGAGACGCGCAACTTCAACGTGGGTGCCGGTCTGTCTGAAGAGACCGTCGGTGTGAACGATAAAGGTTTCGATTGGCGTGAGTTCCCCGGCAGCTACACCCTCGCCGGCGGCAACACTGGCAATGGCGGATATCGCGTACCCGGTGTCTTCGCCAACGGCACACCGAACAACCGCTATATTGCTGCCCGTTCCTATTTTTACACTGCTTTCCAGAAGGATGCCAAGAACCACCTGCTCGATGCTTCCTACCTGAAGCTCCGCGAGGTTCGTCTGGGTTATACCATCCCTCAGGCCATTGTGAAGAAAGTAGGCGCCGTAAAGAGCGTGAACATCGGAGCCGTTGTCAGCAACGCCTGGCTGATCTGGGCGAATGCCAAGAAGTACGGTGTCGACCCTTCCGAGCTTGAAGTGTTTTATCGCGAAGGCGGTCAGCTTTCCCAAACACGTCAGGTAGGTTTCAATATCCGGGCCACCTTCTAATTCACCTGAAAAAAGAACGATACATGAAAAAAATCACATACATCCTGTTCCTGGCTGTCATGGCCATGGGCTGTGACAAATTCGGAGATACGAACGTCTCTCCGATCGCCCTGTCGGAACCTACCACGCGGGGCCTGCTGACCAACTCCATGCAGAGTTTTTCGAACCTCTTCCTCGGCAATAGTGCCGTCTCCAGGGACGCCGCGCTGTACGTACAGCATCTGGCGGAAGGCCCGTATCCCGGCGCTTCTCTGTACAACGTACGGAACTTCAGTTTCACGACCTGGTACGTCGATCCCCTCTTCAACCTCCAGAAGATCATCGAGTACAACAACAGCGGATCAAAGTTTGCTGACCAGGGCGCCAATGGTTCCAAGAACAACCAGGTTGCCGTGGCCCGTATCCTCAAAGCCTACCTGTTCCTACACATGACCGACAAGTGGGGCAACATTCCTTACAAGCAGGCACTGAAGGGCAATGAAGCCTACTCACCGACTTATGATACCCAGCAATCTATCTATACGGATCTGTTCAAGGAACTGAAAGAGGCCAACGCCCAGATCAGTCTGACAGAGGCTCCGGTGGCCGGCGACGTCATGCTTGGCGGCGACATGGCCCAGTGGAAGCGTTTTGCCAACACTACCCGCATGCTCATGGCACTGCGCCTTTCCAAGATCGATCCGGCACTCGGAAAAACCGAGTACACCGCCGCTGTAACCGATGGTGTCATCACTGCCAACAGCCAGAACATGAGCTATAAGTTCATCGGCAGCGATCCGAACAACTACAACCCCTGGTACAACAACTATACCGTGGGCAACCGGAACGACTATGCCATCAGCAAAACGCTGACCGACTACATGCTCCCGAAGAGCGATCCGCGCGCACCCGTATTCGGAGAAGTGCTGGCCGGTAATCAGGTAAAAGGCCTGGCCTACGGCCGCGTCGTAGCCACCAATATCCCCTCCGCCTTCAGCCGGATCGGAACCGCCTTCCGCGGTGCCGGCTCTTCTCTGCCGATCTACAACTTCGCGCAGGTGCTGTTCAGCAGGGCTGAAGCCGCCAAGCTCGGTTACACCGCCGGTGGCGACGCCGAGGCGGAGACACATTACAAGAATGCCATCAAGGCATCCTGGGAACAGTATGGCGTATACGATGCTGCCAAATACAATACCTACATCGCCCTGGCAGATGTAGCTTACACCGCCGCTGACGGTCATAAGAAGATCATGACCGAAAAATGGGTGCATGGCTATCTCAACAGCTGGGAAGTATGGAACGACTGGCGCAGGACCGGATTCCCGACCCTGTCGCCCGCACCGGACGCCGTAGATCCACGTGGTATTCCTCGTCGCTGGGGCTATCCGACGACGGAAGCTGCACTGAACAAGGAAAACTATACCGCTGCAGTAGCCGCCATGGGTGGCAGCGACCACAACTACGCCCGTATGTGGTGGGATAAATAAGACAACACCAACCAACAGCAGAAAAGGGTTGCCGAAAGGCGACCCTTTTTTGTTTTATTCCAGGCCTTACCCCGCTTCCGAACCGAGAACGACCGCCGCGAGGATGCATGTCAGACAGAATTGGGATAACTTCGTGCCCGATATGCAAAAAGATAAAACCCTCGTCCTCGGCGCCTCCGAGGAACCCTCGCGATACAGCAACATGGCCATCCGGATGTTGCGCAAACATGGGCATCCAGTGGTCGCCATCGGCAGAAAAGAAGGTCAGGTGGAGGATGTACCCATCGAAACCGGTTCAACGGATCGCCCGGACATAGATACCGTTACGCTGTACATGAACCCGATGCATCAGCGTCCCCTGCAGGACTGGATCATTTCACTCGCCCCCAGACGCATCATTTTCAACCCGGGGACCGAAAACCCGGAACTGCAGTCGATCGCCGCCGAACACGGCATCGAAAGCCTCGAAGCCTGCACACTGGTCATGTTGAGCACGGGCGTTTACTAATAAAAAAAGACGGAAGATCTACACCTTCCGTCCCTGGATTTTCATTTTCGGTTATACTTGCCCGTTACCAGGGCTTTTCGAAAGAAGGTTTATCGAAAGGCTTTCCATGGTCCTTGAACAGGCTGCTGGCAGTGTTCCGGATCGACAAGGGATTCTTTTCACCAAAGATCCGCGAGAAGATCGCGATCGGCGTAAGGAGCACGTAGAATACCAGGGAGAGCAGAATATTGGGCACGATCATGCTCAACACCCAGGTAAGTTTCATCCACAGCCAGTCGATCTTCTCGGCCAACTTGTCGGATATCAGTCCCGCAACACCTACAACCAAGGCTGCGGTGATGGCCCATTTTACCTGAAAGGCCAGATAAACCACGATCATTCCAAGGGTGATCACCAGGATCGTCTGCCTGGGATCCGACTTCATTTTTTTTGTACTGCTCATTATTATATCAGTCTGAATAGATTAGTAATTCGGTTAGGCGTATCCGTTAGTCCATCTTGAATTTCACCATCCACTTCTCACGATTCTCCCAATCCGGCTGTTCCGTTTTGCAATAAACGAAATCTCCTACAACCAGATAGTCCATCTCGGTACTCATAAAGCAGCGATATGAATCATAAGGGGTGCAGACGATGGGTTCTCCGCGCACGTTGAAACTGGTGTTCACAACCAGGCCGTAACCGGTCTGCTGTTCAAAAGCGCTGATCAGGGAATGATAACGGGGGTTGGTCTCGGGATGCACGGTCTGTACGCGGGCGGAGAAGTCGAGGTGCGTAACCGACTGGATGTCGCTGCGCTCGTGATACAACCTGTCCCACAGTGAGCGGCTATGATAGTCCGCCGGCAGTTGTTTGCGACGTTCCTCCTTCACCGGTGCAACGATCAGCATGTAGGGCGAATCGTGTTCGAGTTCGAAATAATCTGCTGCCTTGTGTGCCAGCACGGAGGGTGCGAAGGGGCGGAAACCTTCCCTGTACTTGATCTTCAGGTTCAGTTTCTTCTGCATCTCGGGGTTACGCGCATCGCCCAGGATGCTTCGGCTGCCGAGGGCCCGGGGTCCGAATTCCATACGGCCCTGATGCCAGCCTACGACGTTGCCTTCCGCCAGGCGTGCAGCCACGAAAGTGCTGAGATCCTCGAAGTTTTCATATTTGGTGAAGGTTGCCTTGACCTTTCGGTTCATCAGCATGATCTCCTTGTCAGAATAGTCAGGCCCCAGATAGGATCCTTCCATCGTATCTCCGCCATTCGGATTCATGATCCGCGTTTCACCGAAATACATGGTGCTGGCGGCAAGCGCGGCACCCAGGGCACCTCCGGCATCACCCGATGCGGGCTGTATGTAGATGTCCTTGAAGATGCCGGCACGCAGCAATTTGCCATTGGCCACGCAGTTGAGGGCCACACCACCCGCCATGCAGAGATACTCGGCACCGGTGAGGCGTTTGGCCTCCTCGGCCATCTTGATGACGATCTCTTCGGTCACCATCTGGATGGCCAGGGCAAGATTGCAATGTTTTTGCTCCAGGTCTGTCTCCCCTTCGCGACGCGGGAAACCGAAGAGCGCGGCCCACTTGTCGTCATGAACCATCCGCAAACCGGTGGCGTAGTTGAAATATTTCTGATCCAGCCAGATCGAACCATCGGCTTTGATGTCCACCAGCTCCTTTTTGATCAGGTCGGCAAAATCATGCGTCTGCTTGGCTGTGGGATCGCCATATGGAGCCAGTCCCATCAGCTTATATTCTCCGGAATTGACGGTAAAACCTAGATAATAGGTGAAAGCGCTGTACAACAGCCCCACAGAATGCGGGAATTCCATTTCCTTCAGGATCTTTATATCCCCCTTATCGCCCAGACCAATGGACGCGGTGCACCATTCTCCCACACCATCGATGGTCAGGATCGCCGCCTTTTCGTAAGGACAGGGCAGGAAGGCACTGGCCGCATGCGATAGGTGGTGTTCAGGGAACAGGAGTTTCACCTTTTTCTTATCGTATGGTCCAACCTCCTTCAACCCGTCGTAGAGCAGTTTTTTCAGGAACATTTTTTCGTTCAGCCAAACGGGGATGGCCCTGAGGAAGGATACCAGTCCCTTGGGTGCGAACGCGTAATATGTCTGCAGCAGTCGTTCGAACTTCAGCAGCGGCTTGTCATAGAATACGATGGCATCCAGTTCATCGATGGTCAGCCCAGCCTCGTCGAGGCAGTACTTCACCGCATTCGTCGGGAAATCGGGCGTGTGCTTGTCTCGCGTGAATCGCTCTTCCTGAGCGGCGGCAATGATCTTTCCGCCGATGGTCAGCGCCGCCGCGGAATCGTGATAAAAAGCCGAGATGCCTAAGATTTTCTTCATTCGGA
>JAJTFQ010000056.1 GCA_021299955.1 Chitinophagaceae bacterium
CGTCCTTCCCGGATGATGCGGGATGCGTGGTGGTGCTGGATCACATGGGCAGGGAACTCGATAGATTCAACTATGATGAAGACCTTCACTTTCCGCTGCTTGGAGAAAGAGAGGGCGTCGCGTTGGAAATGGTACGGCCCGCATCTCCGACAGCCTCCCCGGGCAACTGGCATTCCGCTTCCTCCACCTCCGGATACGGAACACCCACTGCCCGGAACAGCCAGTACATGGTTGCTGACAGCCTGCCGGGCGAAGTGCGCCTGTCGAACGGAGTCATTTCGCCCGATCTTGATGGAATAAATGATATATTGACCGTCTCCTGGCGATTTCCCGCCACCGGCAATACAATGTCACTGCGTGTGCTGGACATACAGGGCAGAACGATCAGGACCCTCCTGCGAAACGGGCTCTCAGGCACATCGGGAGAGATCAGCTGGAACGGGCTGCGTGATGGAGGACATCCGATGGCTGCCGGCCCCTGCGTGTTGTGGGCGGAGGTAGCGGACAACCGTGGACGAACAAGGGTGTGGCGGCTCCCTTTCCTGGTCGCTTACCGGTAGGATTCCGAACGAGGAGGTCCGCCGCAAATAAAAACAGAGCCGATCAGTTAACAAAAAGATACGGCGGATCAGGTAAGCTGGATCTCGAAATTGACCAGGTCGATGAACTGGCGGATCCTGGACTCAACATCGGACTTATCGATCTCCTTCATGCGGGTGGTTCCGAATTTCTCCACACTGAACGAAGCCATGGCGGAACCGACGATCACCGCGGATTTCATATTTTCGAAAGAGATGTCGCGGGTGCGGGCCAGGTAGCCGATGAAGCCGCCGGCGAAGGTGTCACCGGCTCCGGTGGGATCGAACACCTCTTCCAGCGGAAGGGCCGGTGCCACGAACACGAGATCTTCATGGAAGAGCAGGGCCCCGTGTTCACCCTTTTTGATGACCAGGTACTTTGGACCCATTTTCATGATCTCACGGGCGGCCCTGACCAGAGAGTACTGTGCGCTGAGCTGGCGGGCTTCGCTGTCGTTGATCAGCAGCACATCGACATCCTGCAACACGCGCTCCAGATCCGGCATGGCAGATTCCATCCAGAAATTCATCGTATCGAGTACCGTGAGCTTCGGTTTCCGGCGCATCTGCCGGATCACGCTATGCTGAACGGCCGGTGCCAGGTTACCCAGCATGAGGAATTCACTGTCCTGATAGCTGTCGGGTACGACGGGTTCGAAGTCGGCCAGCACGTTCAGCTGCGTCTCCAGCGTATCCCTCGAATTCATATCCATGTGATAACGACCGGCCCAAAAGAAGGAGCGCTGATCTTTTTTGACCTGGACCCCTTCGAGATTCACTCCCCTTGCGGCCAGTGCATCCAGCTCCTCCTGAGGGAAGTCGCCACCAACGACCGAGATCTGGTTGACGGGCTGCACCAGCTGGGAGGCGCTCCATGCGATATAGGTCGCGGCTCCGCCCACGATGCGGTCACTTTTTCCGAAAGGGGTCTCTATCTGGTCAAAAGCCATGGAACCGACAACGATCAGGGACATATTTGTGAATTTTTTCACGGCAAAGGTACGAAATTCCATACGGATACACCCGGGATGAAGCCGTGCGCCCGGCATAACTTGGTCATTCGGATATGTAATATTTTCTTTGCACCGCATACCAATGACGATAACATGAAAACGCTCATCCTTGTAAGACATGCCAAAAGCGACTGGAAGGCCGCCTATGAAGACGACTTCGACCGGCCGCTGAATGAGCGTGGAAAGCGTGACGCGCTGAACATGGCGGAGCGGGTCCATGAAAAGGGGCTTCGGATCCAGCGGATCGTCACCAGTCCTGCCCGTCGGGCGCGAAAAACTGCCAGGGCATTTTCAGAACGGTACGAAAGGGAGGGAGTGCCCACGATCGAGGTCCCCGAACTTTATCTGGCAGACGCCATCGATATATCCAGGGTGGTGAATAGCCTGCCCGACACAGCCGACACCGTTGCCCTGTTCGGTCACAACCCGGGCATCACTGTCTATGCAAATGCTCAGGGAGTTGCAAGGGTCGATGAGATGCCCACCTGCAGTGTGCTTGCCCTTACGGCGGAAACAGAGTACTGGTCTGAATTCGACCAGGCCGGCAAAAAGTTCCTGTTCTTCGACCGCCCCAGGATCCAATAAGCATCCTGGTGGGCGGAGGTTTTCGGTTATGCATTACCGTTATGATGCCATCGGACAAAAAAGGCAGCGCACTTAAGATGGTGCGCTGCCTTTTTTTGAGAGGCTTTCGATGATCACTAAAGGCCGTATTTCTGCATATAGCGCTGGTTGAGCTGCTTATGCTTATCTGTCAGATCGATCTGACGGCCCTGGATGAATGCGTGTGTGATGATGCTGGTCCGCATGTCCAGGATATCCCCCACGCTGATGACGATGTTCGCATCCTTTCCGGTTTCGATGGAGCCGGTCCGGTCGCTGATGCCGAGAATGCGGGCAGCGTTGAGCGTGATGGCAGACAGGGCCTCCTCTTTCGTCAGTCCGTACGCGGCGGCGGTTCCGGCGTTGAACGGCAGGTTCTTGCCCCGGTGTTGGCTGTCGGAATCATTGATGGCGAAGAGTACGCCGGCCTTTTGAAGTTGTGTGGCGATCTTATACGTCTGGTCGATATCATCATCGCTCAAGGTGGGCAATTCGTGCATCTGGTCGATGATGACGGGGATCTTGTGCAGCTTCAGCAGGTCGGCTACCTGCCAGCTTTCACTGCCGCCGACGATGACCACATCCAGGCCGAATTCCTTGGCAAAATCAATGGCGACGAGGATTTCACGCACCACATCGCAGTGTATGTAGAACTTCTTCGAGCGATCGAACAGACCACGCATGGCCTCCAGTTTGAGGTTGGGTTCTGCAACACTGGACTTCGCGGCATAAGCCTTGGCTTCGCGTAACAGTGCCTTTACCTGGTCGATCTCTTCCAGTGCCCGCTTGACGGGATCTCCCTCGGGTTCGGCGCCCGGACCGCGACGACCAAAGCCCCCGAAACGGCTGGGACGGCTGAAGAGACTGGGCATGCGGAAATGCAGGCCGCCATCCATATGGTAGGCCGCATCCTCCCAATTCCATGCATCGAGCTGAACGACAGTGGAACTTCCGCTGATCGTACCGCCTTCCGGGATGATGTTCGCCAACAGGATGCCATTGGACCTCACGGTGTTGATGATCTTGGAATCGGTGTTATAGGCAACGATGGCACGGATCGAAGGATTGTAGTCCCCGATCTCCCGGATATCGGTCGTAGCGCGCACGGTGGGGGTTTCCACCAGGCCCATGCCGGAAGACGACAGTATGAGACCGGGATACAAATGCTTGCCGGCGGCGTCTATGATGGTTACATTGGCACCGTCAGTAGCAATGCCCGTGCCCACACCCGTGATCTTTCCGTTTTCAACGGCCACGGTGGCACCGGGTATCACCTGGCCGTTGCCTACATGCACCGTCGCATTTTTGATGTAAACTTTTCCGGTCTGCGCCTTGGCCGGATATACATTGTCCTGCGCTTTCACACCGATGGATAATGCCATCAGGGCAACGACAAGAGAAAGCGCTTTATGGATATATTGCTGTTTCATGAATTCGATTTTTTAGTGTTCAGATCAGTCCAGGTCGATGGCCAGCAGTCCGTGGCTGTGGAAATGTTCTCCGCAGTTGTACAGCAACTGGTAGCTGGGGGTAGCCGGTACGACCGGTCCTCCGGCACGCTTTTCGCCGGACATTTTCTGGATGAGGCGGTTTCTTTCCATCGTGATCTGACGCCTCATTTCGGCATCTTTCTGACGATCGAAATACACGACGCCATCGACGACGGTCTGTTCGGCCTTTGCATAGATGCTCAGCGGATGATCGCTCCATATCACCAGGTCGGCATCCTTGCCCGCCCTGATGCTACCGACCTTGTCATCCACATGGAGCATTTTGGCCGGATTGATGGTGACCATGTTCAGGGCATCTACTTCGCTCATGCCTCCGTACTTGACACTCTTGGCCGCTTCCTGGTTAAGCCGGCGCGCCATTTCCGCATCATCGGAGTTGATGGCGACATTCAGCCCGACCTTGTGCATGATGGTGGCGTTGTAAGGAATGGCATGTTCTACCTCCATCTTGTATGCCCACCAGTCGGAGAAGGTGGAAGCAGCAGCGCCATGCGCCTTCATCTTGTCAGCTACCTTGTAGCCTTCGAGGATGTGCGTGAAGGTATTGAAGGTAAAGCCCATCCGGTCGCCCACTTTCATGGCGGCGTTGATCTCGCTCTGCACATAGGAATGGCAGGTGATGAATCGCTGACGATTCATGATCTCCACGAGCGCGTCGAGTTCCAGATCACGACGGACGGTACGGAAGGGATCGACAACCGTGCCCTTTTTGGCGGTCTGGGCAGCAGCAGCGGCCTGCTTCAGGGAAGACTCATAGCGTTTGGCGCGCTGGAAGGCATCGGTCAATACCTGCTCCACACCCATCCGGCTATCCGGGAACCGGGGATTGCCCTGTGACGATGAGCTGCGCTTGACATTTTCTCCCAAGGCGAACTTTATGAAGCCCGGCGCACCGGCGAACTTGAGATCTTCATCATTGGCACCCCAGCGCAGCTTGATCAGCTGGGTCTGTCCGCCGATGGTGTTGGCGCTTCCGTGAAGGATATGGGATGTTGTGACCCCGCCACTGAGCTGGCGGTAGATATTGATGTCATCCGGATTCAGGTTATCAGCAATGCGGACTTCTGAGGTAACAGTTTGTCCACCTTCGTTGATGGAGGAAGCGGCGATGTGCGAATGCTCATCGATCAAACCGGCCGTAACATGTTTGCCGGTACCATCGATCACCTTTGCGGTCGGGTCGCTCAAACCTTTACCAACTTGCGCGATCTTCCCGTTTTTAACGAGCACATCAGCGTTCTCGAGTTTGCCCTGTGCATCGCTTGTCCACACGGTAGCGTTGCGGATCAGCATATCCTGTGCGACGGGCTTATCGGTCCAGCCGTAGGGCAGGAAAGGATAGTTGACCTTGCCGAGTCGGCCGGCTGTCTTCTTCTTTACGGAATCCGATTTGGCGACCGCTGCAGTTTGAATGGCGGCCGTCCATGTCAGTTTGTTGCCGGCGGAATCCTCACCGTAACCATTCCAATCGGTGCCGTTGCTTACACCACTCAGTCGATACTGCCCACGAGCCTTTTTCTCCGGCGCGAAACTGAGGCGCACCATACGGCCATCGTGACTGAAACGGGCAGTCAGCGTATCCTTTCCGATCACACTGGCAGCGTTACCGCTCTTCACATCGACCGTGTAGGTCATATTTCCCTTCGGGGAATTGATATTCAGGGCGTAGGAGCCTTTGATATCAAGCCATGCATCCTCCTTCACCCCATACTTTATCCCCTGCACCCAGTTTTGCAGGATCTGTGTGCCTTCCTGGAAAACCGGGCCGGTGGTAACGATGAAATTGGCATGCTTGCCCGGATCGATGCTTCCGACCTGGTCATATACCCCCAGGAGTTTGGCCGGAACGGAAGTGAGTGCATCAATGGCGGCGGCATCGGACAAACCATGTTCGAGGGCCTTGCGCAATCCGGTCATGAAAGAACGGCTGTCGCGCAGATCTGCCGTAGTAAAGGTAAAAGGTATGCCTGCCTGTTCGAAAGCTGCCGGGTTGGTAGGTGCGAGTTCCCAGTGTTTCATGTCCGCCAGTGACACAAATCTTGCATCATTGGGGTCATCAACATCCATGGTGGCGGGATAGCTGAGTGGCAGGATGAAGGCAGCCTTGCTAGCCCTCATATCGGAGATGCGCTGATATTCGTTACCGCCGGCCTTGATGATATACTGTACACCGAATTCGTCTCCGATGCGATCGGCTCGAATTGCGTTCCACTTGTCGCCCGCCTCAAAGATCTGGGGCAATCCCTGAAGGGCGTTCCAGGTTTGCAAGGTGATGTTCACACCTTCTGCGGATGGATTGTTTCGATACCAGGCGGCGTCGATATATGTTTGACGCAACAGAGAGATCACGCCCATCATAGAGCCGGGATAACTCTGCTGGCTGCTGCCCTTGTTGAAAGAGTAATGGGCGGAGGCTTTTTCTTTCAGGATGACCAGATTTTCCTTCTGATCCGCGAGGGTCACGAGCACACCCGAGCCGCGGGCGATGCCGTCCTTATGATGGGTGAGCACCGTTCCGAAGCCTATTTCGCGAAGTGAGCGCGCGCGGGATTCATCAACATTGAACATCCTGGCAGCTTCAACATCTGTTCGAATGGCCTGGTTCCAGCCAAAAGCGCCTTTCTGATTGGAGTTGAGTTGGGGTGGTGCGTTCCAGTTGAATCCCCCCATGCTCCGCTGGGTTCCGCTGATGCCGTAGTCGGCATACAGATCGATGAACGATGGGTAGATATATTTCCCCTTGCAGTCCATCACAACCGCATCCGCGGGAATCGTGATCTGGCTGCCGACCGCAGTGATGCGCCCTTTTCGCACCAGCAGGGTGGCATCCTGCAGCGGCGTCTTTCCATCGCGCATGACCGTGGCGTGTGTAAAAGCGTAGGTGATGTCGCGCTCGTCAGCGACACCATTCAGCGGGAACGTTGGCTGCGCGGCCGCCCGAACGGCGCACAGCAGTCCCCATAACAGCAGGATCTTTCTCATGACTGTGTTTAGATTGATGAAAGTTTCAATATTAAGAAAAAACAAGCGCTTTTCCGGGCGATTGGTACGTACGGATATGCACTTACACTTTCGGTAGAACCAATCAACCCGAAGTTTGTTTGGGCTTTCCCCTGTTCACAAGGTAGACACCCCCGAAGATCAACGCGGCGGAGATCCCCTGGGTGATGGTGAAGGGCTCACCATACCATCCGGTAGCGACCAGGGCCGCCATCACCGGTTGCAGGTAGATATAGGATCCGATGGCCCCCGCATCCAGGTGCTTGAGCGCATATATATTGAACATGTAGGCGAGAAAAGTGGCGCCGATGACCACGAATCCGACCGAGAACCAGGCCTGCGGCGTAAAGGAACTCCAATCCGCCGAGGAGAACTCCTGCCAACCTATGGGTGTGATGATGCAGGTGCCGATGGTGAACACCCATCTCATGAAGCGTGCAGGTTCGTATTTGGCCATCAGCGGTTTCGCCAGGATGAAGTAAATGGAATAGGACATGGCGTTCACCAGTACCATGATGTCGCCGGCCATGACATCATCGGCCGTGGATCCGTCGACCCGCTTCAAGATCAGCAAGGCCGCGCCGGTCACACCCATCAGCAGGCCCGCACTGCGGCGGGTACCTACCCGTTCTCCCAGAAAGATCCACGCGATGATCGGGATCATGATCGGCGTAGCCAGCTGTATGAGGGATGCATGGGTGGCATAGGTCATGGACAGCCCCCGGATGAAAAGGAGCTGGTTGATGGTCACGCCGGTAAGTGCACAGGCAACGATGGTCAGCCAGTCGCGTCGATCAACGGGACGATCGCGGCGCTCCAGGGGTGCCATCAACCAGAAAAGCGTGGTCGTGACCAGAACGCGGGCGACGTTCAGGCCAAAGGGCTTGATCCAGAAGGGCGTCGCCTGTTTGGCGATGCTGAAGTTGATGGCAAATATGATGTTGGCCGTCAGAACGGAGCCATGCGCTAGCCATGTTTTTTTCAAGTCTTCAAGATTTTTTCGGATCCAGGATGGATGGGATCAGTTCATCCAGCACCCTGACATGTGTGTTGAAATCCGGTATGGATGATCGGAAAGTGAAGGTTCCAGCCTTTTCGATGGCCGCTTCCAGCGTGAATTCGTCCTGCTTGATATATGGAAAGTATCCTTCCTGTTCCAGGTGAACGGCCAGATATTCCTGCTCGGTTTGTCCGGGGGTGGGGATCAGGACGGCCGGAGTTCCCGTGCAGACGAGGTCCATGACCGAACTGTAGCCAGACCTGCAGATCACCAGTGCGGCTTCGGCCATCGCCATGCCCAGCACCTTTGCCGGCAAATGGTTCATGATCCGATGCTCCTCCGAATGAGACGGCACGCCGGTACCATCCGGTAAACCCCTGATGAGGGTGACATTGCCCCGGTAATCGCTGAGTTCATTGAGGATACTCTTTTCCAGCATGCTGCGCTGCGGTTCAGGTCCGGACAAGAGGATCAGCAGACCCTGGCGCTCAATGTCACGCTCAGGTATCAGCCGGGAGAGCGGGCCTACATACCGGGTGCCCGGCGGCAGACGACCATGCGACAGTTCGCCTGCAAGGCCGGGATACGATTCCTCATCCGGTATCCAGCAGGCATCAAAACGGCGAATGAGTGCAAGATTTATTTTTTTCAACAGGCGATCTGCCCAGTTTGAAATTTCGGTACGAATATTGATTTGATGAGTGATGAACACGGAGGGAATGTCCGGATGCCGGAATCCAAAGCGGTTGTCGCTGATGACAAGATCCCAGCGATGCATCCGCTGGGCTTTCAGTAACCACCGGTGCTCTTTCCGGATGGCCGAGATCAGTCGGGGCAGCCTGCGGAACATATGCAGGAGAAAAAGGCTGCCTTTACGAGGGTAATCAATTCTGTAACCGGGCATTACGAGGTATTCCAGATCCGGAAATTCGGTCTGGATGACCCGGATGCCGACGGGTGTCGCGGCAACGGTAACCTGGCAGCCTGATCCGACGAGGTAACGGATGATCGGGATGATCCTGGTCGCATGACCCAGGCCCCAGTCGAGTGGCGAAAGGATCACTTTACGCGGGACTGACCGTGGGTACATGAAAGTGTCGGTTCTGATATCCTAATTTTTGTAAAATTCCGTCTTTTATTCATTTTTTTTGGAAAGAAACCCTTTAAATTCGAACTCTACATGCGCCAATCAAAATTGAACCAAATATTGTTTGCTACGTTCTTTATTGTGTTGTTGACGGCCGTGTCGTGCGGCACTTCAAAAAATGGGAATTGTGGATGTCCGAATAAAAAGGGCATGGTCGGATACTGAAAAGTTCAATAACATCTTATGAAGCGACCAAACAGGGATCTGCTGGTCCTATTTAAGGACAAATCGATGAGCGAACAGGCAATCGAGTGGGAAGTCGATCAACTGAACCGCTTATTGTTCACCGTGGAGTCTCCGGACTACATGTGCTCCTCGTGCGAAGTCCTGGATCTCAATAAACGCAAGATCCTCCGCAACAGACGACATGTCGAGTCTGTACTCAGGGAAAAGCACCGGAAGCCCTTCATTTTTATCAACAACCTCAATTGATATCGAAACCCGCCACAATGGCGGGTTTTTTATTACCCGAAATCGTTGATTTCCTCACTTTTAAACGTCAAAGACTCAACACCCTCCAAGGGTGGGGTAAGCCTCCAAGGGTGGTGGTACCCTCCAAGGGTTCGGGTATATTCACATAACATCGCTACGGGTACATCGCCATCCCAAGCATCTCTAGCCTGCGTCGCGGTTAGACGCGATTCATCGCGTCTCTACCATCGCAGGGTGCAAGCCCTGGCAGAAAATCTCATAACAATCCCCGAAAAAAATTAGTGCCTCACACTCATGGTAGAGACGCGATGAATCGCGTCTCTACCGAGTTGGGAACTCTCCAAGAGTTGGGAACTCTCCAAGAGTTGGGGACGCTCCAAGCGTTTGCTGGGGTAGCCTGTTTTGGATTGATAAGAGGAGGTCAGCTGGTCTCCTTTAGTGCCACTTTAAGTTTCTGGAACATTTCGTGGATGTCTTCGATCTTGACGGTTCCTACGCTCAGTCGGTACCAGGGCGAGGTGGGCTGTGCGCCGAAGACATGGAAAGGCACGATCGCCAACCCTGCTTTATTCAAGAGATAGGCGGTGACATCGGCCTGGGTTTCGAGCCGGGTTCCATCAGGTAGCGTACGGCCGCAGAGGTCAATTTTCACGGTGAGATAGATGGCAGCCTGGGGCACGATCGCGTCCACGGGGTGGCCTTCTTTTTTCAATTGCCGGAACCCCTTATGGATCTTTTGCAAGCGTTCGTTGAGCCCCGACTTGAGAATCTTGAGATATTGATCCACCGCACCCTTCTGCATCAGGAACCTGGATGTGGCCTTCTGTTCGGGCAGCGGACTCCAGGCACCGACATGGGAGAGGATGGATTTCATCCGGCCGATGATATGTGCCGGCCCCATCGACCAGCCCACACGTACACCGGTAGCGGCGAAGGCCTTGCTGATGCCGTCAATGAAAACCGTATATGGACGCAATTCGGGCCGGAGGCGAACAGGATCATGATGCTCCGTGGATCCGTATGTAAGTTGCCAGTAGATCTGGTCGAACATGAGGTGCAGCTTCTTCTGTCCGGCCGGACGCCGTTCGTTTTCCTCCACTACCAGGTCACAAATCGCCTGGAGCTGCTCTTTTCCGAAGGTAGTACCCGTCGGATTCAGAGGAGAGGAGAGCGACAGCAAGACTGCATCTGAAAGGTGGGGACGGAGATCCTCCGCCGATGGCATGAAATCATGTTCGGGATGAGTTTGCACAACACAATGACGGCCATCCACGAAGTGAACATAGTGATTGTTATTCCAGGAGGGAACCGTGTAGACGACCTTCTCTCCTGCATCAACTATGGCCCGGAAAAGCGTGTAGATCAGCGGACGTCCACCTGAGGCGATCAGGATCTCGTCCACCCCGTAATCCAGGCCCTGGCGTTCGGCAATGAACTTAGACACGGCCTTGCGCAGTTCAGGTTCACCATCTCCCGCCGGATAGTTGGTCAGGTGCTGACGATATGCAAATATGATCTCCTCCTCAAGTTCATGAGGGATGGGGAAGATCTGGGGGTCGTAATCTCCGATGGTGTAATTGAAGATCCGCTCCCCTCCGCTCATCTTTTTCCTGATCTCACCATTCATCCGCACGATCTCGGATTCGATGAGCGTTTCCGCCAATCGGGAAAGCTTCTTGTCTTCACTCATATCAGTCTCAGTTGTTAAGGTTGGTGTCTTCCCGATGTAAAAATACCGAACAAGGCTTACCTGGCAATACCCGATTTGATGCAGGTCCGGCCCGATGATCATTTAGAGCGGAACGGATCCGGCTGATGTGCCTTCACCAGTTCCTGGTAAGCAGGCCAGGATCTTCCGAGCCATGCTTCTATGCGGCCGACGGCCACGGAGAGCTGACGGCCCGCCTCTTCCACCAGTGCCTGCTCTGTTTCGGCCGGAGGCAGCGGACGGGCACCGATGGCCTGTAACGCCTGCTGGAACTGAGACATCACCGTGGTCCTGGGTACTTGTCCGTATCCCTGGGCCGTACTCCGCTTTCCGCTGATGAATTCGCGGATGGTTTTGATGGAATCCTGCACGGCCTTTGTCGACTTTCTGATCGAATCGGCCATGGCTCCCTTATCGTCCTTATAGGCTGTCTCTATCCGCCCGGCTGCCTCCTCTGCTTCCGAGAGTCGGTCCATCGCATCTGTCAGTGGTTGTGCCAGTTGCATCAGCCGGTCACGTAGCGCCTGTTGTGCCTGACGCACGGCGGTTCTGTCACCCAGCCGCGGATCATCCGCCACAGTGATCAGGGTCGTGTCTTGCCGGTCGCCCAGACTGGCCACAATGGTATATCTGCCCGGCATGACGGGTTGTCCGCCGTATTCAGGTGCTCCAGGTTTCGGTTTAGGTGAGCCGGGCATGCGTGTTCCCTTGCTTTCCATCCCCCAGTATTGTCTGTTGAAGCCGGATCCGGAAGGCATTTTCAATTCCCGAACATGACGTCCCTGTGCATCCATGATGCGGATGCGGATGCTGTCGACTCCTTTCTTTTTGCGCTCGGCCGCGCTGGTATCGGCATCTGAAAACCAGGAGATGGACGCTTCCCTCGACCGGTTCTGTGCTTCCCAAAGTCCCCAGGTGCTCCATTCATAACCATCCGGATTGGTGAACTGTGCCTGAACTGCCGTGGGCGGAGGATAGAGCATGAAAGGTTTGGTGATCTTACCCTTCGCAGCGGCGTGTGCCCGCAACGGGCGAATGTTGTCGAGCACCCAGATCGAACGGCCGAAGGTAGCGATGACCAGGTCTGCCTCACGTTCCTGGATGGCCATGTCGAAGGTAGATACCGGCGGAAATCCGTGTTTCCAGCGTTCGAAGGTGATGCCATTGTCGAGGCTTACCCACAGTCCCTGTTCCGACCCTGTAAATATGAGATTGGGTTCCGTCGGATCCTGCAACACACATAACGTGTAACCGGTGACCTTCTTTTCATCGACCATACGGGTCCAGGTCTTTCCATAGTCGGATGTGCGGAAGATGTATGGCTTCATATCACCCCGACGGTAATCATTACAGACGACGAATGCCTCCCCGGCGACATGCCTGGAAGCCTGGATCTGTGGGATCCAGCCGCCGACGGGCATGCCGGGGATCTTTCCGCGGAAATTCATCCAGGTGCGACCGCCGTCGCGGGTAAGTTGAACGTTTCCATCGTCGGTACCAACCCAGATCACGCCCTTTTCCAGGGGAGAAGGGGCGATGGTGAGGATGGTGCAAAAATTCTCCGCCCCGGTAATGTCCAGCGACAAACCGCCATTCTTCGACTGGTCGATCTTCGCGCTATCGTTTGTGGTGAGATCAGGAGAAATGGTCTGCCAGCTTGCACCCTTGCTGGCGCTGCGATGCAGGAACTGGCTGCCGAAATAGATGGTGGACTTATCGAAGGGATCCTGGGCGATCGCTGCATTCCAGTTGAAGCGGAAGCGCACCGCGGGATCGGTACTCACCGGCTTGATGTACCACTGCTGCCCGGTGCGGACGTTGTACCGGCCGACAGAGCCCCCCTGGCTCATGGCATAGACCCATTCCGCGTCTTCGGGGTCGGGCATGACATCGAATCCGTCGCCACTCCACAGGCTTTTCCAGTGATAATTCCGGATGCCTCCTTCGGACCAGATATAGGCGGGACCGCGCCAGCTGCCGTTGTCCTGCATGCCGCCCATGACATTGTACGGCATGTCGTTGTCGACATTGATGTGATAGAACTGTCCGACCGGTAGCTTTTCGTCGAAGATCCAGTGGGCGCCGCGGTCGCGGGTAATGCCGATGCCGCCGTCATTCCCGTCTATGATGAAATTGCCGTCCTTTGGATGGATCCAGAAAGCGTGATGGTCGGGATGGATGCCATTGTAAGGGATGACATTTTTGAAGGTCTTGCCTCCGTCTTCACTCATGGAGATCATTTGATTGATCATCCAGAGACGGTTTTCATTTTGGGGATCGCAGGCGATGTCCTGGAAATAGAAGGGCCGATTGGTGACCCATTGCGGGTCGCTGTTGACCAGGCTCCAGTGGTATCCGCCGTCATCACTCATGTAGAGGCCGTTCTTCGTCGCCTCCACCAGCGCGTAGACGCGCTCCGGGCGTGAACGGCTGATGGCGAGTCCGATGCGACCCAGGTGTCCGTCGGGCAGTCCCTCGGCCTTGCCCAGCTGCTTCCAGTTGCGGCCACCGTCAACGGTCATGTACAGACCGCTGCCCCTGCCGCCACTCATCAGGCTCCAGGGGGTGCGGTAATGCTGCCACATGGCCGCGAATATCTTGTTCGGATTGGCCGGATCCATGATCATGTCACCGATGCCGGAGGAGTCATTGGTGTACAGGATACGCTCCCAGCTGGCACCGCCGTTGGTCGTCTTGAACACACCGCGTTCAGGATGCGGAGCGTACGGATTGCCGATGACGCCTGCATACACGGTCTGCGGATGGAGCGGATCGATCAGGATCCGATGAATGTTGCGGGTCTTTTCCAGTCCCATACGCTGCCAGGTGCGTCCGGCATCGAGCGTGCGGTATATGCCTTCGCCGAGGTTGAGGGAGTTGCGGGGGTTACCCTCGCCTGTTCCCACCCAGACGGTTGAAGGATTGTTCTGCTGAATGGCGATCGAACCAACGTTGAGGATGGGTTGTTCATCGAAAACAGAGGTCCAGGACATGCCTCCGTTCTCGGTCTTCCATACGCCGCCGGATGCAGCCCCGAGCCAGATATGCCGCGGGTCTTCAACGACAGCGTCCACCGCTGTGATGCGGCCGCTCATACCGGCCGGACCGATGTTGCGGGGTTTCATGTCTGAGAAGCGCGACAGAACTGATGATGGTTGCTGGGCGAAACCGATAGGCCCGGAGAGGATGAGACCTGTCAGCATCAGGCAGGCTGCCAGACGGAGGGATTTTCCATGAATCATTTCGAAAAGAGTTTGCGCTGGTAAATTAAACATTAAATATCTTGTTCTTCAATTCAAACCGAAGCATATGCAAAGATTCACATTTCGTTTCATGGGCCTGACTGCCCTCGCCCTCGCATTCTCTACTACCCAGGCACAGGTGACCAAATGGGCCGTGGACAAAGCGCATTCCAATGTTAAATTCACCGTCACGCACATGGCGATCTCCGAAGTGGACGGAAGTTTCAAGGTATTCGACGGTACGATGGAGCACGCCAAGGCGGATTTCACCGATGCGAAGGTCAGCTTCACCATCGACGCCGCTTCTGTGAATACCGAGAACGGCGGTCGCGACAATCACCTGAAGGGTGATGACTTCTTCAACACTGAAAAATTCCCCTCCATCAAGTTCGAAAGCACCTCAATGAAAGCACTGGGAGGTAACAAATATCAGCTGACCGGCAATATGACCGTTCGTGACGTCACCAAGCCTGTCACCTGGGATGTTACTTTTGGCGGTACACAGGCGACTCCCCGAGGCAAGAAGGCCGGCTTCAAGGCGAGGGCCACCATCAATCGTTTTGATTACAACCTGAAATGGAACCGTGCGATGGAAGCCGGCGGACTGGTTGTCGGTGAAAACGTAGAGGTGGTCCTGAATATCCAAATGAACGAGGTGAAGGCAGCTCAGTAAACGAAGCTTCCATCATTGTTGAACAGGGCTGTCAGGATGCTGACAGCCCTGTTTCATTTAGGATATCATCCTTTCTTGTACTTTTCTTCAGCCTTTTTGGCCTTCTCGAAATCGAGGATGACCCCATTGATGCAATAACGCAGGCCGGTGGGCGGTGGGCCGTCTTCAAAAACATGGCCGAGATGTGCTTCGCACCGGCCACATTGCACCTCGGTGCGCACCATGCCATGCGTGCGGTCGACCAGGTAGATGATGCTTTCCTTTTTCACCGGCTGGTAGAAGCTGGGCCATCCGCATCCGCTGTCGAACTTGGTGTCGCTCAGGAAGAGCGGGTTACCGCAGGCGGCACAGTAGTAGGTACCCACTTCTTCGAATTTCTCGAATTTACTGGTCCACGGACGCTCAGTGCCTTTTTGCCGGGCGATGAAATACATTTCCGGTGTCAGCATTTTTTTCCATTCCGCGTCCGGGAGACTGACCTTTGCGCTGTCCGTCCGGGAATAAACAGCCGGTTTCTTGGATTCATCCTGCATGGATACCTGTTTTTTTTCGGGTCTGGGTTGTGAAAAACTGCAGTTCATGCCCGTGAACGCGAACATGAGCAGGAGTGTGCATTTGATATTCATATGTATGTAACAAGTTGAATGTCGATCAGGTTCTGTCGATCGAGCGATTTACAGACAGAGCGGGACTGTGGAAATTGAAAATGTCGGTATATTTGGACACCGTTGCAAAGGAACGGAACCCTACCAACATGTTCAATCTCATTCTCTTCGGCCCTCCCGGCAGTGGCAAGGGCACACAGTCTGAAAAACTCATTGCAAAGTACGGATTCAAGCATCTTTCCACCGGGGATCTGCTCCGCAGCGAGATCGCGCGGCAGACACCGTTGGGGATGGAAGCGAAAAGCCTGATGGACCAGGGACAGCTGGTGCCGGATGCCGTAGTGATCGGAATGATCAGCAGTGCCCTGGAGGCGAATCCGGATGTCCCGGGTTTCCTGTTCGATGGATTCCCGCGGACGACGGCCCAGGCGGAGGCGCTGGACCGTCTGCTGACCGAACATGGTTCAGCGATCGGCGTGCTGATCGCTCTGCAGGTTCCGGAAGAGGAACTGATCGCTCGGATGTTGAATCGTGCCAAGACCTCCGGTCGCAGCGATGATGCGGACGAGCATGTCCAGCGCAACAGGCTGGCGGTGTATCGCAGAGATACGCTGCCCGTGTCGGATCATTATGCCCAGTTCGGCAAATCACTCTCCATTGAGGGGGTTGGTGGCATCGAAGAGATCTTCGGGCGCATATGCCAGGTGATCGACGAGCGGTCGTCGCAGGCCTCATGATATTCAAATATGACCTTAAATGAGAAGCCGGACTATCCTGAGAAAGTCCGGCTTCTGTTCTTAGGGAACCACGCATGGTCAGATGTTCAATCCTCCGCAAACGCTGAGCACCTGTCCGGTCACATAGGCGCTCATGTCTGAAGCCAGGAACAGAGTGGCGTTGCCGATTTCTTCTGCGCTGCCGAAGCGACCGAGGGGAATTTTATCCATGAATGCCTTGGCAGCATCTCCTTCCTTTAGATAATGGGTCATATCCGTTTCGATGAAGCCCGGTGCAATGGCGTTGCAACGGATGTTCCGGCTTCCCAGTTCGTGGGCGACGGACTTGGTGAATCCGATGATGCCGGCCTTGCTGGCGGCATAGCTCGACTGTCCGGCATTGCCCCGGATGCCGATGATGGAGCTCATGTTAATGATGGATCCCCGGCGTGCCTTCATCATAGGTCGTATAACCTGTTTGGTCATGTTAAAGACGCTTTTGAGGTTGACATCCATGACTTCATCCCATTGTTCGGGTGTCATGCGCAACAGCAGGTTGTCCTTAGAGATGCCTGCATTGTTGACACAGACATCGATCGCCCCGAATTCCTTGAGAACGTCGGCGACAAATTGTTCTGAAGCGGCAAAATCACCGGCATTGGTCTGCCAGGCGCGCGCGCGTACGCCCATATCACCCAACCGGGACACGAGAGACGCTGCGCGGTCGGCACTGCTGTCCGAAACGTAGGTGAAAGCGATGTGTGCTCCGTGTTCCGCCAGTTTGAGGGCGATGGCTTCTCCGATACCTCGGGCAGCTCCAGTCACGATGGCCACCCTGTCCTGTAATAGTTTCATCTGGATGATAGTTTCCGGGGCAAGTTAAGGGATTGAGTGGAATGCAAGCCAAATCCCGGCTGACTAACCTGCCACATGGGAAATTGTTAAGGATTTTCAAAAATCTATAAAGTTACTTTGGACTTGGCATTTACCTTATTTTATCTGTAATTTGCATAGTCAGTATTTGCATAGTCAGTATTTGAATTGGAAATTTCATGATCGGAAGATATAACCGTCACATCAATGGGTTCATCGTCGTTTTTATGATGATGAACATACTATGGCTGACGGTGAGCCTGCCTTTCATTGCCGACAGCCGATCAGGCTGCACATCCGAACAGTCATCCACCGCAAGTGCTAACCCCTTTGATGCTCAGGCTGAGGATGCCGGTTTTCCACAAACAAGCGGTTCAGAGGAAAAGGCATCTGAGGGATCCAACGGTTTCAACGAAGAATACCTTCATCATCATGAAGGATTGGAAGCCATGTCTGCGGAGGCGGGTAAGACATCTATGCACGACATCGCGCAGGACGCCTACTGCGCTTTCCATGGTGAGCTGCTGGTTCCACCCCCGAATGTCTGCTGAGCTGTTCCTGCCGATCTAGCGTCCCGTCACGGGGCCATTTCAAATTTTTCTATTGTCCACAAACGGAAACGAGTGACACGTATGTCAACTCCATTATAACTAATGTCTATTACTATAAAATCGTATGTTATGAGAAAGCATTCCAAGGAATTTCTGCAGAACCTCACCCCGGAAAAGTGCCTGGAGATCCTGAAAGAAGGTAATCTGAGATTCATAACGAACCTGAACAAGGATCATGACCACCTCGAAATGGTGAATGAAACAAGAGAGGGTCAATATCCCTTTGCCGTTATCTTGAGTTGTATGGATTCCAGGACCTCGATAGAGCTTATCTTCGACCAGGGGCTGGGAGACCTGTTCAGCATCCGTGTGGCAGGTAATATTGTGAACGATGATATCCTGGCCAGTCTGGAATATGCCTTGAAATACGTCGGCTCTAAGCTGCTGATCGTTCTTGGGCATACCGGCTGTGGTGCCATCAACAGTGCGAAGAAAGGCGTAAAGGATGGTCATATCACGGGACTCTTGCAGCGAATGCAACCGGCCATCAGCAAGTCGATGCTGAAGAGCGGCAGCTCTTGCCGTTTCGGAGACACGGTGGCCTATTCCAACGTGGAAAACAGTCTTGAAGAGATCCTGACCCGCAGCAACACGATCAAGGAGATGTTCCAGTCAGGAGATATCGGACTGGTCGGAGGCATGTACGATGTAACCAGCGGAGAGGTAGACTTCTTCATGGATCTGACCACCAAATATCAGGTAACCACTTCCCAATATGCCCTTCAGGCAGAAGCCGTTTAAAATATGATCACTTTCAAGTTTCTGAAGTCGGACCTTATGTCCGGCATGGTTGTTTTTCTGGTAGCACTACCGTTGTGCCTGGGCATCGCTGTAGCCAGTGGTGCGCCCCCCTTTGCGGGGATCATCACCGGAGTGATCGGTGGCATCCTGGTAGGTAGCATGAGTCATTCAAATGTAAGTGTGAGTGGACCGGCAGCTGGTCTTATCGCGATCATCCTCGTGGCGGTCACGGATCTCGGCTATGAAACCTTTCTGGCTGCGGTTGTCATCGCAGGTCTGATCCAGCTTTCGCTGGGCCTGGCAAAAGCGGGAGGGATCTCCAGTTATTTTCCGACCAGTGTCATAGAGGGGATGCTCGTGGCGATTGGCATCATCATCATCAAGAAGGAGCTCCCGCATGCGATTGGTTATGATAAGCTGCACGAGGGTGATTTCTTCAACTATGAAGTGCTGGCATCAACCGAAGGCGGTTTTTTTACGGAGATCATTCACGCCTTCAATTACGCCCACCTCGGAGCGCTCATTGTAGCTGTGGTATCGATTTTGATCCTGATCGCCTTCAATAAGGTCGCCCTGTTGAAGAAGATCAAGGCGATCCCGGGTGCGTTGGTGGTCGTTGTAGCCGGTGTATTGCTGAACGAACTATTCAAGGCTTCATTCCCTTCCCTGGCCATTTCTGCAGAACATCTGGTAACACTTCCCACGGCTTCATCCTTTGGAGAATTCATCGGGCAGTTCCAGTTCCCGGACATGCAGGGGTTTCTGAATCCAAATGTGTGGATTGTAGGTGCCACGATCGCCATAGTAGCCAGTATCGAGACCCTGCTCTGCCTGGAAGCCGGCGATAAAATGGACCCTTACAAGCGGTTTTCCAGTGCCAATGCCGAACTGAGGGCCCAGGGTGTTGGAAACATTGTCGCAGGGTTCCTCGGCGGATTACCCATGACATCTGTGATCGTGCGCACAACTGCCAATATCAATGCAGGCGCACGCACCAAGTTATCTGCCGTGGCGCATGGTGTGTTCTTATTGTTGGCCGTTGTCCTGATACCCGGACTGCTGAACCGCATTCCGATGGCCAGTCTGGCAGGCATCCTGATCATGATCGGCGTGAAACTCGCCAGCCCGAAAGTGTTCAAACATATCTGGCATACAGGGAAACATCAGTTCATCCCCTTCATAGTCACAGTCTTAGCCGTGGTGTTCACCGATCTGCTCAAGGGTGTGGGCATTGGTCTGGTCGTCAGCATCTACTTCATCCTGAAGGGCAACATGAAACTGGCCTATTTTTTCCGAAAGGAAAACCACCAGGCAGGTGAGACGATCCATATCGACCTGGCACAGGAGGTTTCATTTTTGAACAAGGCCGCCATCAAGCAAACGCTGGCAGATCTGCCATCAAAGAGCCATGTGGTGATCGATGCAGTACAGACCGTGTACATCGATCACGATGTGCTGGAACTGATCCGTGATTTTGTGAACCATGGGTCAAAGGACAGGGAGATCCGGGTGGAATTGAAGAATTTTAAGTCTGCGTATCGGATGGAGGGGTTCACCCATGTTCACTCTGAAAAAGACTGAAACGCATGACGGGGAATCCTCAGGGGCGTTTTGATGCGGAGCAAGTTTTGCATGAGCTGAGCCATATGCTGCCCGCACAACAGTCCCTGAAGGATTTCATCCATCATAATTCGTTACATGCCTTTCAGGACCGAAAGTTCTATGATGCTATTTTCGAGGCGGCCGATCTGTTCGGTCATCAAGTGCATCTCGAGCTGAAAGATTACCGGGGATTGCACCTGAGCGGACGCATTCGGACCGATATACTGAAAGCTGTCATCTTCAGAAAAAAAGGGGATGATACCGACTGGGAAGAAAAGATGCTGCATGGCATCTATGACGAAGCCCGTCATCCCAGGATCGGGCGACTCCGGGCCCTTTGGAAGTCGGCATGCAGCATAGACCTGGACGAACTTGTACACCCCCGGTCGTTTCGCATCTTATGTGCATACCTCGACCAGGGGATCGCCGGTCGATCGTTTCCGGTAATTGACGGCGGCTTCACGGAAGACCTCAGGAAGATGGACAGCCGGAGTGTCATCAGCCTGTTCAGGACCCGTTCGGTTCGTGACATTTTCCAACGGGGCGCATACACGCTGGAAAGTCTGCTGGAGCGACTGGTGGGCGACCCGGCATATTACCGACAGTACCTTTTTGACAGCCATTTCGCCCATCCGGGATGGAGTGGTTTTGTCAGTGCTGTCGAAAAACATCCCAAGACCTTGCTGGATCCCCGCAGGATCGATCTCAGGTCCTGGGTGGAATTTGAACTATTGATGGAAATCGACGCCCTGACCGCGGAACTTGGTGACCGATGGTCACCGATCTCCCGCCATGCATCCTTCCCTCCGGACGATTTTACATCAAGTCACTACAGATCCGAATATGCTCAGGTCATTGAACTGTGGCAGGATGCTTTTGAATGGAGTTACTATGATGCTGTGCTGAAGGGTCTGCAGTGCGCCGATCTGATGCGAAAAACAGGCAAGGGCGATGCCCCAATGCCTGAATCTGATGACAGACCTACGTTCCAGGCGATCTTCTGCATCGACGAACGGGAAGACTCCCTCCGTCGCCATCTGGAGGCCATGGATCCCGGTTGCGAAACTTTTGGCGCTCCCGGATTTTTTGGGGTGGAGTTCTATTTCCAGCAAGAAGGGAGTGTGATCTACGACAAACTCTGTCCGGCACCGGTCACCCCCGCCTATCTGATCAAAGAAACCAGATCCGGACATCGCAGAAAGGGAGAACTGTTGTATGCCCGTGATTCTCATCATTTCCTCAAAGGGATCGGATTCAGTCTCGTATTCGGCGCCCTGGCCTTCGTGAGGATGGCTCGGAATCTGATCCGTCCCACCATGAGTCCGGCGATCTCCAATGCGTTCGGGCATATGGATACGGATTCTGATCTCAGTATTGAAAATCATGATCCATCGGATCGTGAAAACGGACTTCAGATCGGATATACTGTTGAAGAGATGACCGCGCGTGCCGTTGGTTTCCTCAAGGGCATCGGACTGACAGATCGTTTTGCACCCTTCGTATACATTGTCGCCCATGGCTCGAGCAGCGCGAACAACCCGCATCATGGGGCACACGATTGTGGTGCCTGCAGCGGCAGGCCGGGCGCCGTGAATGCACGGGTCATGGCGTTCATCCTGAATCATCCGGATGTTCGCCGGTCGCTTCAAACCCGGGGCATATACATTCCGGAAACTTCCAGGTTCATGGGATGTATGCACGATACGGCAGCGGATGTGATGGGCTATTATGATGAACGAAAATTGGATGCGCAAGCCCTGCACAGGCATGCGTCGATCAAAAGCATCTTTGAAGACGCGCTGGACCTGAACGCCAAAGAACGCAGCCGCAGATTTGCATCCATCGATACCCGTCAGAGGCTCCGGCATGTCCGAAAAGCGATCCATGACCGGTCGGTATCCCTCTTTGAACCCAGGCCTGAACTCGGACATGGCACCAACACACTGGCCATCATCGGCAGAAGATCGATCACCCGGCGGCTATTCCTGGACAGGAGGGCATTCCTCAACAGTTATGATCCGATGCAGGATCCGGAAGGAGATATCCTGAGTGCGGTGATGCGACCCATCGGCCTGGTTTGTGGCGGCATCAACCTGGAATACTACTTCAGCCGGGTGGATAATATCCGGATGGGTGCGGGCACCAAACTCCCACACAATGTCATGGGATTGTTCGGTGTAGCCAATAGCAGTGATGGCGACCTAAGGCCGGGTCTGCCGTGGCAGATGATCGAAGTACACGACCCGGTGCGGCTCATGGTGATCGTGGAACATCGCCCGGAGATCGTTCTCAAGGCTGTGCAGTCATCCCCCGCCGTTTTTGAATGGTATGCCAATGAATGGGTGCATCTGGTATCGTTTGATCCGGAGACCGGCGCCCTGCATTATTTCAGGAACGGAACGTTCGAACCATACCTGCCGCTTACGCGCGAGGAGGAGATCGGAAGCATTCGGAACATGACGGAATTCCTCGAATCCGCCCGGGAGATGGAAACCAACCACATCATCGACGCCACAGAAGAGAACCTGCCGGTACTGTTGCTGGAATGAGCGCGCGGTTCCCTTCGTCACCCAACATACATACCATCCAGTTCCCGCCATGGACCAACTGTTACAAACCGAACTGCTTCTCCTGTTCACCGCCATTCCCCTGTTGGGATTCCTGGCGACCCTTCCCTGGGATAATCGCCAGGAACGCGTTATCGCCGGCATTGTGCGGGTGACGAAGGTGGTATACGCACTGGTGGCAGTAGGCTATGCCCTGGCCTGGTGGTGGACGGGCAGCCCGGATGCCGATCACACCCTGGTAAGCCTTTTCGAGAAGGAAGGATTTATTTTCAGCGTGGTCTTTCGTTACGATGCGATGACTGCCGCCTTCAGCATCACCGGTGCGCTGCTGTTCCTCGTGGTGGCGACATTCAGTAAGTATTACATGCATCGGGATGAAGGCTACAAACGTTATTTCAATACCATCCTGCTGTTTGCCTTTGGCTACAACCTGATCGTGCTCTCCGCCAACTTCGAAACGCTGTTCATCGGATGGGAGATCATTGGCATCTCATCCTTCCTGCTCATCGCCTTCTACCGTAAAAGATATCTGCCGGTGAAGAATGCATTCAAGGTGTTGTCATACTATCGCATCAGTGATGTGATGCTGATGCTCTCCATGTGGATGATGCACCACCTGACCCACCGGAACATCCTCTTCGATGAACTTGGATCGGTGGCCGCTGAAACCGTCGCCACCCACCGCGAGGGCATGGCTTCCTTCATCGCGGCCATGCTGCTGGTCGCCGCGATGGTGAAATCCGCCAGCTTTCCCTTCTCGCATTGGCTGCCCAGGGCCATGGAAGGCCCCCTGGGTCAAACCGGCATTGATCATCATCGGAGTGGTCACTGCCCTGACAGCCGGTCTGTCAGCTTCTGTTCAACCTACGGTCAAAACCCAGATCGCCTATTCATCGGCGGCGCAGATCGGCATCATCTTTATAGAAATCGCCATGGGTTTTCATACCCTGGCGCTCTGGCATATCATGGGCAATGCCTTCCTCAGGACCTATCAACTGCTGGTTTCTCCATCGGTGTTGAACTACCTGGTACATCACCAGTACTTTCATGCCCACAAGAGGTCAGACAAAGCTCCGGGCCGCGTCCGATCGACGTTGTATGTGCTGGGTTTGAGGGAATGGATGACAGATGATCTGTTTCATCGCATTGGATGGAAAGGCCTGAAGCGACTGGGTTCCGTCTCTTTTCTGTCGAATCCGGACCGCATCGGCCCGATACAATTCCTTGGTGCGCTTTCTCTGTTCATAATTTCACGGGTACCCGTTCGGTATCCGGCCGGAATGACCATCCTCCTCATCTATCTTATGATATTGATGGCTGTCTTCGTCCTACTGCGCGGATTCTCACACCGGGGCGGGGCGATGGGTGTCTGGCACAGCCTGCCGATGGCCCACCTGCTGATCCTGGCCTCGATCCAGTTCAACGGGGCACAGATTCCAATGATCGAACTGACCTATTATCTGAGTGGCGTTATCATCGCCTGGATGGCCGGTTTCTGGTGCCTGCGCAAGACCCGGGAGATCTCCCCCGATCTGAGCCTGAAGGGCTTTCATGGTAATGTGTACGCTTCGAAGGGATTGACACTTGGCTTTCTGCTGGCCGCAGTGGGCATGTCTGGCTTCCCGCTGACGGCAACCTTCATCGGCGTGGATCTGATCTTCACTTATGTGCATGAGGATCAGTACCTGCTGGCGGGCATCTTGGGATTATGTTTCTTCGTAATGGAACTGTCTGCCGTGAGGATATTCCTGAGGATCTTCAACGGCCCCCATCCGATGCTGACGCATCCGGTGGCGCTGCGATCCTCCTGATCATTTTTCGGTTATGCGTTACCGTCAGCACGCAGGTGCATCCTGCTGATGGGTATGTTCCAGGATATCTTCCAGAAATCCTCTGTCGTTCGAAAGCCGTGGGACCTTGTGTTGTCCACCAAGTTTGTTCTTGGAGCGCAGCCATCCGTCGAAGGTGCCGGGTTTCATGACGTGTACCACGGGCATTCTGAGGGCGATGTCGCGGTAACGTTTTGCGTCGTAATCGCTGTTCTGTACCCGCAGTTCCCTGTCGAGTGTTTCGGTAAAAGCGGCGATGTCTGCGGGTTCTGTCTCGAACTCAATGAGCCATTCGTGGCTTCCGTTGCCTTCGTCGCTGAAATAGACCGGACCTGCGGTGTAGTCTTTCACTACGGCACCAGTGTGATGACATGCTGCGGCGAGGGCTTTGTCTGCATTATCTACGATGAGTTCCTCCCCGAAGGCGTTTATATAATGTTTCAGCCTGCCGCTGACGCGGATCCTGTAGGGCTGAAGGGAGGTGAACTGCACCGTATCGCCGATCAGATAGCGCCAGAGTCCGCCATTGGTACTGATGACAGGGGCGTAATGCCTGCCTGGCTCCACCTTGTCGAGGCCGATCGTCTGTGGATCCGGCTTTCCGTATTCAGAAACGGGCATGAACTCCCAAAAGACACCGTGATCCGGAAAAAGCAGCATGCCGTCTTCATCCGGCTTGCCCTGAGCGGCGAAAAAACCCTCGGAGGCGTTGTACATTTCGAGGTAATGGATGTCGGCTCCGATGATCCGTTGGAACTGTTCCCGGTAGGGCACGAAGGAGACTCCGCCATGCATGTAGAGTTCCAGGTTCGGCCATACTTCGCGGATGCAGGATTTACCGGTGATCTCCAGGATGCGTTTGAAGAGTACCAGGGTCCAGGTAGGCACACCTGAGATCGACGTTACATTTTCATGGATGGTATTCTGCGCCAGCATTTCGATCTTGGATTCCCATTCGTCCATCAGCGCGATGCTGAGTTCGGGCGTCCGGATCCAGTTGCCATAAAAGGGAGTATTCTGGAGGAGTACAGCGCTGAGATCTCCAAAATGAGTGTCTTCGTTGTGTTGATGGATGGTATGACTGCCCCCGATGATCAGTCCTTTTCCGGTGAGGAGATCGGATTCAGGATTGAAATGATAGTACATCGTCAGCACGTCCTTCGCTGCCTTGTAGTGCATATCCTCCAGGCTTTCCTGACTGACTGGGATGAACTTGCTGCGATCGGAGGTGGTGCCGCTGCTCTTGGCAAACCAGTGGATGGGTGTATTCCACAGCAGGAGCTGCTCGCCGTTCATCGTTCGCTCGATGTAGGGCTTGAGATCGTCATATTCCTGGATGGGAACGGCCGCCTTGAAGGCCTTGATGGTAAAAAGGCTGGAAAAGCCATACTTGCGGCCGAACTCCGTATATTGGGCCGAAGTCACCAGGTCTTGCAACACTTCGCGCTGAGCAGCGATCGGGTTGGCGATCACGGACTCAATCCTCCACATGCGGAGGCTGGCGAGCCGGGAGATAGCGGGACTCAGCAGTTTCATGCGGCGCAGGGGTGCTTCACGTTGTCTTTGAATCGGTTACGCGCCCTCCTTATCCAGGCGGGCCTCTTCGTGAAGATAGTCTTTTCTTTTGAGTTCGAAGTTGCGCCCGAGGTAGAGTCGGCGGACATGTTCATCCTCTGCCAGTTCTTCCGCGGTACCATGCTTGAAGATCTTTCCTTCGATGAGCAGATAGGCCCGGTCGCAGATGGACAGGGTCTCGTTTACGTTGTGATCGGTGATCAGGATGCCGATGTTTCGGTACTTGAGGCGGGCGACCACCGACTGAATGTCCTCGACGGCGATGGGATCCACCCCGGCAAAGGGCTCGTCCAGCAGGATGAATTTCGGATCAACGGCCAGGGCACGGGCGATCTCGGTCCGTCGGCGTTCTCCTCCACTGAGGGAGTCGCCGTTATTGTGGCGGACATGTGTGAGTCTGAACTCCTGCAGGAGATCCTCCAGTTTCTGCTTTTGCTGACGCCGATCCAGCTTTGTCATCTCCAGCACGGCGGAAATATTCTCCTCCACCGTCAGTTTACGGAAGACGGAGGCTTCCTGCGGCAGGTATCCGATGCCCATCTGCGCCCGTTTGTACATCGGGAGCCTGGTGATATTTTGCTGATCCAGGAAAACCTGGCCTTCATCCGGTTTGATGAGGCCCACCACCATGTAAAAAGTTGTTGTCTTTCCCGCTCCATTGGGACCGAGCAGACCCACGATCTCCCCCTGACGCACTTCCACGGACACCTGGTTGACCACGGTGCGGTTCCGGTATCGCTTGACAAGCTGCTCAGTGTGGATGACAAGACTCATAAGGGTCTGTGGATTGATCCGATGAAATTGACATCAAAGTTACGCAAGATTCGCGTGTGGACGCGAACATCCGTGCCATTACACACGTTCTACTGCCTGAAAGCTACAGAGAATAATCTCTTACTTTTGCACATCAACACACCAGACTCCGGATGAAAGTCATAGATCACATCAATCAGGCGAAAGATACCCTTGTCTCCTTCGAGATCCTGCCCCCGCTGAAGGGTAAGACCATCAGTTCTATTTACAACCACCTGGACCCGCTGATGGAGTTCAAGCCCTCCTTCATCAACGTGACCTATCACCGAAGCGAACATATCTTCAAGAAAAAAACGGACGGCACCTTTGAAAAGGTGGAAGTACGCAAGCGCCCGGGCACCGTAGCCATTTGCGCAGCGATCATGAACCACTACAAGGTGGATGCCGTACCGCACCTGATCTGCGGAGGTTTCACCAAAAGGGAAACGGAAGACGCCCTGATCGATCTGAACTTCCTGGGCATCGACAATGTGCTGGTGCTCCGTGGCGATGCCACCAAGAACGAAGCATCGTTCGAACCGGAACCCAGTGGCAACAAATATGCACTGGACCTGCTCAAGCAGGTGTCCGATCTCAACAACGGCATCTATCTCGAAGAAGATATCCGGGATGGTTCAAGGACCAGTTTCTGCATGGGTGTGTCCGGCTATCCGGAAAAGCATTTTGAGGCGCCGAACATGGAAACGGACATGCATTTTCTGAAAAAGAAGATCGAAGGTGGCGCAGATTATATTGTCACCCAGATGTTCTTCGACAATAGTAAATACTTCGCTTTTGTCAATGCCTGTCGCGCAGAGGGTATCAACGTACCCATCATCCCGGGTCTGAAACCGATCACCAATAAGAAACAGCTGACGGTCATTCCCCGCACCTTTCATGTCGACATTCCGACTGAGCTTAGCAACGGCATACTTCGTTGCAAGACCGATGAGGAATGTGAAAAGGTCGGTGCCGAATGGCTGCTTGCACAGTCCAGGGAGCTCAAGGCCGCAGGCGTGCCCGTCCTCCACTACTACACACTTGGAAAGCCCAAACTGATCTACAAGGTCGTGAAGGAGATCTTCTAGGGCAAGCTTGCCGCCTGAGCGCTGAACCGGAGACAGCTATTTCTTCACAGCCGGAGCCGGAGGTGCAGAGGCTTTGACCTTCAGTTGAAGTAATTCATCTATCTGACTGTAGTTGAGGCGTTTGGCTATGATACGTTTCTCCTTGTCCAGCAGGTAGAGCATTGGTGTCTGATAGACATCATATAATTGCCTGAAGGTGGGTCGGCCGGCCTTGACATCCGCATCCTTCATGGCATCGGTCTGATAGACGTGCAGCCATCCCTTCAGGTTCTTCTTTCGGATGAATTCTTTCCACTTATCGAGTCCGCCATCGGTCATCATCCCGATCATGGCGACGCCCTGCTTCTTCCATTTTTGTTGAAAGAGTGTATCCAGGTGGGGGACTTCCTCCTGGCAGTGTCCGCAGGTGGGGTCCCAGAAGCATAGCACGGTGTAGGGCGCATTCTGGGCGTAGAGGTTACTCTTCCGGCCAAGGGAGTCGATGAAATCGAAGTTTGCGGCTTTTTTTCCGATGACGTTGGCCATGAGGCTGTAGCCCCTGTCGAAGATGAACTTCTTGTATTTTTCATTCATCCAGCTATCCGCCTGGCCGGTGATGAAATACTTTTCGAAGAGATGCACGAACACGGCATCCTGGCCCATGTACTGAGGATTCACATATTTGTCTGTCAGCGTAGCGAGGAGGTATTTGAACATTTCGGGATTCGAGCGGGCTGCGTCGATGGTTTCGCTGGCGGCCATGATGAGTGAATCCGGATGCTGGGGGAGGATCTCGCCGAAGAAGCGCTCGAGGCGCTGCTGGAAGACGGGTGTACGGATGAGGCGTTCGTCTGTCAGGGAGATGTTATCCCAGTAATGCGCCTTGTAATACTGATAGGCGTAGAGGGAGTCGTATTTTCCGCCGGGGTGTTCGGCAGCCGGGGGGATCGTCGGTTCTTTCAGCACATGGAAGATGGCGGAGAGCAGGTGCTCCGGATGTTGCCGCATGATCCCATCGCGATAGGCGGTGAGTTCGGTGCTTTTGGCCTGCATTTCGGATTTCAGGTCGGTCTGGGCTTCGGGGGCAGCCTGGGCCAGCTGTTGCTGGAGGCGGTTCAACGCGGAACCCAGTTCAAAGGATTTCCGCTGATATTCAACGAAGATCTCATTGGCCGGTGAGCCGGTGAAGCGGATGGAGCCCATCGGATCACTGGTATCCGCTTCCACGGAAAACCGCTGTTCGCGGTCGATCATGCACTCTATCCAGCCATTCTTTTCGGGATAGGCGATCATGTACACGCCACCCATCAGGCGTTCCTTACCGGTAAAAACAGCGTTGCCCTGTTCGTCTATCCGGGCGGAATCTACGAGGTACTGCTTCTTGCCGTAATGGTGGGCCAGATAGAGGTATCCCTGCTTAAAGGGACGGATAGAGGCCTTGATCTCATAGGCGGGCGACTGAGCGCCGGCGATGAGGGTGGTGAACGCCAGGCAGGCGAGCAGGGCGGCTTTGCAGACGATGGATCGGGTCATGCAACAAAAATATCCAAAATCGGATTGTCTGCCTGTTAATGTCGAAGGAAAGACGGATTGACTTAGTTTAGCTTCATGGCTTCAGATCTTATCCACGAGGACCTGGAATGGCGGGATCTCGACTGGCAGACGGACGCACCGCCTGCGGGCACCTATGATCAGTGCAGATTCATGCACTGCAACCTTTCCGGTGCGGTGTTGACGGGCTATCATTTCACCGATTGCCTGTTTGCGGACTGCGACCTTTCAAATGCAAATCTGCGCGGGGTCGTGTTCAATGACGTGGCATTCGAGGGTTGCAGGCTGACGGGACTTCATTTTGAAGATTGCCACACGATCCCTTTCGGCGTACGTTTCAGGGGTTGCATCCTGACACTGGCTTCCTTTGTGAAGATGATGTTACGCAAGACGCTGTTCGAAAATTGCCGGCTTACGGAAACTGATTTCACGGGAGCGGATCTGCGGGAGGCAGTGTTTACGGGCAGTGATCTTGACCGGGCGATCTTTTCGGGATGCAACCTCGAAAAGGCCGATCTCAGAAAGACCATTCAGTGCACGATCGATCCGGCACAGAACCGGATGCGGCGGGCGAAATTCTCGCTGGATGGGCTGCCTGGGCTTTTCGGGGATCGTCACCGACATGGCCGAACCTTCCGACTGCTTGTTTGTTTCAATTCTCCCCCACTGCTTTTACAAAAGGCTTGACAAAAAGGTCTCAGTCAAAAGCCGGGGATGGTTGTCCAATCAATAAAAATCGGAAGATGTCTTATCGTTTAGCCTCACTTTTTTCCATGCTGGCGTTTGCGGTCAGCCTGCAAGCACAAAATCTCGGTAATATCAATGGTTTCGTTCGCAAGGCCGCCACGCAGGAGCCCCTGGCCGGGGTTACCGTGCGCATTCTGGGTACGGAGCGTACGGCCATGACGGACAGCACCGGCTTCTATCGGTTCCGGGGGGTAGAGACCCGGGCCTGGAATCTCGAAGCGAGTTCGGTCGGTTACCGGACGCTTACCAAATTCGACATCCAGGTGACTTCCGGCAATACCTCTGAAGTGAATTTCGAACTGGAGGAGGAGCGCCAGGAATTGCAGGGTGTCGTCATCCGGGCAAATTTTCCGAAGCCAGTCGGCGTCGTGAACTCTGTGCAGTCACTCAGCATCAATGAGATCGTGCGATATCCGGGTGCGAACTTCGACATGGCCAAGGTGGTGCAGTCGTTTCCCGGGGTATCGGGTTCGGCCAGTTTCCGGAACGATATCATCATCCGGGGCGGGGCACCCAATGAAAACGTCTATTATCTGGACGGAGTAGAGATCCCCACCATCAACCACTTCGCCACACAGGGGGCGGCAGGCGGTCCGGCAGGCATCCTGAATGTGGCCTTTCTTGATCGGGTTACCCTGCATACCTCCGCCTTCCCGGCAAAATACGACAACGTGCTTTCAGGTGTGCTGCAGTTCCGTCAGCGAAATGGCAATCCGGAGAAATACCAGGGGAATTTCAGATTGAGTGCCAGCGAGGCCGCGCTGACGGCGGAAGGTCCGCTGGGGAAGAAGAATGGAAAGACCACGTTCATCGCCTCGGCCAGACGATCGTATCTGCAGTTGTTGTTCAAGTTGATCGACCTGCCGTTTGTGCCCAACTACTGGGACTATCAGTACAAGATCACGCATAAACCTGACAAGCGTAATGAGATCAGCATCATCGGCATCGGAACGATCGACGAGTTCAGTCTGAACAAGCCACAGGACGCCACACTGGAACAGCTGGCCGTGCTGGACCAGGTGCCGCTGCAGGGTCAGCTCACCTATACATTTGGCGTGTCCTGGCGACATACCCTGAATCGTGGATTCTGGCAACTGACGGCGAGCCGGAATTATCTGCGCAACGAGGCGGACAAGTTTGAAAACAACGACAACGGAAATGAGGCCCGAAGGATCCTCGGGTACGATTCGAAGGAAGCGGAGAACCGGCTCCGCTACGAGTTGAACATCCCTGTCGGTGAGATACAGCTGAACGCAGGGGGGCATTTGATCCGCAGCGGCTACGACAACAGCACTTTTCAGCGTCGCACAGGCTATACGGCCAACTACAGTACTACCTTCAACATGCTGCGTTACGGTGCATTCATCAACGGAACCAGAAAACTGGCGGATGACCGACTGACCATCGCGGCAGGCATTCGGGCAGACGGCAATACCTTTACGAACAGTGGTCACCAGCTGGGTCGGACGCTGTCGCCCCGTTTGTCGCTGGCTTATTCGCTCGTACCGGGACTGAACGTGAATGCCGCCGTGGCCAGGTATTATAAGTTGCCGAGTTACACGATCCTGGGTTTTCAGGAAAAGGGTGTATCGGTGAACAAGGATGCTGAATACATCCGTTCCGATCATTTCACGGGTGGACTGGAATGGCTGCCGAATGCTTCGACGCGGGTGACGGCGGAAGGATTCTATAAGAAATACGGTAACTATCCGGTATCTGGCCGATTGGGCGTATCGATGGCGAATTTCGGCGGGGATTTCGGCGTCTTCGGTAACGAGCGGGTAACTTTCAACGGGATCGGTGAGGCCTTCGGTTACGAACTGCTTTTCCAGCAGCGGCTCACCAAGAATTTCTACGGGATCCTGGCCTACACCTGGTACCACAGCCGTTTCTCCGGCGTGGACCACAGCAAGATGCTGCCATCCGCCTGGGACAACCGCCATCTGCTGTCATTCACCGGCGGCTATCGTTTCAAGGGCAACTGGGAGGTTGGTCTGCGCTTCAGGTATCTGGGTGGCGCGCCTTACACGCCGTATGACATCCCCCGCTCGCTCGACAATTATCCTTTTACCTATGAGGCCGTCTTCGATTATGCCCGGCTGAATGGTTCGAGGCTTCGTGGATTCCATGCGGCAGACCTGCGGATCGACAAGAAGTTCAACTTCCGCAGCTGGACCTTTGACTTGTACATGGACATCCAGAACGCATACAATAGCCAGAATCCATCGGTACCCGGATTCACCCTGAAACGCAATCCGGACGAATCCTATTCGACCACCACGGGCGAACCCTATGTAGCCGGTTCCTATTCGAACCCTGCGGCGCCTAATACCCGTCAGAAAGGGGTTCCGGTGCTGTTGGAAAATACCAGCGGAGCACTGCTGCCCAGCATCGGTTTCGTGATAGAGTTCTGATTTTTTATAAATATCATCTAAAATGTGGATAACCCTCCGGCCATGGTGTCGGGGGGTTATGTTTTTCAACAAATGGGGATTATTATTTCATCGTATTTTTACGAGGGCACCTCCTGAATTTGCTAATATTGTATCCGTGATCGTCAGGTGACATCCGCCCGACGATACCAATATCATACGAAAACCTTACCGATCATGAAATCCACAGACTTGCGTCTGGGCAATATCGCGGCAGCGATAGATGAGCCCTTTAAGCCCGATTATGTCGTCGTAATAGAGCCCGGCATCGTTTACCTGATGGGACGGGAGGAGGCAGATGATGAGCAGAACATCATCCCGGTGCCGGTGAGCGCTGAGATGCTCGCGACGTACGACATTCCTTGTGATGTAACTTTTTCCATTTCTGGCCACGAGGTGCGCATCTGCATGCAAGAGGCAGGAGATCGTGCAACCCTCGAATTGAACGGTGCACGATTTGACTTTCACTACCTGCATGAGATGCAGAATCTGATCCATGCGCTTTGTGGTGAGGACATTATCCGTCACCCGCATGTCCATATCGAAAATGAAGCATATTGATCCGCCGGGATGCCCGACAACCTGAATATGGGTATGTCGGGCATCCGGGTATATGGATCAGACCGCCCGTGAGATGGCGTCCTTGAGGATGGTCAGTCTTTCGTAGTCCTCCTTGGCAGAGTCCTTCAGATGTTCGAGCAGTTCGAGCACCCGCTCGCTGGATGATTCCGGTGCCTCCGTGCGGATCAGCGTCTTGATGTCGAACTGTTCGTTGAACATCATATGTGCATTGAGATTCCTGTGGTTGAGGTAATTCACCACACGGAAGATCGTATGGATATTACCCGCTGTTCCACTTTCCAATCTTGAATACATCGTCTGAGACATGTTCAGATACCAGGCAATCTCCGTCTGGCTCATGCGCAGGATATCCTCCCGCACTTGTTGCATACGCTTTCCAAATTCTTTGAGGTCCATAGATATATCGATTTAAAACCATAGATCCCACCTGCGATGCGCCTGAAATCCGTCTCCGGTTTGCCGGAAATGTAGATTATTCATATGGGGCATCGAAAGCAGGTAAGATACCTTTTCAGGTCGGTAAAAATACGATTTTTATGCGTAAAAATCAGATATCAACCGTAATTTTACGCTATTCCTCGAAAATGTGGATAACTCGTAATATCCTCTGAATATCAGGGATTTTGTGCAGCTGGGCATTCCAAATCGGAGTTCAGATCGTGGCAGGGTCAAAGAGGAGCGGAAAGAAGCGTCCGCCCATGGGTTGGCCTGCTGAAATGGGTGGCACGCCTTCGAGCAATACATCCCCGGAATTGGAAATGGTGCCATCCTTGAACACGTTGATGACCACCCCCCGTCTGGGCCTCGGGCTCTTATTTTCAAAGGATCCGTGCACCATCAACGGGTGATGGAACACAGCTTCTCCCGCCTTCAGCGGGCAGGCAACAGGCTTGAACTGCGTCTGTTGTTCGGGCGTCAGGAATTCGAACAGGCCATTCATATCACCGGTGAGTACCGGCTTTTTCAGCAATCCCCATCGATGGCTTCCGGGGATATAGTGCAGGCATCCATTTTCGGTTGTAACATCGTCAAGTCCAAACCAGCAGGTAAGATGCTGGATCGGGCCTGTCCGCGTCCAGTAAGAATAATCCTGGTGCCAGGCCACAACGCCCCCGTTAAATGGCGGTTTGTAGAACAGCTGATCGTGCCAAAAACGCACGGCATGATCGCCAAATAGTTGGCTCGCCGCCATCACGAAGGCCGGGTTCCAGAGGATATCATGGTATCCTGCGGTGATACGCCAGGCCCCGAGTGCGTGGAATACGACCTTGGACGGATCTGTGGATTCGTTGGAGCTGAATTCGTAATAAAGATGGTGTGCGGGATGTGCGGGGTCCATGATCTCAACCAGTTCGCGTTGCAGGATGTCGATCTGTTCTTCGTCCAGCAGTTTGACATTTGGCAGATAGCCTTCGGATTCGAAAAAGTCCAGCTGCTCCCGGCTCAGCCGGTATCGGTCCCATTCGGCCTTGCTGGCAGGCTGACGGAAGATATCGGAAACGGGTTTGGATAAGAGGGAAAGATCGGTCACGGACATAGCAATTCGTTTGATGATGAAGATAGGAAGTTAATGGATGTAAGTTTTCCGGAGCATTGGATATTTACATGATTTACGGCACCTATTTCCAATGGATGGAGTAACTATTTTGATCATGCTCAATTTTCTATAATATGGGTGAGTCATTAGAATTGCAGTATGTCCCGATCCATTCTTTTTTACTTTAGTATCTTTAAAGAAATCCCCTTTGATACTGAGACATCAGTAATTATTAAATGAATCGGATCAGTCAAAAGGAAACACTGGATGAATATCATTGACGAACATATAAAGGACATCACAAAGATCTGTCGGCAGCACAAAGTGAAGCACTTATATGCATTTGGATCTGCCCTGCATGAAAACTTTAATGAAGACAGTGACGTTGACCTGATCGTTTCCTTTGATCCAATGGAAGTTAACGGTTATGCGGATAATTATTTCGACCTGAAATTTTCACTTCAGGAGTTACTGAACCGGCCTATTGATCTATTGGAGGAGCGTTATATCAGGAACCCTTTTTTCAAATCATCTGTGGATTCAAATAAAAAGTTGATCTATGGACATTGATATGAAATCATGGCTTTTTGATATCATCAATGCCTTATAAGAAATCGAGGGTTTTATCCCGGATCAGTCGTTCGGCTTTAATGCTTACAAACGTGATTTGAGAACCCGCAGTGCAGTGGAGCGGAATATCGAAATCATCGGGGAGGCTGTACATCGTTTACTCCAAAAGGAAGATGGAATTGCGCTCACACATGCAAGGAAGATCGTGGATACCCGAAACAGGATCATTCATGGCTATGACTCAGTTTCTGATGAAGTCATTTGGGATATTATAAACATCCATTTGCCCGTCTTAAAATCAGAAGCGTCATCTTTACTCAATAACTGAAGCACAACCCATGCATGACTTTTCTCTGCATGGATCAAAGTGGCGAAGCATTCGAACAGAACAATGGACTTGCGTGTTTGAATTCAATGAAATTCATGTTAGCCATCTCCGCATTGATCGCCATTGTTACACTTATTTCAGCTTTCACCATGCGTAAGCAGGAAAATGTTGAGGAACAGGCCTTTCAGATGTTACATCGCGACGGGGAGCTGGAGATCCGCTATTATCCGCCGGCCACCATGGCCACGGTGCAGATGAAGGGCACCGAATATCGGGATGTTGCCAGTTCGGGATTCCGCAAACTGGCGGGTTATATTTTCGGTGGAAATGATCGCGGGCAGAAGATCGCGATGACCGCGCCCGTTCACATGTCCATGGGCCCGGAAGGATCGACCATGCAGTTTGTCATGCCCGCCGGGATGGACAGCAGCAACCTGCCCAATCCGAATGATGCCTCCGTAAAGATCGAGTTGAGCCAGCCTTTGCACATGGCAGCCATCCGTTTCAGTGGGTATGCCAATGATGAAGCGATCCGGAAACAATCGGAAAAGCTGGAGATGCTCCTCAGATCGAAAGGCATCACCCAACTGGGTCCGGTAAAATATCTCGGATATGATGCGCCTTACAAGCTTGTGGGCCGTCGCAACGAGGTGGTGGCAGAGATCCGGTGGCCGGCTGTGACGCCGTGAGTTTCCCTGTGCTATGCTGACTACTCATACAAGCGCCAGGTGGCATAGGGTGTAGCATCATGCCCCCTGATCTCCACGAAAACCTTCGGACCAGCCGTGGACCAGTCGATCCGTATGAGTCCGAAATTCCGCATGACAACGAGATCCCCCACCCGATCCGCATTCTCTTCAGTACGCACCGCCGGCCACGTATGGGTCAGTCCGCTGGAGGTGATATCGTAAAGCGGTTCCTTCATAAATGGCTTTTGCACGCGGGAACATTCTGCGATGTGACGATCACCGCTGATGATGAACACAATGATGTGTACTGCTGCCGTTGACCCGCGGAGCTCATTTTCCAGCCAGGCCCATTGCTCATCGCCCAGGATATCAAGACCGGGAGCAGGGAGGTTGCGGCGCTCGATCTTTCCGGTGGCGGTGTCGCGATAAAGCTCCTGGCGAAGGCTGTCGCGAAAATAACGGGTATCGAGATTGATGACCTTCACCTGTCGGCCGACAGGGCCGAAGACCCGGCTGTGATAGGCGCCCGTTCTGCGTCTGGCAGGATCATTCTTCGGAAGACCGAGAAAATCAAAGAGGACGTCGCGACTCTCCGCGCGTTTGGTGTATTCCTTTCCCCCGTCGTTCAGGCCGTAGTCATGGTCGTCGTAAGCGCCGGTGATAGCGGCTGTCTCCGTTAACTTGCGATAACCCGGCTGAGCTAACTGGCGGGCGTATTTCGCCCGAAGCGTATCCATTTGGTAGGTGTCGCCATACACATTATCTCCACCCCAGATCCAGAGTTGGGGATGCTGTTCCAGGATCCGATCCCAGAGTTTGGGGGCATAGTCCTGATGGTCGCAGGAGCCAAAGGCAATGGTGGTCAGCGGCGCCTGCGCCTTTGTGAAGAGGGGAAGAGCGACCAGCAGACAACATCTAAAGATCTTAATGGCCAGGGATTGGATGACGGTATGAACCATGAATCGGAAATAAACGTGAAGATTCGGTGACTTGCCTTTCGAAGCTAAATCTTTTGGGCTTATTTTAGATCCTGACCGCTCAATGTCAATGCAGATGCCCCTCAATCGCTTCCCGAATTTCAGATCCCTCACATCCATCGTTGTGCTGACGATGCTTTTCATTGCCTCCTGTCGGAAGGCAGACTTGCCCGCGCCTCAGCCGCCCGTACCACCGGTGCCTCCGACGGTGAACATTACGCCGCCGGCAGACCTCGGGTTCTACATTGTAGGATATGTGCCCTCTTACCGGGATCCGGATGCGATCCCCGATGTGAAGTTCAAGATGTGCAATGTGATCAATTACGCATTCGCCGCCGTAGGGGCCACGGGAGATATCACCATCGCCAATCCGGCCAGGCTCTCCATCGTGGTGGACAAGGCCAAGCGCAATGGCGCGAAGGTGTTTCTGTCATTCAATGGTACGACGGCCAACTGGGCGCAGATGGCAGGATCTGCCACGACGCGCACCTATTTCATCCGGCAGGTGATGGGTGCGGTGAGGAGTTACGGACTTCACGGCGTGGACATCGACTGGGAATTCCCTTCCACCGCTGATGGTACTTCGGTCACGTTCACCGCCTTGATGAAAGAACTGGGCGACAGCTGCCATGTGGATGCGAAGTACTATCTCTCTGCGGCGATCACCGCCGGCAAATATGCGGGTGCCTATCGCGATGCCATCACCGCAGAACTGCTGCAGGGCGACAAGGTGGATTTCTACAACATCATGGCCTATGATGATTTCAGCACCACGGCGCCCTTCCGGCATCACAGCGATATGAGCCTTGCCCAGACCAGCCTGAATTACTGGATCAATACCCGTGGCATGCCGAAAAAACGTGCGATCCTGGGGCTCCCTGCCTACGGTCGCGCCAGCGGCATAACACAAACAGGCACAACCCTCGCCTATTCGGCCATCCTGGCTCAGGCTGGCAGCCCCCTGTCCGACAGCGCCAGGGTCTCCGCCACCGGCTTCCCGAACTACACGATCTATTATAACGGACAACCCACCATCAAAAGAAAGGCAATGCTTGCCAAATCGATGGCCAACGGGATCATGTGGTGGGAGAAGGGGCAAGATGCCAACGATGCCGGTTCTTTGCTGAAAGCCGCCTGCGATACACTGGGGCGCGCCTACTGACCAGGCATTTATATTTAATATTATCAATTCTTGTTTAATGTTTTTTGGAAGATTTTAAACATTTCTTTTGTGCAGTTGTAATATTAAGATATAATCATTGCACATGATCTCCCAGCAGCCTCGCCAAATAGACAGCGAACGACCCGTGTTGACGCATTTTGATCGGAACATGTCTGTCGTCGTACTGCCAAAGCAAAGTGGCGGCATTTCCGAAAAAAACATCAATAAAACACCGAAGCCCCAATTCGACACCGTGCATGTGTCCTGGGAGTATTTCCAGAACGAGCTGGAATTCGAATAGTCATCTTTTTTCCGGAGGTTCAGGTGAAACGGAATCTTATCTTGCAGATAAGACCCAGACCCTGCAAATTACCGGACATGAACAGACTGCCACTCATTCTTCTGCTGCTTTTGCTCACAGATCTCTCTGCGAAAGCCGCTAAAACAAAGGATCTACCTCCGCCCAACATCATCTACATTTTTGCCGATGACCTCGGCCATGCCGAACTGGGCACTTACGGCCAGCGGCTGATCCGCACGCCCCATATCGACAGGCTGGCAGCGGAAGGCATAAAATTCACGCGTCATTACAGCGGAGCACCCGTCTGCGCTCCTTCGAGATGCATGCTCATGACCGGCAGGCATTCCGGACATTCATACATCCGCGGGAATTATGAGATGGGTGGATTCGAAGATGATCAGGAGGGCGGGCAGATGCCACTCTACGAAGGCGCCTTTACCATTCCCCGGATGCTTAAGGGACAGGGATACGCCACGGCACTCGTGGGAAAATGGGGCATGGGCATGCCAGGAACGACGGGGAGTCCTTTGCTGCATGGATTCGATTATTACTATGGATATCTCGATCAGAAACAGGCGCACAGCCACTATCCGACGCATCTCTGGGAAAATGATGTGAAGGTGCCGCTGAACAACCAATATGTGAACGTGCACCAAACCCTCGATCCGCGCAGCGCTACGGCCGCAGATTTTGAAGTATTCAGGGGGAAAGATTTCGCGCCGGAAAAGATGGGAGAAAAAGCAATCGCCTTCATCGATCAACACAGATCCAAACCATTCTTCCTGTATTTCGCCTCTACCCTGCCGCATCTCTCCTTACAGGTACCGGAAGATTTCCGCAAAATGTATGAAGGAAAATTTGAGGAGAAGCCATATTACGGAGGAAAGAGCTATGCCCCGGTGATGCATCCACTCTCTACCTACGCCGCGATGATCAGTTACCTCGATGCCCAGGTGGGCATGATCATGGACAAGATCAAAGCGCTGGGATTGGATCGTAACACGATCATCATGTTTTCGAGTGACAATGGAAACACCTTCAATATTGGCGGTGTGCAACCGGATTTCTTCAAGGGTTCCGGTGAGTTGCGCGGACTAAAGATGGACATCTACGAAGGTGGCATCCGCGTGCCGTTGATCGCCCGCTGGCCGGGACGGATCCCGGCAGGAAAGACCAGTGATCACATCTCGGCGCAATACGATATCCTGCCTACCCTGGCGGAGATCACCGGTTCTAAAGTGCCCGTCACGGATGGCATCTCCCTGCTGCCCGAACTAACGGGCATGCATAACCGACAAAAGACCCATGAGTTCCTCTATTTCGAATATCCCGAAAAGGGTGGCCAGATCGCGGTGCGCATTGGACGCTGGAAGGGTGTGCGTACCAATGTCCGGAAAGACAGAAATGCACCCTGGCAACTTTACGACCTGGATGCTGACCCCCGCGAGAACAGTGATATTGCGGCCGCACATCCGGAGATCATCGGTCAGATGCAGAGGATCACGGAACAACAGCACCGGCATCCTCACATCATGGAGTGGGAATTCATCGATCCGAAGAAATGATCAGTCTGTGATCCGGCCGGAAGGTCTGTTAGCCGAGCCCTTTTTCTCTTTCAGATCATCTCCGAGTTCTGTGCGCGCTTCCTCGCCGATGGCCAGTAGTTTTTGATAGATATCCGGATACTGCTCCTTAACATCATGCTGCTCGGCAGGGTCGCGACGCAGATCATAAAGCCCGATGGCTACATCAATGTTTTCCGGGGCCTTGCCCGGGAATCCTTCAAATCCGGGCGCCTGTCCGAGATAAGATCTTGCAGGGTGTGCAAACACGAGTTTCCAGTTATCGTAACGAACGGCTTCCAGATTGTTCTTCCGGTAATAGTACCAGAAGGTGCGGCGCGGACTGGCAGTCATATCTCCCTTCCAAATAGCGCTGATGTCCACACCATCGATCTTGCGTTGCGGCATGGCAGCACCGGTGAGGCTGACGACGGAAGGCAGCACATCGATGGTGGAGGCGAGCTGGTTGGCTACCAATCCTGCGGGCACAACGCCGGGCCAGCGAACCAAACAAGGTACACGCTGTCCGCCTTCGAAGGATGTGCCCTTGCCTTCGCGTAGTCCACCGCTTGAACCCGCGTGGTGTCCGTAGTTCATCCAGGGACCGTTATCGCTCGTGAAGATCACCAGGGTGTTCTTATCGATCCCTAGTTCCTTTAAGGTGTTGAAGATGCGTCCGATGTTATGGTCGACCTCCATGATCACATCTCCATACAATCCCTGTTTGCTTTTCCCACGAAAAGCCGGGGATGCGTTGATGGGCACGTGCGGCATATTATGCGGGATATAAGCAAAGAAAGGCTTGTTGCGGTTTTTTTTGATGAAGGCGATGGCTGCATCGGTGTATCGTCCGGTGAGGGTGGACTGTTCTTCGAGGTTGTCGATGGTATCGACGATACGCTCGTTGCGATAGATGGGCAGGGGCGGCACTTTGGCCTTAGGGGTACCTTCCTTCGCGGGGTTGCCATCATACTGCATGGGCCACATGTCATTGGAATAAGGAATGCCAAGGTATTCGTCGAAGCCCTGGCGGGTGGGCAGGAAGGCCGGGGCATCGCCAAGGTGCCATTTCCCGAAGGCGCCGGTGGCATATCCGCGGGCCTTGAGCAGATCAGCGATGGTCTCTTCCTCCGGTGCGAGTCCAACTTTAGCGCCCGGGAAGAGCGCGCCGGAGATACCGACCCGGTTGGGGTAGCAACCCGTCATCAGTCCCGCCCTGGAAGCGCTGCAAACGGCCTGTGCGGACACAAAGTTGGTGAAGCGCATGCCTTCACTGGCCATGCGGTCGAGGTTGGGGGTCCGGTAGTCGAGTGCGCCGTAACAGGAGAGGTCGCCATAACCAAGGTCATCCATAAAAATGAGGATGATATTGGGTTTGGCGGTTGGGGGCGCAGGCGTGTAGGCGGTCAGGCTGAGGCAACAGAGGGCCAGAAGTGCGGAGCAGACGGTTTTCATGATGGCGGCTGGCGGGTTTTGTATCCGTCCGGAAGTTACGGAATCGCCGGCTTTATTGCAGGGTGAAAAATCATTCCATCCATCCACCTGACATGCATGCCCTTGCGTAAGGACGATGCCCGAGGTCAAGGATTAAAATAGATCCGCTCCATCACGATCCACCCCGTCTGACCCTCCAAGGGTTGCTGCATCGGATCGCAGTTGGCCAGCCATTGGATATTGCGAGGCTCTGCGGCAAGGGCGGCCATGTCGGCGGCATGATCCGATCCGGTGTATTCGTAGTAAGCGAATTCAAACCAATCTTCGCCGATGCGCTGCAGGAAGATGTTGAAATTATAGATATGATACCGTCGCGCACACCGGGATGCCCATCAGCATGAAGGGCCAGGTAGCTGTCCAGGGCCTCCGGTCGGATGCGGTTGACCATGCCGAAACGGAGCGGCGTTGCGGGGTTTGAAATACCACGGATATCATTGTCCATGTCGCAAAAATTGATTATATTCTTTGGTTGGTTCCAGGACACCAGCATTCGGCAGATCAACGGCCCAGATAGCATCTGGCGGCGGTGCCCCCCATGATGGCCTCTTGTTCTGTTTGGGAAAGTGGGGAGATGAGTGCTGCAACCGTATCCACCCAATGCTGGTATTGTCCTCCGAGCAGGCTGACGGGCCAGTCGGATCCGAACATGATCCGCTCGGGACCGAATGCTTCCAGTATGGTGTCCACATATGGCCGCATGGTATCGATATCCCAGGCGGGATCATGCACTTCGGTCATCATGCCTGACAGTTTGCAATGCACATGGGGTCTGCGGGCAAGTTCGCGGATGCCATCGGCCCACGGCTGATCGAAGACGGCTCGGCGAATGGCCGGTTTCGCGATGTGATCGACGATCAGGGTGAGATCTTCATGCATGTCGGCAAACCGGAGGGTCTGTGGCAGATGCCGGGCAAAGATGAGGATGTCGTAGCAGCACCCGTATTTGGCCAGGGCGCTGACGCCGCGGTTGAAATCCGGCCGGAGGATGAAATCCGGATCCGGTTCGTCATGCACCACATGCCGGAAGCCCACGATCTTCGGGCGTTCTGCCCATTCGGCAAGCAGGTCGGGGAGGGTCGGTTCGGAAAGCGGCAGCCACCCGACGACCCCCAGGATGCGGGGATCCTCTTCGGCGAGACTGACCAGCCATTCCGTCTCCCGGATCATCTGCCGGGCCTGCACGGCGATGGTGCCGTCGATGCCGGCCCGGTCGAGCAGGGGATGCAGGTCCGCCGGCAGGAAATCCCGGCGCAGGGGTTGGTGTGCCTCGGTCATCCAGACGTAGTCTGTCGCATTGTATGACCAGAAATGCTGGTGGCTGTCGATGCGCATGGTCAGTATCTCCAGGTTTGGTTCTTGACGGGGGTGAGCAGGTTTTGCACGGCACGGATCATCTCCATATCAGGTATTTCTCCCACCCAGGCGACGTTGCGGCGAACCGCTGCGGGATCCGCACTGCTGAACATGGTGGTTGGGATGCCTTCGCGACTGGCGGACCATTGCAGGGCCAGTTTGGCGATGTCGGTACCCTCGGTTCTGCACCAGTCGGCGGCTTCAGCGAAAACCCTTCGTTGGTCGGGGGTGGCGGGGTGCCAGTCAGGTGCGCTGCGGCCGGTGAGCAGGCCGGAAGCGAAGGGGGAAGCATTGATCATGCCGATGCCTTTTTCCCGGGCGATGGGCAGCAATTGCTCCAGACGATCGTCATGCAGGCAGCAGATATTATGCGACAGCCCGACATCGATGGGGACGGTCTTCAGCACCTGTTCCCAAAGGTCCGGCGGGTACATGCCGATGCCGAAGGCGGAGATCCGACCTTCCTGTTTCAGCCGTTGGAGCGTCTCGATGCCTTCCTGCAGGGCCCATTCGGTATGCCTGCGATCGCCGTATTCGATATCGTGCAGGTAGAGGATATCGATATGATCCACGCCCAGTCTGCGGGCGCTGTCATCGACGGATCTCCGGATCGCATCGTTGCCATAATCGAAATGATCCTGTCCATACCCACCGGGGGCCGTCCATTTGCCCACTTTGGTGGAGAGGATGTAGGATGACCGCGGCACGCCGGCCAGTCCTTTGCCGAGCAGGGTCTCGGAAAGGGTGGCACCGTAGGCGGGTGCAACGTCGAAGTAATTGATGCCCAATTCCAGGGCGGTGTGGACGGCTGCCAGTGCGTCTTCCTCCTGTACGGGACGGAATACGCTGCCGAGGGAAGAAGCGCCGAAGCTGAGGCGGGACACTTCCAGGCCGGTATTTCCGAGTGGATGGCGGATCATGATGCGATCTGGATTTTCATGACGTTTTGTCGGGCGTTTGCCAGTTCCATGGCCTGCGGGATCTCATCGAAGGGATGCACATGGGTCACGAGGCCGTCTAGGCGTATGATGCCCGCGGCCACCAGATGCATGGCCTCTTCAAAGACATTGGCGAAGCGAAACGACCCTCGCAGGTTGAGTTCACGGTTCATGATGAGATTGGCGGGGAGGCTGACCTCTTCCGGCAAGGTACCGACGAGGACGACCGTTGCACCTCTGTTCGTTGCGAGGATCGCGTTTGACAATGCGACCGGGGATCCTGCCGCTTCAAAACAGATATCAAAGGGCGCGATGGTCGACCAGGCATCGGGGGCCGTGGGGTCCAGGATCCGATCGGCACCTGATTGCAGGGCGAACTGTCGGGCGAAGGGGTCCGGGTCACTGACGGTGATATCCAGTGCGCCGAAGGCCCGGAGGACCCGCAGGATGAGCTGACCGATGGGTCCGCCGCCGGTGATGAGGATGCGTTTTCCGGCGGGTTGTCCGCATTGCCGCACGGCATGCATCGCTACGGACAGGGGCTCCAGCAGGGAAGCCTCTGCCAGACCGATCCCCGGCGGCAGCCGATGGCAGTTGCGGGCAGGTGCTGCCACGAGGCGGGCCATGGAACCATCGAGGTGCGGGTCGCAGCTGGCGGACCCAAAATAGCGCATGTCCGCACAGAGATTGTACCGGCCGGTGCGGCAGTGTCCACATGTGCCACAGGGCATGGAGGGATCGATGGCCACTTCATCGCCAGGCGTGAGGCCGGTTACGCCTGACCCGATGCTGCGGATGACCCCGGAGAATTCATGGCCAAGGGCGAAGGGTCTTTTCGGGACAAATTTTCCGCAGTAGCCATGTCGGAAATAGTGTAGATCCGAGCCACAGATACCGGTGAACCGGGGTTCGACGACCACCATCCCCGGCATGGGCTCGGGATCCGGGCGTTCTTCGGCCCTGATGTCGAGGGCGCCGTGCAAGAGATATGCTTTCATGATCTTATCCGTGTATTTCTGAATGTACGCATGTTTCAGATTCCCATGACACGGACTGCGTACACCTGAGCGCGTGACAGGCCATGGGTGGAGAGGCATTCCAGTCGGAGGGCGGTCACACCGGAGATCTCGACGTCATGCAGTCTGTTGCGCTGGTGATTGTCGCGGATATCCGCCAGGGTTGTTTCCGATCCATCGGGATGGATGGCGATCAGCCGGTAATC
>JAJTFQ010000211.1 GCA_021299955.1 Chitinophagaceae bacterium
TCATCGGTTATATCCTCCGGCATCACCCATCCTGGATCCGTTTCATTGAAGAAGCCCGTCAGCTGGGTAAGCCCCTGGTCATGCGCATGAACCTCAATCAGCAGAGTCATGGCTATATGTGGGATGTTCACCGGAACCTGATGAAAAGCCTCAGTCCCATCGTGGATTGCGGCGTTCATTATATCGATGTGATGTGCCAGATGGTCAGGTCCAGGCCCGTCCAGGTATCTGCCATCGGCGCAAGGCTGACCGAGGACATCCCCGCCGGAAACTACAATTACGGTCAACTGCAGATCCGTTTCGAGGATGGCTCCGTCGGATGGTATGAGGCTGGCTGGGGTCCGATGATGAGTGAGACGGCTTTCTTTGTAAAAGATGTGATCGGTCCGAAAGGATGCGTATCCATTGTGGCGAAACAGGCGTCTTCTGCCGGACAATCTGATACCATCTCTGCACACACAAAGACGGAATCCATCCGCGTGCATCATGCGGATATCGATGCGTCCAACGAATTCACCAGGCCTGACACCTGGATAGACCTGACCGACGAACCCGACCACCAGGAACTCTGCAACCGCGAGCAGGCCTTCTTCATCGAGGCTGTCCGCTCGGATGCCGACCTGACAGATCATGTGGAAGATGCCGTCAACAGTCTTCGCATAGCCTTCGCATGCGACGAGAGTGTTCGGACGGGCGGAATGATCAGGCTCTGAGTCTCTTTCGGAACGACAGGCATCGAATAGCTGCTTTCCGGCCATCCGCATAATTTTGCCTGTTGAACGTTATATGTTCGACTGATAATCAATAGATTGTCAGTCACTAAGATCCTAAAGCCAATATCCTTCCGTCATGCCGCCATGTGACCGGAGTGGCGAAGCTTTTCGGATGAACGCCTGGTTCGTGCCCCCCATCAAACAGAAACGCCACCGCAAGATGAAAAACCTGAAGCGATGCATCTACTTTCTGATGATCACCGGATGCCTGACATCCTGCCTGTCCTATCGGGAGATGGTCAACTTCCGGGACGGAGAAAACCTCGGCCGCGATGGTGGAGATGTCATTCCTCCGATCCCCGCCCTGACGGTTCGTCCGGATGATCAGCTGCAGGTGACGATCAACAGTTATAATCAGGAGGAAGCCCTTCGATTCAACATAGTCAGCAATCAGTCGCAGGTACAGTTGTCTGCCCAGGGTTCAAATAACGCCACGCTGGCAGATCCCCTCGGCTATCGGGTGGATTCGAGAGGCAGGATCGAACTCCCTGTCATTGGCCCGATTCCCGTGGCCGGACTGACCCTGGAGCAAGTCAGGGATACGGTCCACGCAAGGGTGCTCGCTACCGGCTACCTGAAAGATCTGAGTGTTCAGGTACGTTTCCTGTCATTCAGGGTCACCATCCTGGGCGAAGTGAACAGTCCCGGTACCTATACCATTCCCAGTCAGAAGATCAATGTACTCGAAGCCCTTGGCATGGCGAAAGATGTAACCATGTTCAGCCGTCGCGACAATCTCCTGATCGTCCGTGAAGAGGAGGGGATGCGGCTTTATGGGCGCATCAACCTGAAATCCAGGGACCTGTTCAAAAGTCCCTATTATTACCTGAAACCAAACGATGTGATCTACGTCGAACCGCACAAATCGAAAGTGCTGTCGGCACCAGATCCCGCCAGTCGCTATCTCGGCATCGTACTTGGCATTGCCACGTTGGTCACCCTGATCGCCACCCTCTGATCGCTCAAAACCACTTCATAAACACATTCAATTGCGCAAGCGTCACCTGACATATCCTGTCTCTTCCCGGCAGGCCCTGGCCGCCACCGCGGAGGAGAAGCCCATACGCTTCAGCAGCCTGTTCTGGAACTATTTCCAGTTCTGGCCGATCATATTCGTCAGCACACTGATCGGAGGCGTTGGGGCATTCCTTTACCTCCGGTATACCTCTCCGAAGTATAGCGCCACGATCAAGGTCCTTATCCGTGATGAAACCAGTTCAGGTCAGATCTCCGAGGCCACTGTCTTCGAAGACCTGGGACTGATCAGTCGCAGCGGCAACATCGAAAATGAAATGGAAGTGCTGCAGTCTGTGCAGCTGATGCGTCAGGTTGTTTCCAATCTGGGTTTGGAACATCGCTACATCCACATCGGGAGTATCCGGGATGTAGATGTCTATACCCAGGCGCCATTCAGGATCGCCCAATGGCGGGCGGCTGACAGCATCCTGGATCCATGGCCGATCTTTACGGTCAGTGTGCGGGACACGATTGGTTTTGCCGTCCAGTGGGGGGGCAAAAGTTATGAAGGACGGTTTGGCGAAAGCTGCCGGATGCCGATGGGTACCCTGCGGCTGTCCCGACGGACGGCTGCACCCGTCACCTCCTTCCGGGATGATTTTCGGGTCATCCTGAGGTCTAACGACGCGGCTGCAGCTGCCTTCGCAGGTGGTCTCATCGTTAAATCCATCGGAAAGCGGTCCACCGTCCTGGAGGTCTCCCTCAACGATGAAGTACAGGATCGCGCACGTGACGTACTCAACGAACTCGCCAGGGTCTACGACCAGTCGAATCTCGGGGAGAAGAACAAGATCTATGTCAATACCATCGCCTTCATTGATGAACGGCTCGAAAAGCTCATCGCCGAATTGTCCGATGTAGAGTCGGAAGTGGAACGGCGTAAGAGCGGACATTCCGTTTTCGACCTCAGCCTGGAGGCTCCCCTGCTGCGGGAGGAAACCCGTGACTACAACCGGTCGGTCTCCGATGCCGAGATCCAGCTCGACATCATCCGGAATATCCGGAATTTTCTCGACCGGGATCCCGAGCATTTCGATTTCATCCCCTCCAATGTGGGCATCAACAATCTCACGCTCACCGGTATGCTGGAACAGTTCAACCGCTTATTGCTGGAAAGGCAACAGGCGGCCTCCATGCTCGGGCCCTCGAACCCGCAGCTGAAGGCGATGGACGACCAGCTGGCGACCTTGCGTACAAATATCAAGCGCAATATGGACGGGCTTGAACGCGACCTCTCCGCCACGCGCAACATCCTCTCCGGAAAGAACCAGGCCCTTCAAAGAAAACTCAAGGGACTTCCCGGTCAGGAACGGGCCCTCATCGAGGTGCAGCGTCAGCAATCGATCAAAGAGAATCTATAGCTATACAACTCTCACGCACCGTCTCGGTTTCAAACAATAAGGTCGTCGAACCTGCCCGTCCCCTCGGACAGGTGGCCCCCGTGCGAAGAAATATCTGGGCCCTGGGCATTGGTGGTGGCTTTATGTTCCCTATCCTGCTGATCAGTCTGCTGCAGGCACTCAACACCAGGGTGCGAAACGTGGATGATATCCGCAAGCACACCAGGGTTCCGCTGCTGGGACTGATCAATTACGACAATGGCAAACATCCGGTGGCCGTCACCGGACAGAGCAGGACCGTCATCTCCGAGATGTTCAGGCTGATCCGGGCGAATCTGCAGTTCATCGGAAGTCGGACACCCATACGGACCATCCTGGTCACCTCCTCCGTGTCCGGAGAGGGTAAGAGTTTCGTGAGCCTCAACCTGGCCATCACGCTCGCCCTGGCCGGCAAGCGCGTGTTGTTACTGGAACTTGATATGCGCAATCCCCGCATTCACCGGACCCTGGGACTGTCGCGTGACCCCGAACGCGGGATCACCCGATATCTCTCAGATGACCGGGTCGACTGGCGCGAACTGCTGCGCAGATCGGAGGTGGAGTCGGGACTGGATATCATCACCTGTGGACTCATTCCACCCAACCCCAGCGAACTGCTGATGGGAGACCGGATCGAACGTCTCTTTCGGGAAGCAGCTGAGGCATACGACTACATTGTCGTGGATACCGCACCCGTCGGGCCCGTCAGCGATGCCCTGCTCCTCAATCGCCTCGCTGATACGACCTTGTATGTGGTACGCAAAGGCATCACCCGACTCGCGCATCTGGAGATCATCGAAGAGGCGGCCGGTCTCGACAAACTACCACGTCCGCATATCGTGATGAACGCTGTCCGCAGGAGTTTCCTGGGTTACGGCGAAGGATACCTTTACGGGTATGGCGACTACCGCTCCGATTCCAGCCGCAAGGGGCTCAAAAGCCTGTGGCGTGGCATCAGCGGCAGATGGGCATAACTCAGGGTATGGGTAACCGTTATCCACAACCGATATCTGTACGTCTGGTGAATACCACCTACTCAACAGATCATATCAATAACAAAAGGATCCTGCTCAATCTGGGATGCGGGCCCGATGCATTCCCCGGCAGATGGACCGACATTGATGGCAGTTGGAATCTGAAGGTGCAGACAGCCTGGTGGGGCAGACCTTTTGCGGATATGGCGGCCCGCCGCAGCGGCTTTAGATGGCCTGCTCATATTCAGTGGCTTGACATCACGAAAGGTATCCCATATGCAGATGGAAGCGTGGATGCCGTGTATGCTTCCCATGTGCTGGAGCATCTCTACCGGCAGGACGCGTTGCTCCTGCTGACGGAGATCCACCGGATCCTCAGGCCGGGCGGCGTGGTCAGGATGGTACTTCCCGATCTCCGTTCCATGGCGCGGGCCTACCTTGCAGATGATGGACCGGACGCGGCGATCCGCTTCAATGCAGACCTCCTCATGCGCGATGCGAAGCCTCCTTCCGGATGGCTTGGGCGTTTGAAAAAATGTCGGGCAGACCATCACAGTCACAAGTTCATGTATGACGAGGCGCTGCTTGTCCGCGACCTTCAAGCGGCCGCGTTTGCGGAAGCGACCGAAAAGAGCTTTCTGGACTCACGGATACCGGAGATCGGTGATGTGGAAAGGGCCGGAAGGATCCTGAACGGCGCCGGATTCGTTGTCGAAGCCATTAGATAGAAGATGCCATTGATTCCTTACATCCGACCGGCAATCGCCCGCAACCTGTTGTCTCAGATCTGGACGCGGGGGGTCTCGAACATCGGGGTCCGCTTGCTGCAGGTTCCCTTGTTGCTGACTGCGTTTGGACAGGAGGACTACGGGCGCTGGCTTGTCATATCCATTATCCCGGCCTGGCTGACCCTGCTCAATATGGGTGCAGGAACGGTAGCAGGCAATGCCATGGTCATGGAAGTGGCCTCCGGCGACCTTAAAGCCGCACGGAAAAC
>JAJTFQ010000057.1 GCA_021299955.1 Chitinophagaceae bacterium
TTCGAGCCGACGTTCGGGTTCAAGATGGAAACTGAGCAGGGCATGAAGGTCCTGGAAAGCCTGATCGATGAATTCTGCCAGGAGATCCCGGCGGCCGACTGCCCGATCATTCATATCGGTTCGGATGAGGTCAGGATACCCAATCCGAAGGAGTTCATTCGTCGCATGACCGACAGGGTCCTGGCCAATCAGCGACGAGTGATGGTGTGGAATCCGGGTCTGCCTCCGGCACCCGGTACCATCGAACAGTTGTGGCGGGAGGATAATACAAAAGGCGTGCGGACCTCTTCAAACCCCTACGTAGACTCATATTTCGGCTATCTGAACAATTACGATGTGTATAGTCTGGTGCAGCGATACTTCTTCCAGCAGATCTGCAATCGGCCTGTGGGCGACACCGCCGCCCTGGGTGGCATCGTATGCCTTTGGCCAGATGTTCGGGTTGAAGACAAAACCAAGATCGCCCTGCACAGCGCACTCTGGCCGGGCGCACTTACTTACAGTGAGGCTGCGTGGTGTGGACGTCCCGGTTATGATCTCACCTACATCAACGCACTCCCTGCGCGCAGCTCAGCAGCCTACGCAGATTTCAGGGAGTTTGAGGGACGATTGTCGAAGCACCGTGATCGCTTTTTTTCAAATATGTATTTCCCCTACGTTCAGTTCGGGAACAGCGAATGGATCCTCAGAGGTCCTTATCGCCGCAAACCGGCAGATTCAGCTTTTCAGGCTTTTGCACCAGAACTGGACCCCGCCAATGATACGGGCAAGTTGTTGACCATTACCGGCGGTATCCTGCAGATGAGCAACCGGACAGATCCCAAGGCATTGTCTGTGGTGCCGGACGAAACCGTCTATCTCACTGGTTATATTTATTCGGAGACCGCCCGTGAAATGCACGCCGTCCTTGGATTTGAGGCTGCTGCCCGCAGCAACAGAAGAAGCGGAGGCATTCCTCAAAATGGCAAATGGGATGCAAATGGCGGTGCCGTTTTCATCAATGGCCGGGAACTGCCCGGTCCCCAGTGGTCGAACCCCGGCGGGCATCGTTACCTGAACGCAACCTGGTACCTCCCACCGAATGAGATCCCATATACCGATGAGGAGTTCTTCTGGAGTCGCCCTCCTGCCCGCATTCCCTTAAAGCAGGGCTGGAATGAGATCCTCGTCAGGATGCCCAGGGCTTACCGCGATCAGCGCTGGCATTTCGCGTTTGCACCCGTGCAAAAAAGCCCAGAGGGAAGATGGGTAGAGGATCCAACGATCCGCATCAGCTCGGCTAAAAGATGAAGCCATAAATGCACGGTGCGCTATGAAATGAATGACTAAAGGCAGGCATCAGGGCATGTGATTTTTACAAATCACTTATGTTTGTATATATGCCTGCCATGCAAAGATTTAAATCAGCCTGGGGTAAGATCGAAGACCTCCTGTTCATAGGATTTGCCTGCTCCATCATCTATGTTACGGTTGATTCTTTCGTCAACGGATCCGTGAAGAGTTTCTTTGGGATGGGATATCTCAAAGACCTGACAGATCCTGTTCAGAAGAAAATGTACTATCAATCGGTGATGGCCATCCTGTCCATCCTCACCACCTTCTTTCTATTGGTGGAAATGATCCGGCTCTTCATTACATTGAATCCTTTCCGAAATATTCGTGAAAAGCGCCGTCAGTTGAAGCAATCTCTCGCCACAGCAGGTATTGGAGAAAAGATAAAGGTCATCTTAACAAGCATCAAAAATGCTGCCTTCATTCGGGAGTTCTTCAGAAGATATAAATCCAATTTCCTCGCCAAGGTCTTCAATGAATATCTGTCCAAGCTGATCATCATCTTCGTGTACATCGAGATGATGCAGTATTTCCAGCGCTTCGCCCTCTTCACAGTTGACCGCAGCTGGATCGGCTGGCTGTATGCATACCTGATGTGGGAGCTTACCTACTGGATCTGGCACTATGCTGCACACCGTGTGCGACTCTTCTGGTGTCTGCACTCCCCGCATCATGCGCCGGCGGAAATGAATATGACCGTTGCCTGGGTGCATTTCTTCGCCGAAGGTTATTACACCGCCGCCATCCAGGTGCCATTGCTGATGATCTTCGGCGTGCAGCCCGAGATGGTGGCCATTATCCTGGTGATCGATGGCACCTGGGGCACGTTCATCCACGCCGGAGAGGATGCCTTTAAAAACGGAAAGCTCTGGATCCTGGAGAAATTCCTGATCACGCCCTCGCATCATCGTGTGCATCATGCTAAGAATCCGTTGTATATGGACACGAATTTCTGTGTCCTGCTGCCCTTTTGGGACTGGGTTTTCGGCACCCTGCAGAATGAAAAGGATGAAGTGAAAATAGAATACGGCATCACGCGGGAGATGGATGTCACCAATTTCATCGATTTCTATTTTGGAGAATGCATCAGCCTTTACCGGGATGTCGCATCCACCCCCGGATTGCGCAACAAACTTAGGTTGCTGTTCATGCCACCCGGGTGGACACCGGACAGTCGCGAGAAGACAGCCATTGCCGTGCGCCAGCAATTCCTGGAAGGCAGGGAGCATCTCGGCAAAACAAGCCGGGATCTGCTGCTGGAAAAGATCAAAACCGGCCGGTGAGAAACGTTGTTTTCGATCGAATATAAATCCACTATTTATATGATCTGTTGTACGAGATACTTTTCTGTCGCACTCATATTTATATTTTCCGTTTGTCCACTTTGGATGAAGGCGCAAACCATTAACTGGACTTTTTGCATCGGTGGAACCAATCACGACTATCCCATAACCGTCCAGCGTACGCCAGATGGCGGGGCCGTGTTGCTGGCGGAAACATCTTCAACAGATTTCGATGGTACGGGCAACAAAGGAGCGGTCGATGCATTGGTCGTAAAGATGTCGGCTACGGGCCAGATCCAGTGGCGGCATGTCTTTGGTGGAACGTTGGGCGAACATCCGAAATATATCAGGCAGACACCGGACGGCGGCTATCTGGTCCTGGGCGAAACCAATACTGATGATGGCAGCATGCCCGGATTCAAAGGGACCATTGACATTTTCGCCTTTAAGTTGAATAGCAATGGGGCAAGGGTTTGGCAACAATGTTATGGTGGTTCGAGTGTCGAATTTCTTGGGGATATCAAATCGTACTGGACACCCAATACCCTTTTCTCCACTGCTGAAGAGCCTCCTTTCAAATTACTTCAGTTGACCGCTGATGGTGGATTTGTCTTCGCTGCTGAAACCGCGTCGAATAATGGAAATGTCAGTGGTGCCTTTGGTAGTCAGGATATCTGGATCGTTAAGTGCAGCAGTACCGGTGTGATCCAGTGGCAGCGATGCCTGGGTGGTGGCGGTGAAGAATTTTCTGCTTCCGTACAGCAAACGAATGATGGCGGATATATGGTGCTAGGATACACCAAATCTACCAATGGGATGATTGCCGGACCGCATCCGGGGAGAAACGCTTGGGTTGTGCGCTTGAATTCATCGGGTGCCGTACTTTGGCATAAATTGATAGGATCCGGTCATAGCAGTGACGATAACATACCTATGACCCTGGAGAAAAATGCGGATGGCAGTTTTTTCATCACCGGTCGTTTATCGAGATACAATCCGGGTGTTGAATTTTTTGAAGATTTCTGGGTGATGCGCATCAATGCCAGTGGTGATGTGATCTGGGACAAACACCCGGGCAGCAAAAGCGGCGATGCGCTGTACAGGGTCATACCAACGAATGATGGTGGATTGCTGTTGGCCGGCCAGACCGGAAATGATGGCGACGTAGTCAGTGGCTTCAATGCTGTTGTGGTCAAAACCATTTTCTGGCTGGTCAAACTGAATGGCTCCGGACAGATCCAATGGCAGAAGTCTTATCCTTACGTTGAAAGCAGCACGATCTATCCCTGCAATTGTTTTCCGAACCTCATGAATGTATCCTATACGTCTGATGGGGGCTATCTGCTTGATTTCAGTTATAAATATCCAAGTTATTCCAGCCCGAATGGTCATTCGATATGTAGCATTTGTCAGGGCTGCTATGGGGCCAGCGGGGTGAACTATACCAACTATCAGATGCGGGTCATCAGGATCGACCCCAGCGGTAACCAGCTTTGGACCCGCTGCCTGGGCCCGGCAAAGGTCATTAGAAATGCCACCGGCTTTAAGTCGATCGATCTGTCCGCGACTGAAACCCTCACCATTGGCATTACCGATGTATTCGGAAACAGCGGTACGGTCCAAGGTGGCCATGGCCCTGAACCACCCGGATATGAAGGTATCAATGATATTTACGTTACGTGTTTGAAAACCACGGCAACCTCCATCGTTCCCATACCTGCAGACCATCCCCTGAGCATCTATCCCAATCCGACGGCTGACCTGCTGATGATCGACTATAAACCCATGTTCTCGCGCAATAAAGTGAGCGTCATGGTCAGGGATGTTTATGGACGGGCTGTGCTTGAAAAATCAAATATCAAAACACGAGAATCCATCTCGCTAAAAATGCTGCCTGCGGGTGTGTATCTAGTGACCTTCCGTGATGGTAATGCTGAACGGACGATTGAGATCTTAAAGAATTAATCCAAAGCGAATGTTGGGGCCTGTCATGTTGTATTCTTGATTCATCTTGCCTGTGCATAGAATCACCCAATTCATGACGGGAAGGGCCTCCTTTAAAACTCATGGAGAAGGGTTTCATGATAATATCAAAAAGCCCTCATAGCTCGTACATAAAACAAAAGACTCTTTTGATATGCATAAGCGAATCCGCCCGATGTTATGAATAAAACACTCTTAGCCTCGCTTGTACTCGTTTCGGAAGACGACCAATAATATCCGTTCGACCACACCGCATAGGTTGCTCCCCTGTTGCTCCACCATTTTTCCAATTCATTGGCACTGGGCAGGAACCAGTCAGTATACCCCCCTGCTGTGTAGTCGCGGCAAAGTTTGGCTGCGTAAGTATTCGTGTTGCCTTGACTCGTAATGATGGTATTGGAATTGCTGAGCCCGGTTCCGATAGCTGTTCCCGTTGCACCTGTGGTTACATTGCTGCCGTTATACCAAGTTGCCCCTGCGTTTTGATCAGAAGTAGAAACTACAAGTCCGTGCGTAACTGCCCCGTCAAATCCAGGGTCGCCGGGTTGAAGGATATAAGCTATCCTTCCTCCAAATCTTGATTCGCCAATATCAAAGTCGACCGTACGGAAACTTATCTCCGGACCGTAGCCGGTGCCGGCCGCATTGGTAGCATAAGCCCTCACATAGTATGTGACATTCGGCGAAAGTCCCGTAAGGGCGCTGCTGAAATTTCCGGTACCTCCGCTTTCCGTGGTCTTCCAGTTCGCCGTGGTTGGATTCGGGGTAAAACTCCAGCAAATCCCTTTCACCGTGACCGTGTTTCCAAAATCGTTGTTCGCATTACCGCCTCCGGTCGCTGAAGACTTCGTGATGGCTGAAATGGCGGTGGTGCCCGACACAGTTGGTGGTTGCGACTAGGCTGTTTCTCCGATCAGGTTGACCCATGCGGTACCATTATAGTATTGAGGCTGACCAGTCCCGCAGTTACTGCAATAAATGATGAGGCCAGCTTCCGGACTGATGATACTATTCCTTTGCGCATAGGTCATACGTGGTGGAAGAAATCCGTTGGTGGTTGTGGATATTTGCACCAGGCCATCATTCCTTACTGTCAGGATGGGCAAACCTGACGAATTACTCACCTTGAGTGCAGAAGTGGCCGACGTACTTCCTGAACCTACCACTTCAAGTTTGCTGGTTGGGGTGTTGGTACCAATACCAACCTGTGCATGGATGCTTAGTGATAATCTAAGCACCATAGCTACTGCGATGAGGGATCGCGATAAGGCTATCATGAAGAAGAATTTGACAATTGACGAACAGAATTAAATCATACATGAATTTAATGATTTTCTTTCATCGTGGCCTCGTAACCTGTAGTGTATCTATGCGAAGGATCAATGTATGATGCATCATGTTATGTGGTTCAGAACCCAAACGCCATATAAGGAGCAGCCTGCAGCAGTAGCCCTTCTACGCTCGCTGAACTCAGTAACTGCAAACCCACACGTAGATTTTTCATCACCGGATACTGATACCGGGCATGAACACCGGCACCTATCCACGTTGTTTTCTCATCAACGATCTTAAAGGTAGTCACATCAAACATGGTATTGTAAAATTCACCTGTGGCAAGTGATCTGCAGCTGATGGCTTGCTGTTGCCTACTGGAAACAACAATATCCCGACTGTAAAATGTACCCGTAATGGTTACCCCGGCTTCGATCACACCACGTCCTACCTCCCAGCTTTTTCCGCCATGCAACATAAAATTGAGCCGGGTGGCCCTCAACGACTGTGTTTGAAAAGGCAGCTGATCCTGCTGAGATTTATAGACGTTATTGTTCGTGATGATGTTCACCGAGGATTGCATGGACTCCGGGACAAAAAAGTACCCCATTTCATTTTCACTCCCTGGTATCCGACAGGCATAAAGTGTCCCTTGTTCTTGTAACTGCAATGGCAACAGACGACTGCTGTTCAACTTGTTGTGGTGGTATTGCGCCTCAGTGCCAAAATACCAGTCGCCCTTGGTCTTGTATCGATATCCAAGCCCCTGAAAGCTGCGACTCATCTCTTCTTCGTAACCCAGATCAGATGTATTAGCAAACCCCTTTTCAATCCGAATGGAATGAGATAACTGCGATCGTTGTGCTGAAGCGTATTTGAAGCAGAAAGTTGATAACAGAAAACCGAAAACTCTTTTCATTTTCAATTTATAGAAATGATGACCAAAAATAAACGGAGACAGCATAGCCCAGGTTTGATATCCCTCATCAGCGCTTGCCAACCCGCCGGGGGCAATGCCGACTGACCTGCAATCCGATCCGTGACGTCAACCAACCTGGTCCTTACTTTCCGTACAAGCCCGGTCAGATATGATCTTTTGGGTTGTAAATAGATTGCAATGCCTTCGTTTATGTTTGTTCCAAAGTACAACCATGAGTGATGAATTGTTCACACCGCCGCTTCCTGACGATCTTCCAAAGGCGGATCCCGGTAATTCAAACAGTATCATGACCCAACAAGACCAGAAAACTGCCGTGGAGATGCTGGAACTCCTGCACGCATTATTGAACGATATCAAAAAGGAATAGAAAATGGCGGATGGATCAAATCCAGCCCTAGGTTGAAATTTGAATGCTTACAAGGACGCAGATCTTGTCCCTGCCTTTTCTTTGCGTCCTTGCGGTGAAGCCTTCCTACAACTCAACTGATCGGTCACATTCGTGTGATTTACGCATAAATACGGATAAAAACGTATATTAATGAGCTCATTCGATCCGTATTCGTATTATTGGGCAGTTTGTTGTTATTAAAGAATGGCTATTCCTGGATCCAATATGTAAGTTTCGAACATGAAATTGAAAATCGCAAATCTGAATACTACAGGGTACTCATGCAAACGCAGCGTAGCAGACCAGGCGAAAATGTTACGGATTGGCTTACTTTCTTTATCAGCTGTTTGATAAAGATACAAGATCAGTTGCTGTTGAAGCTGAAGGAGCAAACAACAGAACAGCCCATTTCAGCTCGTGATAAGCGTATCCTGTTTTTTATCCAACATCATCCTGGTACTGGATCCGGCGAGATTGCAAAGAAACTTGATCTTGTATTGGCCACGGTAAAAAAGTCTTTGAGCAAAATGCTTCTCATGGGACTGATCACCAAAGAAGGAAGAGGTAAATCAACCGGATATTTTGTTGTTTGAACAGGCTAATGATCGATTTCTTACAAACACTTAGCGGGAAGCCCTATAATCACCGCAAAAATGCGGAGAATAAACCCTATATTCACCGCATCAATACATTCAACCTTGGCCAAATACATTTACGAGCACCCGAACTGGCCTCGCTTTCATTGGCGCGACAAAGTAGTAAATGCCTTGTTTGGAGAGGTAAAGTTGCTGCAAGGCAAGATCATTGGTCAGATGAATGCCTTGGGCTTCGCTTCAAAAGAAGAAGCAACATTATCAGCACTCACCCTGGACGTCGTCAAATCGAGTGAGATAGAAGGAGAGTTGTTAAATGTTGATCAGGTACGTTCATCCATTGCCCGGAGATTGGGCATCCAAACGGCAGGACTCGTTCCGGGTGACAGGCATGTGGAGGGTATTGTTGAAATGATGCTGGATGCCACGCAGCGTTACACATTACCCCTTACAACAGATCGACTTATGGGCTGGCATGCCGCATTGTTTCCAACGGGATACAGCGGACCTTATCGGATCGAAGTGGGCCGTTATAGAACGGGCATCATGCAGGTGGTATCGGGTGCCTTGGGGAGGGAGAAAGTCCATTATCAGGCCATGCCACCAGAAAAGGTATCGGAGGAGATGAGCAGTATGCTTGCTTGGTTCAATGATGATCAGACGTATGATGAGGTGATCAAAGCCGCCATCATTCATTTCTGGTTCATCATTATCCATCCATTTGCAGACGGGAATGGAAGGATCGCACGTGCCATGACAGATATGCTGCTGGCTCGCTCGGAAGGTAGTAGTGAACGCTTTTACAGCATGTCTTCCCAGATACTTATTGAACGAAAAAAGTATTACGCCGTGTTGCAAAAAGTGCAGCATAGTACGGGTGACATCACGGAATGGATCGAATGGTTTTTACAATGCCTGAGAAATGCAATGCTTGCAACGGAAAACATGACAGAGCGTATCATTCGTAAGGCCGAGTTCTGGCGAAAACATGAACATACCTCGATCAACGAGCGTCAGCGCGTGATCCTGAACATGTTGTTTGATGGCTTCGACGGAAAATTAAAATCCTCGAAATGGGCGAAGATCACCCGTGTTTCTCCAGACACAGCCCTGCGTGATATCAAGGACCTGATCGCTAAAGATATTCTGGCTGAAACTGACGAAGGCGGACGAAGTGCAAATTATGTACTGAGAGATTGAGCCCACCATAAGTTAATATCAAGATCACTGCCTTTACTTTGTGTCCTCGCGGTAAAGCCTTCCTACAACTCCACCGACTCAACCTCTCCGGATTGCTTATCCTTCAGGATCCGCTTGGTAACACCATTAGGAAGTACCTCTTCCTTGATCAGGTAATATTTGTCGTCGAAGGAGGTGTAACCCCTGATCGCTTCAGAAGCTTCAGCTCCCCGCCAAACAGGCAGCTCCACCGTCTCCCATTTCTTTGAAGCCGCCGAACGGTAGGCCGCGTCGAGGATGGCGTTGACCACATACCCGTCATAAAAAGTTTCCTGTGGTTGCCGTCCCTGATCGATGCTGTCGAACATATCCGTGAACATGTGGGGATAGCCCAGCTCGTGTGCTTCATCCCCGACCGGGAACAGCCAGCCCGTGTTGGCCTCGGCCTTTTCGGCAACATAATCGCCACCCTTACCTGTGCTGAACATCTCGAAGCCCGTGCGCAGGAAGTTGTTCATCCAGATCGTTCCTTCCGTACCGGCCACCTCATCGCGCAAGTCCATGCCACCTCGGAAGCACCAGCTCACCTCGAACTGTCCGATGGCACCATTGGCATAACGCACCAGCCCCACGGCATGATCTTCCGCATCGATGGGATGCACCTGGGTATCGGCCCAGCACATCACCTCAACCGGCCGTACGTCTTTACCGATGAAGTTCCGGCCGATCTCGACGCAATGACATCCCAGGTCGATGATGGCGCCACCGCCCGACTTCGACTTATCCCAGAACCAGTCGCTGTGCGGCCCCGGATGAGCCTCTCGCGAACGCGTCCACAAGACGCGGCCGATACCTCCCTGCTTCACGCTGGCGAGCGACTTCAGAAACTTGGGCGTGTAGCATAGGTCTTCCAGATAGCCACCGAAGATGCCGGCCTCCTCGACCATACGCATCATGCGCAGTGCCTCCTCGGCGGTCCGGCCCAGTGGCTTGGTGCAGAGTACATGCTTCCGGTGCCTGGCACAGAGGGCGACGGCCGTTTCATGCATATCATTGGACAAAGCGATCACCACCACCTCCGTGTCAGGATGGGCAATGGCTTCCTCCATATCGGAGGTATGATGTGCACAGGCGTAGTCGCTTGCGAAACGGGCGGCCTTCTCCGCATTGCGGGAATATACCGAGTGGATGACATCTCTGCGACGCTGAGCGTGCAAGGAGTCTGCATAAAAACGGGCGATGAAGCCGGAGCCAAGCATGGCGATCTTCATGTCTTTGGATATTTTGAGACAATCTAATGAAAATTTGCTGACCCTCTGCCTTTGCTTTGCGCCCTTGCGGTAAAGCGTTTCTGCAACCAGGTGTAGATTCAGAGAAAGAAATCCGAGCGTTACTTCGATTCTTGGATCTATTGCACAGACCGGAATTCGCACTAACCGCCTTTAGCTTCCTCCGTTTACTCAAAATTATACCCCCCAATCCCGCGCGCATCAAAGACAGAAAAAAAGAAAAAATATGCGGAAAGCAGCGAAATTCACTACCTTTTGCAAAAAATTACTTTTTTGGAAGACTCAGGGCAATATCAGCGTGCAGAAGATTGGGTAAACCACCTGCTGGCTCAGGGTAAATTTGCCTTTGCACTGCACCAGTTTCGTGCAGATTTTTCAGAGCGGTCAGATACAGCCAATAAGTTTGCCTTGAAAAGGCTGGTAGATAAAGAGCAGATTATTTCCATCCACAAAGGGTATTACCTTATTATACCGCCCCAATACAGGTCCAAGGGAATTCTTCCCCTCACCTTGTTTTTAGATGCGTTTATGAAGGAATTAGACCGGCCTTATTACCTGGCTTTGTTAAACGCAGCCGCCTATCATGGAGCATCGCACCAGCAGCCACAGGAGTTTTTTGTGGTTACCGGCTTTCCCGTGCTGCGACCTATGCAGAAAAAAGGGCTGAAACTGAACTATATCAGCAAAAAGGAAATACCGGCAACACTATTAGACATCCGAAAAACCGAGGCCGGGTACTTGAAAATTTCTAACCCTGCCCTAACAGCTACCGATCTGATACAATACGCCAAACGGGTGGGCGGCATCAATAGGGTGGCCACTGTTTTGGCTGAATTAGCCGAAAGTATTCAACCCAATGCATTTGATGCCAATCTGCTGCAGCATGTTCCGGTAACTGCCTTGCAGCGATTGGGCTATCTGCTGGATAAAGTATTTGACAACCAGCCGCTGGCCAACGCCTTATACACGGCCTTACAAAACAACAAGGCGGCTTTGTTTCGGATACCGTTGAAAGCCTCTGCTCCGGCCAAAGGTTTTGCATCAGACGAAAGATGGAAAGTAATCGTAAACACAGAAATAGAGATTGACGAATGATACCACAGGCATACATAACAGAATGGGCCAATCAGGTGCCCTGGCAAACCAATGAACAGGTGGAGCAAGACCTGGTGATTTGCCGTGCCTTGGTAGAAATATTTTCCGATGAGTTTCTGGCAAAAAGCCTTGCATTCAGGGGCGGTACTGCCTTGCACAAGCTGTATTTAAATCCGCAACCCCGCTACTCCGAGGATATTGATTTAGTGCAAATCACCGCAGAGCCATTCGGCCCTGTGGTAGACCGTTTACGAGAGAGGCTGGCCTTTTTGGGAGACCCTGCCCGCAAGCAGAAAGAAAACAATTTTACCCTGCATTACCGTTTTGAATCTGAGGTTCCTCCGGTACAAAACCTCCGCCTGAAAGTAGAAACCAATTGCCGGGAACACTTCACTGTATTGGGCTACCAGCAATTTCCCTTTCAGGTAACTTCATCATGGTTTACCGGTGCCTGCAACATCACCACCTACCCATTGGAAGAACTGCTGGGTACAAAACTCAGGGCCTTATATCAACGTAGAAAAGGCCGTGATTTATACGACATGTACAAGGCACTGGTGCAAGTGCCCGGCATGGATAAAGAAGCCCTGCTTCAATGCTATCATGCCTATATGGATTTTGTGGTAGATGAACCACCTACCCAAAAGGTTTATCTGCAAAACATGGAAGCCAAAATGCAGGACGATGAATTTATAGGTGACATAGCAGCCCTCATACGGCCAACAGAAAAATACGATCCGGCAACTGCTTTTGAATTAGTGCGGACGGAGTTGATGGAGAAAATGGATGAAACAAAACCCGCAAAGAAGCATTGAAAAAAAGTATAACAACGAACAGAAAATACCAAAGCAAATGACAAAAGACAGCATACTACAAAACGAAAACACCACACCCAACTGGCAGTGCTAAAAGAATATTTTCCTGCCTGCTTTAAATCGGATGGCAGTTTTGATGTGGAGCATTTAAATGCGTATTCCGGACAAACCCTGCCAGTGATTCCGGCGCAAACCAGCTCACTTTTTTAGATGGAGAACAGATTTAAGACAATTGACATGCACCCAAATCCCCCTGATTGCCAGAAAATTGCCAGAATGCACATCTCCCAAAACAAAAACCCCTGATAATCAGGGGTTTCACGCTTATGGTTGTGGTCTCGTCAGGAATCGAACCTGAATCCAGGGCTTCGGAGACCCTTATACTATCCATTGTACTACGAGACCATTCCCTGTCCTGCAGGGGCTGCAAAGGTACCACTTTCCCTCCGATTCCGCAAATCCACGGGTCAAGCCACCTCACCGGATCAGCCCGCCCACGTTCGTCGCAAAGATCTTCACGGCGATCGCCAGCAGCACCACCCCGAAGAACTTCCGCACCGCCAGCAGCCCCGCAGGACCCAGCATCCGGGCAATGAAATTTAGTGAACGCAGCACCAGGTACACGATCACCAGGTTGATCAGGATCCCCGCCAGCATCAGCCAGATATCATAGTTCGCCTGAAGGGAGATGATCGTCGTCAGGGTGCCGGAACCCGCGATCAACGGGAACGCGATCGGCACCACTGTGCCCGACTTCGGATCGCCCTCCGACTTGAAGAACTCATGCCCCAGCACCATCTCCAGTCCAAGGATGAAGATCACGATCGAACCACCCACGGCAAAGGACTTCACATCCAGTCCGAGGATCCCCAGGAAGCGCTCACCCGTCAGCAGGAAGAGGACCATCAAACCGCCGGAGATCAGCGTGGCCCGCAATTCGCGGATGCCGCCCATCTTCTTCTTGAGCCCGATCAGCAACGGTACAGATCCCACAATGTCGATCACCGCAAAAAGGGTGAAGGTTACCGTCAGCAGCTCGTCGAGGCGAAGATTCATAGGTGTCTTTTAACCGCAAAGGTACGCCAATCAGAAGCTATAGCTCAGCCCCGTCATGAAGTTGCGACCCCGGGCATTGAAACCGGCCACCTCGAAATATCGTTGGTTGGTGACATTCCGCAGGTCGAAGAACAGCCGCAGCCCGCCTTTCAGGGCATATCCGATATAGAGATCCGCCACCTGAAAGGCTTCCAGTTGCAGGGGACTGTCCATGAAGCGCGGCTCCAATCGTTCGCCTGTGATGCGGCCCGTCAGCCGGATCTGCCAGTGGGCGTCCGGCACCCAGGAGACCGAGAGATTCGATTGGTGCCGGGGCCGGCGGAAGAGGTTGTTGTAGGTCGTATCCCCAGGTATTCGGATTGTATCGATAGGCCGTGGTGTTTACCTTGCCGCGCACCCAGGTATGATTGTGTGTCAGCGACCAGCGGCCGAGGTTCAGACTGCCTTCCCATTCCAATCCCCGGGCATGCTGGCGGTTGTAATTGCGGCCGTCACCGAGCGTTCCGGCTCCAGCATCGGCTGGCCTACGGAGCCGTCAAATAGCTGGTACAACGAAGGCGCTTTGAAGGCAGAGGATAGGTTGGCGAAAACCTTCCAGCGTTCCTTCCAGACGAACGACGGGTTCAACGTGAAGGTAGCGTGGTCGCCGAAGCGACTGTGCCGGTTCACACGCGTGCCGCCTTCGAGGAAAAAGCCCCGGTTGTTGTGATGGAAGAAGGAGAGGAAGGCACTGGTCAGACTTGTCCGGGCCGTATCTCCCGACAGTTCTGAAGTGTAAGGGCCGAATGAACTCAGCGAGTAGAACGACTGGTCGGTATCGAACCAGCGATGGTCAATACCGGCGAGGAGATCCCAGCGATCCGACAGTTTCACCTTGCCGTATACTTCCGCAAACCCGCTGCGTCCTTCATATTGCTCGCGGCTGTACTTCGCGAAGCCTCCGACATGTAGTGAGTCATCGAGGTAGATGCGGCGCAGGTATCCCTGCTGCACATTCGCATGCAGACTGAATCGCTCTGCCTGGAAGTCGATCCCGCCGCCGCCCTGCATGTTGCGATTGGTGGCGGTGAAATCGCGCTCATCATTGTATGCCGATCGGTCCAATCCCGTCACGTAATCGCCCGCCAAGCCTTGTCCGCGCAACGTGAGCCTTTTACCCAGGGCCAGGCTCAGCGATACATTGGCCGTCTGCTGACGGAAGCCATCGCGATCAAATTCTTTCCGGCCCGAGCTGTCGAAGGCGGCCGACATCCCGCGACTGCGGTTATCCTGGTACTGCACCTGATAACTCAGCGGACCGCCCGTGCCGCGCAGTCCGGCGGCGCTGCGTAGTGTCCCCCAGGAACCGGCGGTGACTGATCCGAATCCACCCAAAGGCTGCTGGCTTTTCTTCCGGGTGATGATGTGGATGACCCCTGCGACGGCGTCAGAACCATACACGGTCGACTGTGCCCCTTTCAGGATCTCGATCCGCTCGATCGCTTCCAGCGGCAGATGGTTCAGGTCGAACGTGTTGTTGATGGTCGACACATCATACATCGGCACACCATCCACCAGGATGAGGGTGTTGCCGGTGGCGGCACCCCGCATGTACACGTCGGGGTTGGTGCCCATGTTGTTGTTGGCGCCGGCGATCGCAATGCCGGCCTGCTGGTTCAGCAATTCGGCCACCGACATGCCCAGCGACCGCTCAATGGCGGCCCGGTTGATGACGCTGAGTACCTTTCCGGTGGAGGATTGTTTCTGCGCAAAACGATTGGCGGTGACGACCACCTCGTCGAGCACCCGCGCGGTGCTGTCGGTCTGTGACTGTACAACGGCCGCGCTCAGACATGCGGCCATGAAGATTGCCCCTGTTCCTTTCATGTTGAAAGATTAAATGGTTGAACAATGGGGACCCGGGAATAATGAAAGAAATGCAGTCTGCCCGTCGGCAGGGGGTTACATCTCCGGCTTTTCTCCCGAAAGCCCGTGGATCGATCCCCATTCGGCAGGTCTTCTGGCTCGACCGCGATCCGAAGCCTTCCCATCCCAGGGGGGACAGTGGCATGAAGTCCGAATCGTTCTCCTCCGCAGGGGAGGAGCGGTTTTTACAGCTACGGGGATAGCGCCGGGATTGGACCGGACTTCCCTTTTAATGCCATGCGCCGGGCGGCGGACGGCAACCGGATGAGGTGACAAAGATGCGGGAAATTGAAGGTTCCGGTCAAATCCCTGAATTCCCAAATTATCCACGCCCTCTGAAGTCCGCGGTTGACGGAACTTCCCGCCGATTGCTTATCTTCCGTGCACCCTTTTTTATGGAACGATCCACCAAACCACAACTCTCGCTCTTCGACCTGACGATGATCGTCATCGGCCTGGTCATCGGCCTGGGCATCTTTCGGACGGCCTCGGATTCGGCCCGCGCAGCGTTGACCCCGACGATCTTTTTCACCGCCTGGCTGGCGGGTGGGCTGATCGCCCTCTGTGGCGCCCTCACCTATGCCGAGATCGGTTCGAGGCTACCTGTCACCGGGGGATATTACAAGATCTTCGCGGTGGCCTATCATCCTTCGGTAGCCTTCGCAGTCAATTGTATCATTTTGGTATCGAATGCCGCATCTCTCGCAGGTGTGGCATTGATCGGCAGCGAGTACCTCGCTGAAGCCATTTTCACAGAACCGCCTTCAGATACCATCAAGGCTTTCATAGCGATGGGCTCCATCGGTCTTTTCTACGTGATCAACTTGTTGGGTTTACGGATGAGTTCTACTACCCAGAATCTGCTGATGTCGGTCAAGATCGGGATGGTTGTGGTTTTGATCCTCGCCCTTTTCTTTCCGCAGATCCATGCGCCGGTCAGCGTGGCCGCGACTGCGCCGGTCGATCACAGCTGGACGGATATCGTCCAGTCTTTCGGTGCGGCGCTGGTGGCGGTGAGTTTCACCTACGGCGGATACCAGCAGACCATCAATTTCGGGGGAGAGGTCCGCAATCCGCGATACATCCTGCCCCGCGGGATATTGATCGGCACGCTGATCATCATCGGCCTCTACCTGACCGTAAGCTGGTCGTATTACAAGGTCATCGGTTTTGAGGAGCTCAAGACCTCCCGCGGTATTGCCGCCATCGTGGCCGAACGGATGTTCGGTCCAGCCGGCCGATATGCTTTTTCCATCCTGCTATTCCTGGCGGTGCTGGCCTATGTGAATGTGATCCTGTTGAGTAATCCCCGCGTGATGTATGCGATGAGTGAGGATGGCATCCTCCCGAAGATCTTTGCAAAGAAGGACGAAAAGCGGGATGTACTGACGGTCAGTCTTACGACCTATGCGCTGCTCAGTGTGGTGATGATCTTCTTCATGGAGACCTTCGACCGGATCCTGAGTTTTACGATGTTCCTGGATTGTATCGGCATGGCCTTCTCTGCGGCCACCCTGTTCATTTTAAGGCGTCGACAAAAGGACGTGCTGACGGAGAACACATACCGTATGCGTCTGTATCCCTGGCTGCCGCTGCTGTTCATCGCGGCCTATGGCTTTGTCGCCTACAGCATCGCCCTCAACAAACCGGTTACGGCATTGACCGCCGTGGCCGTTTTGGCGGCTTTTGTGATCATTTATTTCGTCTTCCGAAGGTCGCCAAAACATCCGGCAGGGATGCCCGGCCCCAACCTGTGACAAGTGATTTGGCTGAACCCGAAATTGGTCGGACATTTGTGCCCTGCAACAAAGCCGGCCGCGGCCAAACTCAAATATGAAAAAGGCGTCTATTGTTTTCTGTGCGATCCTGCTGATACAATTTTTCATAACATCCGTCTTCGCACAGCCGGGAGATGGCTGGGATCTCCGGCGTTGTGTGGAGTACGCCATGAACAATGCCGTCACCGTCCGCCAGTCGGAGCTGGATGCGCGCAACGCTGAGCTCACGCTCCTGCAGAGTGAGCGTCAGCGCATCCCATCGCTAACGGGCAACATGAACCACGGTTTGTCATTCGGCCGGACCCTCGACCGGACGACAAATATCTTCGTCTCGCGCTCCGCGATGTTCGAACAGCTCTCCCTGCAGTCCAATGCCCTGGTATACAATTTTGGCAGCCAGCGCCGCCAGATCGAGGCCAACCGCTATAACGCTGAGGCCGGGAAAGTGGCGGTGGACAAGGCCCGCAATGATATCGGACTCAATGTCGCCAACCAGTATCTGCGTTCACTGCTGAGCCTGGAACAGGTTTCGCTCAGTCGCATCGTCCTTCGCCAGACACAGGCGCAGCTGACCAATACCCGCAAGCTCGTTGATGCAGGCACGCTCCCCGAACTGAACGCCGCAGAACTCGAAGCCACCGAGGCCAGGGACAGCGCAACGCTTGTACAAGCCACGGCCCAGCACCGGCTCGATCTGCTGACCCTCAAATCCCTGCTCAACCTTCCGGCTGATGTACGGTTCGAGATCATCGCCCCGCCGGCCGACAGGATTCCCGTAGAGAATATCCTGGAGCAGGATCCCGCGGGCATCTATCTGATGGCCTTGAGTAACCAGCCGCAGATCAAGGGTGCACAACTCCGAATCCTTGCGGCTGACAAAGCACTGCAGGCCCGCAGGGCGCAGCGACTGCCCTCGCTTAACGCTTTCGCTCAGCTCAATACCAACTTTAACTCATTTTTGCAGCAGACCACCGGTGTGAACATCACAGGCGAAAGCCAGACGGGTGCTTACGTCAAGAGCGGGACTATGATGCTGCCCGTCTATGCACCTACCTATAACATGACGACGGGGAAAAAGCCTTTCAGTGACCTCTGGAATGGCTGGGGGCAGCAACTGCGCGACCAGTTCGGACAGGGTATTGGCCTGAACATTTCCGTACCCATTTACAACGGTTGGCAGAATCGCGCCGCCATTGAACGCGCGAAGATCGACATGCGCCGGCAGGAACTCTCCCTGGAGCAGGATTCGCTCCGGCTCAAGCAGGACATCTACACGGCACATGAATCCGCCATTGGCGCCTGGCAGACCTTTCAGGCCCGCGAAAAGGCCGTCCGCACGGCCGAGCGTTCCTTCGAACTTGCCACCAAGCGCTACGACATCGGCGTTATGCAGATGATCGAATGGCTGACCATACAAAATAACCTCACCCGCGCACGCATCGACAGGCTGGTGGCGCAATACGATTATATCTTCCGAATGAAGGTCCTGGAGTTCTACAAAGGCAAGGGACTCCGGCTCTGATCGCCTTACTCACGGTAAAGCATAACCGAAAAAAATCTAACGAACGCAAAACGCATCTGATGGATAAGAAATGGATTTGGATCTTGGTAGCCCTGGTCGTAGTGATAGGCACCATCATGGGCCTGAAGAAGGCCGGTATCATTGGCAAGGAGGAAGGCACCAAGGTGTCCGTTGAAAAGGTCACCCGCCGAAACATCACCGAGGTCGTCAACGCCAGCGGTAAGGTGTATCCTGAGATCGAGGTGAAGATCAGCCCCGACGTCTCCGGAGAGATCGTGGAACTCACCGTAATGGAAGGCGACAGCGTTCGCCGCGGTCAGTTGCTGGCCCGTGTCTATGCAGACATCCTGGCTACGCAGCGCGATCAGGCCGCTGCTGTGGTCAATCAGCAGCAGGCTCAGGTGGGCAACGTCTCCGCCGCCCTCGAGGCCTTCAAGGCCCGAATGGAACAGGCCGAACGCCAGTACCAGCGCCAGAAGCAGCTTTATGCTGAAAAGGTCATCTCCCGACTCGAATTCGAGCAGGCTGAAAATGCCGTACTCACCTCCCGTGCTGATTACAACGCAGCCCAAAAATCAATACAAAGCACCAAGGCCGCCGTGGCCAGCGCTCAGGCCAGTCTGCAGCGTACCAATAAGGATTTGAGTCGCACCAGTGTACTCGCTCCGATGGATGGCGTGGTATCGCTGCTCAATGTGAAGAAGGGAGAACGCGTCGTGGGCAACAGCATGATGGCGGGTACCGAAATGCTACGCATCGCCGACATGCGCACGATTGAAGTGCGCGTGGACGTCGGGGAGAATGACATCCCGAAAGTGAGTTACGGAGATACCGCCCTCGTTGAAGTAGACGCTTACAGCGACCGTAAGTTCAAGGGCATCGTCACTCAGATCGCGAGCACGAACAGAGGTGCAGGTGGCAGCGTCGCCACCTCGGCCAATGATGTCACCAATTACGAAGTGCGCATCCGCCTGCTGCCCGAATCTTACGCTGATCTCCTCGACCCCGCCCGTCCGCGTAACTTCCCCTTCCGTCCGGGTATGAGCGCCAGCGCGGATATCCAGACCAATACGCATGTTAATGTCCTGGCTGTGCCCATCAATGCAGTTACGACCCGCGACAAGAACGACACGCTGTCCGTTGGGGAGGAGAAAGACTCCAAAAAAGAGAAAAAATCCGCCGAGCCCGCTTCAGGAGAGAAGGTCGTCACCGGCAATATTGACGACATGGAAGCTGTTGTCTTTGTACTCCAGTCCGATGGGAAGGTTCGCCGGGTGCGCGTCCGGACCGATATCCAGGACATCAGTCACATTGAAGTGGTCGATGGTTTGAAGGAAGGCGACCAGGTGGTCACGGGGCCTTACGCCATCGTCAGCAAGGAACTGAAGAACGGTATGGCCGTGAAGGTGGTTCCCAAGGAAGAGCTCTTCGAGGTCAAGAAATAAGACAGGGAACGCGGGACGGTTTTTCATCGTAAACGGTTGCTGATGACATTCGGGATGATCGGTAGCGGCAGCTGGGGGACCGCCCTGGTAAAAATGCTTACAGACGGAGGGCATCCAGTGGTCTGGTGTTTGCGCAATCAGAAGATGCTGGACCAGTTGCAGCGCCGGGGTCACAATCCAAACTATCTGAGTTCGGTGTCCCTGCGCATGGAACACATTGCGCTCACCCTCGATCCGCTGGAAGTGTTTCAGCGGGCAGACGTGATCGTCATCGCCACGCCTTCGGCCTATGTGATCGATCATTTGAAAGGTGTGGATGCCGAGATCTTATCCGGAAAAAAGGTCCTGTCAGCTGTAAAGGGCATCCTTCCACAGCACAATCAGTTACTCAACGACCATCTCTTCGCTCAATATGGTTTCCCCTCCTCCGATTACTTTACCGTCATGGGCCCATGCCATGCAGAAGAGGTGGCGGCCGAGAAGTTGTCCTATCTCACATTTTCGGGCATCGACGAGGCGGAGACGGAGCGCATTGCTTCTTGCTTTTCAACATCCTACATCAACACGGTCGTCAACACAGACATCTACGGGGTTCAATATGCCGCGATCCTCAAGAACATCTATGCCCTGGGTGCGGGTATCGCCCATGGTCAGGAGTATGGAGATAATTTCCTAAGTGTGTTCATTGCCAATTGCGCGGAGGAGATGGCCGTATTCCTGCGCAAGGCGGGCATCCGGAACATGGAGGTGGGCAATCATCCCGTTCCGGTCCGTCCGCTGCGCCGGCAGGCGTTGACCTATGCGGCTTCCGTGTATCTGGGCGATCTGCTGGTCACCTGCTATTCGCTGTTCAGTCGCAACCGCACCTTCGGAAACATGATCGGCAAGGGCTACTCCGTTCAGGCCGCACAGTTGGAAATGAAGATGGTCGCCGAAGGCTACAATGCAAGCCGCTCGATCATGGAGATCAACCGCGGACTCGGTGCGGAGATTCCCATCGTGGCGACGATCCATGCTATTCTCTGGGAACAGTTGCCCGTCGAAGAGGGCATGCGTCGGATCGAAGAATTACTTGTATAACGGTTACGGCTAACCGAAAAGTTCAGCAGCGATACCGTCGGCAAAAAGTTTCCCCTCACGGGTAAGTGTAACCGAAAATTCATTTGTCTCCAATCTGCCACTTGTCAGGAATGGTGCAGCGTCCCGAAGGATACGATCTGTCACCGCTTTTCCCCATGTTTCCCGGATCCTTAGCATGTCCATCCCCTCGATGGTCCGCAGGGAGGTCATCACATATTCGTTCAGCCGCTGGGAATCTGTCAGTGTCTCTGCTTCAAAAGGGATCCGTCCTTCGTTCAGGGCGCTGATGTATGCCGCATTATTTGCCACATTCCATCTTCTGTCCTGTCCGTTATATGAGTGGGCGGAGGGCCCGATGCCGATGTAGGGGATGCCCTGCCAGTAGGCGCTGTTGTGCCTGCTGCGCATACCCGGCAGTGCGAAGTTCGAGATCTCATAGTGCTCATATCCGGCCTCTCCAAGCCGGTCCATCGCCATCAGGAATTGTTCTGCCTGGGTTTCAGAGGCAGGTGCTATTCGTTTGCGTTGACGGATCATCGTATCCAGCGCCGTCCCCGGTTCCACAGTGAGGGCATAGCAGGAGAGGTGCGGGATACCCAGGGTGGTGGCGATCTTCATATTCTCCTGCCAGGCTGCATCCGTCAGGCCGGGTGTGCCGTAGATCAGATCGATGCTGAGGTTGACGATGCCGCCGGTGCGCGCAATGTCGATGCACTCTCTGGCCTGATGTGCATCATGGGCGCGGTTCATCCAGGTCAGGTCATCTTCACGGAACGACTGGATGCCGATACTGAGGCGATTGATGCCGAGGCTCGTCCATACTGATATCTTTTCCGGCCGGATATCATCCGGATTGGCCTCGAGCGTAACTTCCGCATCCTCTGCAATTCGGAAATACTGATGGATGGTTTTCATCAATCCGCTGAGTTCGTCCGGCTCGAGCAGCGAAGGCGTGCCACCACCGAAATAGACGGTGTCAACGGTTTCCGGGATAGGAGGTGCTATCAGGGTGATCTCGCGGCGCATGGCTTCCACCATATCTGCGCGCCGCTGCAGCGTCGTCGAAAAGTGGAAGTTGCAGTAGTGGCAGGCCTTTCTGCAGAATGGTATATGGATGTAGATGCCGGGCACGTTGAAGTCTATGCTTTATGGATGTAGTTTTGCCGGTATGCCGGTACTGCAAAGGTCGGTCATTTTTCTCGCCCTGGCGGGATGCCTGTCGCCGGCTCTGGCCGGTGCCCAGGAAACCTTTGCCCTGAAGCTTCGCCGATATGCAGCGGATACGACGCCCCTGCCTGCCGGTAAATATTTCACGTCCACTTTCCCCGATAGCGCGGCCTGTGCTGCTCATTTAAATACACTGCCCGGCCAACTGATCCGTGAGGGATACCTGGAGGCTTCTGTTGATTCGGTCCGCTGGCACACGTCGGTCGCGGAAGTGCGGCTGCATCTGGGGCTGCGCTACCGCTGGCGCGAAATACGTTTGCAGTCTTCGGTGGAGGACAGCCTGCGAATGGACGGATGGACATGGTTTCCGAAGCCGGGTGATATTGCGGATCTGACTCGTTTCGACGGGGCGGCCGCTGATTGGGTCACACTCATGGGCAGCAGAGGTTTTCCGTTTGCCTCCATCCGCTTGGATAGTATGCTGGCGGGCAAGGGATGGCTCTCCGCCCGTCTGGCTGTGGATCGTGGTCCGTTGTACCGGATCGACAGTATCAGCGTCGATGGCGGACTCCGGCTCCGGCGCAGTTATCTCCATCGTTATCTGGACATTCCGCCGGGCAGTCTTTACCGGACCGACCAGCTGGAGACCATCTCCGAAAGATTGTCAGCCCTGCCATTCCTGAAGGAAGAGCGCCCCTGGGACATCACGCGCACAGGCACGGGAGCGGCCCTGAATTTGCACCTGGAACCTAAGAAAAGCAACCGGATGGATGCGCTGATCGCCTTCCTTCCTTCCAATAGTCAGGTTGGTGGCAGGCTGCTGCTGGCCGGTGAGGCGAACCTGGATCTCCATAATGCATTTGGAGGCGCCGAGCGGATCATCGCCAACTGGCAGCAGTTGCAGGTCGGGTCGCCCCGGCTGCAGCTGGGTTTCGAGCAGCCATATATATTTGGCAGCCGCTTCGAGGTCGATGTCCGTTTTATGCTTTTCCGCAAAGACAGCTCATTCCTGAACCTCGATCTGCGGGCAGGACTCAGATTCCTGCTGAGTGCCCGCCGAAAGGGCGGAGTCTTCTACCAGCGGCAGTCCACTGCCCTCATCGGGGTGGATACCGCCTGGGTGAAGTCTGCCCGCAACCTCCCCGCCTTCACTGATGTGTCCGCTGACCTGGCGGGCATTTCCGCCGCAGATGACCGGACTGACCGTCCCCTGAATCCCCGGCGCGGACATACATGGCAGCTGGAGGCCTCGGCGGGTATCCGGCGTTTGAAGCCGAATGCCACCATTACCGCGCTGCGGACCGATGCCGCCGGGGCACCCTTTGATTTTGGCAGCCTGTATGATGGAACGGAGATGCGCCGACCGATCGTCCGGAGCCGAATGCAGGCCGCAAAGTACATCCCGATGGGCCGTCAGGCCGCGCTGAAGTTTGGAGGGCAGGCCGGTTGGCTGATGCTGAACGATCCCTTCCGCAACGAACTGTTCCAGATCGGAGGATATCGCACCCTGCGCGGGTTCGATGAAGAACGCATCTTCGCATCCGCATTCGGTATCGGCACCTTCGAATTCCGATGGCTGACGGGCCCATCCTCCCATTTCTTCGCCTTTACTGATATCGGCCATGCTGCCGACC
>JAJTFQ010000058.1 GCA_021299955.1 Chitinophagaceae bacterium
CGATGATCCCACCGCTATGGAAATTGTCGGTTACGCTCCCGGAGAGATCGACAGATCCATCACCTTCCATACACAGAAAGGCAAAGAATACGGGATCCGACAGCTCGGCGATGACACGGAGCGGATCATCAAAGGTACCGGCGGACCGGTAACCATTGAAGAATTGGAACGACTCGGCACTCATCATGTCCTCGATATTCTGAAAAAGAACAAAGACGGACTCCCCATTCACATGGAATTCCGTTCCGAGTTCCACATCGGACTCGAATGGAAACATATGCGTGATTTCACCGTCCAGTACAATACCTTCCCCTTCCTCGCCGGAAGGGACGCATGGGTGATGACGGCCATGCCGGGATCTGTGGAAGAAAACTATAGATCCTGCGCCGAATACGCCGCTGACCAGGAGATCCTCGAAACCATGCTCAAGAACAACCCCTTGAGCTTTCAATTCATGCCCCCGGAGATCCGGGGCGATAGGGCTTGGGTGGAAAAGTTCTGCCTCAAAGCCCCCGTCAATTTTCTAAGGGCCGAAAAACACCTGCGGAATGATCGCCAGTTGGCCATCGACCTCATCAGACAGGCAGATAAATTTGATGACACCATATATCCCTACCTCCCCGAAGCCCTGCGCAAAGACCTGGATATCCTCATCGTGATGAAAGAGATGGACAGACTCTTCCATCTGCCCGATCCCGAATCCATCGGTTACATTAAATATGATGATATCCGAACCTTTGTCGATCACTACCGGTCACGTATACACGAAGTACTGGACCTCTTCCCCAATGCACTCCGATACGCCCCGGATGCCCCGCTGAACGACCGACAACTGCTCCTCCACGCACTGCCAGCCGATACCGGACTCGTGGCCTTCCTGCCCGAATACCTCCGGGATGATGAAGATATCATAGCCGCCGCCTGCGACAAGTACTCCCCGTCGCTTAAACACGCGTCGGAAAGACTGTGTAAGGATCCGCTGTTCGTTTTGAGGATGATCGAAAAATGCGGACAAAATATCCGCTACGCAGCTGATGGTATGAAGGCAGACAGGAAATTCGTACTGGCAGCCGCACATGGCGGATCCCACATACTGGATCATGTCCCCGAACGATTCCGGGATGACGAAGAGATCATGCTGAAGATGATAAAGGAAAACGGATTCGCACTTGATAAAGCCTCCGATCGACTCAGACGCGACAAGGCTTTCAATCTAAAGGCCTTCGATCAAGGGGCCTACTACCGCCATAACGTCCATCCCTCACTGGTGGAAGATCGTGACATCGTGCTCAAGGCCATGCAGCGCCACCCACACGAATTCGATCACATCCCCGAACACTTCAAGGCCGATCGCGAGATCGTACTGACCGTCGTATCGAAAAAAGGCGGATACGGAAAATATATCAAAGATTGCCCACTCGAACTCCGGGAAGATCCCGGACTGATCAAGGCCGCCGTCAACGATAATGATTGGAATATCAAACATGCAGGCCCTAAACTCCTGGCAAACCGGAATTTTCTCGCAGAACTGATCTACGATGATCCGGCCTGTATCCAGCACCTGCCCGATGAGATGAAATTTGATCCGGGACTCCGGGAACTTGCCGATCGAAGAAAGGAGGAACTCAAAGTCATGAAATCTTCCGGTACGAAAACCGAAACACCCCAAAAACCTAAACCGGAATCCGACAACGATGAACAGGATGAACTCCCCTTCTAATCACGCAAAAAAGTAAATATGATTGAGATCAGAAAGGTCGAAAATGACCGGGCCTTCATGGGTATGCTGCTGGACCATTATCTCGATAAATCCCTCAGATATTTCAATGACCTCGATGATGCCTTTCGCATACATGACGAAGTGGTTGATTATCTCAAGTGCAAGGATCTCCCGGAACATCCGTTTCCCGGTTTTGAACAATTGCTGAAAGATGAAGAATTCTTGCACTCAGACCATGCAGATCGCATCCTGAAACGATTTGTAAGGAATGTGGACGCACTGCAGATCGATCGGCTGGAATATTGGAAGGACGGGCATTTCATCGATTATAACTTCAGATATATAAATATATGGGAAGATGATCGGCTCCCGCATTACTATATCCTGCATGATGAGCCATATCAGTCCTATCTCCTCCTGGACAGGGAAAGCGGCAGGTTGCTGCCCTACAGGTTTCACCTGATCTGTCCGTCGGACGACCGGAACATTATTATCGGCGAACATCTCGATGACCCTTTTTCGAACCTCGGCATCTGTGCCATACGTCTGCGCGACGCTGATGGCTCAGCAAGTGATGCACTCGATCGTCCGAAGGCAGATCATATTCCCTTCGAATCAGTCAAACCCGGTCAGTCGCCGGATGACATGTTATTGATCTTTCCAATGGGAACCAATGTTCCGCATCAATACATCCCATTAAGATCTGTCGAAGACATCATGTTCAGACACCGGATGCGCGAACTCATTCATTTCAAATCATTCGGAGAGATCAGCCATAATCAGGATCCCAACGAAATAAATAAAAGTAACGACCAGTCATCTGACGCAGATGATGTGCTGCCTTTCTGATAATATGTAACCTGAAAAATACCAAATATGAGCATGAACAAACAATTGCAGGAAGTGATGGACGGGATGTCTCCAGAATACCTTGCCGAAGCTGAGGAAAACGAATTTGTTTACCTGTTCACCAAATCCTTTCTTTATCTCCGGATGGGACCGGAAGCTTACAGACGCCAGGATTTTTTCAATCGACCGGCGGAAGATACCGATCCATCTGATCTTGAACTCATAGAAGCCGGTTGTCGTCAGATCCTCGGGGGCGTTGGGTTCACGAAAGACCGTCCCTTGACGGGTCTGGGCATCTCTGGTTTTTATTCGTTGCTTAACATGTTCCATTTCAAACTCCACCGGCAATCGATCGCCGGCCGACTGGAGGGAAGGCAGGGGATGCTTGATCGAATGGAAATGTATCATGTCATGGACGGACGAACCTGCGTCCTGTTCAATGCGGTCGAATACGAACTTTGAATGCGGGCATCCTGACCATCAATCCTTGCGGATCCTGGCGTAGAAGTCTGGGTGTATTTCGATCTCGTCGATCCCTTTCGGAATGCGGATGCTCCGCTCCGTAGTCGTGGGCTCCAGCCACAGATCCTCATTTCCCTTCAATGTTACCTTGACGGGGATGTTGTATCCATCCATGCAGTCCGTCCAGCGATAGTATAACCTACTATTATGGATACGCCAGCTCAGCACAGGGATCTTTGTTGTCCGGAGATACTGGTCGAATAAGGGTTTCAGGTCACGTCCGAGCCTTTCTGACCAGTATTCCTGCACCTCCACATGGGTTACGGTTCGATGGCGGAAGGTCTCATTCATTCCACGAAGTGCGGAACGGAACCGCTCATCGTCGCGAAACAACTGCCGCAAATAGTGGATCATGTTACCACCCTTGTAATACATGTCGCCGGATCCTTCTGTATTCACTCCATACGGCCCAATGATCGGCTTGTCATTGCGGATCAGTTTCCGGGTGCCGCGGACATATTCACTGCCGGCCTGCTTCCCCGACTGACATTCCGTATAGATCGTTTCCGAATAATTGGTGAAACCCTCATGTACCCACATGTCGGCGATGTCCTTTGTGGTGATGTTGTTGCCAAACCACTCATGCCCGCTCTCATGTACAAGAATGAAATCCCATTTCAGTCCCCAGCCGGATCCCGACAGATCGCGGCCCCGGTAGCCGTTGCGGAAGCCATTGCCGTAAGCAACGGCACTCTGATGCTCCATGCCCAGGTGCGGAGCCTCCACCAGCTGGAAGCCATCGGCCCTGAATGGGTAAGGTCCGAACCAGTGTTCAAAACAGCGCATCATATCGCGCGTTTGTACGAACTGAGTCCTGGCCTTATCGAGGTTGTAGTCAAGCACGTGGTAGGTTGCATCGAGTGCGCCTGCCTCACCGGGGAGGGTTTCCTGCCAGGATGTATACGCGCCGATGTACGGGATGATATTGTAACTATTGATGGGACTGGTCACGGCCCACTGATAGGTAGTGTAGCCTTTTCCACTATTTATGACAGATCTCAGGCGGCCATTAGCCACGGCTTTTAAAGTATCCGGTACCATGATCGCGAGTGAAGCGCTGTCAGGTTCGTCAGACTGATGGTCCTTGCAAGGAAACCAAACACTGGCACCCAGTCCCTGACACGCAACACTCATCCAGGGTCTTCCCTTTTCGTCGGTCGTGAAGATCCATCCGCCATCCCATGGCGGACGTTTCGCTACGACCGGCATCCCGGAGAAGGCGATGAACAGAGAATCGACCGATCCCGCCTTCAGTGATTCCGGAAACTGCAGATGCCACGCATTACCCTCCCGGGAAAAAGAGATCGGACGTCCCTTCCATACGATCCCGTCGATGTTCATGGGTTCCTGAAGATCGATCTGCATTCGGTTACCCGTGACCGTTACCTTGAAGGTGATGTTGACCGTTCCTGTGATGCGACGGGTCCGGAACTCGGGTCCGACCTGGATCGCATAGTGGGTCACATCCCACCAGTCGCGCTCCGCATTCAGGCTCCCGCGCAGACTATCCGCCCTGGTGAAGGCCGGTGACTGCGCAAGGGCGCCCTCACCGAGGAGAAAGCCTGCGAAGAGCAGCGAGAGATAGAGCAACCTTCGGACCGGTTGGATGGGGTTACGCATCATTCCTGTACATTTGAGGTGATGCAAAGTAGGATAATTTTTGGCTGTTTGTTGTTACCGTTGCTCGTGGCCTGCCATCGGGGCGAGACCGGCCGGCGACAGGTGTTTCGCTACAGCCAGCCCGACGGTATCTCTACCCTCGATCCGGCATTTTCAAAGAGTCAGGCCATAAATTGGGCGACGCATCAGCTCTACAATAGCCTGACGGAGGTAGATCGAAATCTGAACATCGTACCGGCACTTGCCCGTAGTTGGCGACTGTCGCAGGATCGCCTGGAGTATACTTTCATCCTCCGCCATGATGTGATGTTCCATGATCATCCTGCTTTCCCGGGCGGCAGGGGCCGCCGCATGACCGCGGCGGATGTCGCTTATTCGCTCTCAAGGATCATCGACCCGAAAACGGCCAGTCCCGGTGCATGGATCTTCAACGGAAGGGTTGACAGTCTGCGTCCCTTCCATGCGCCTGACGATACGACCTTCATCATCCGTTTGCAACGCCCTTTTCCCCCCATTCTCGGCATCCTCGGTATGATGTATTGTTCCGTTGTTCCTCATGAGGTCGTCGAGGCACTGGGTCCCGATTTTGGTCGTCATCCCTGCGGAACGGGTCCGTTCCGGTTCGAGCGGTGGGAGGAAGGGCAGGGCATCATCCTGCATCGGAATCCGGCCTACTTCGAACACGATAGCGCCGGATTTCGACTCCCATACCTCGATGCGGTGAAGATCACTTTCCTGGACAATAAGGCCGCGGAGTTCCTGGAATTCCGGCAAGGCAGGCTGGATTTCATCAACGACATTGATGCCAATATCAAGGACGAGGTACTCGATCGTTCGGGATCGCTGAAGGCCGCGTGGAGGGACCAGCTGCAGCTGATGAAACATCCATACCTGAACACCGAATACCTCGGGATCCTGCAGGATACATCGAATCCTCTCTTAAAGTCATCACCTCTTCGTCACCTCAAGGTGCGGCTGGCGATGAGCCATGCGATCGATCGACGGAAGATGATGCTTTATCTCCGCAATTCCATCGGATTTCCGGCCGAGAACGGCTTTGTACCCTTGGGCCTTCCCGGCTTCAGCGAACGCCGTCCTGTCGGTCACCGATATGATCCTGCAGCGGCCCGCCGGTTACTTGCGGAGGCCGGTTATCCCGGCGGACGGGGCCTGCAGCCGATCACCCTTTATACCATACCGATCTATGCGGAATTGGGCGCCTTCATCGCCCGTCAGATGGAAGAAGTGGGCATCCCGGTCAGGGTGGAAGCCATGCAGCGGGCAAGTTTGCTCGAACGCATCGCCCGAAACCAGGCATTGTTCTTCAGGGGAAGCTGGATCGCCGACTATCCCGATGCTGAAAACTATCTGAGTGTATTCTATAGCAATAATCCGTCTCCTCCAAACTATACCCGCACGCGCATCCCCGAATTCGACCGGCTCTATGAAGCCGCCCTCCTCGAAACCAATGACAGCCTGAGATACAACATCTACCGCCGCATGGACCAGTTGATGATCGATCAGGCACCTGTTATTCCGCTCTGGTACGATATGGCCATCCACCTTGTGCAGCCCGACGTCGAAGGCTTCGGACCCAATGCCCTCAATCTCCTTGAACTGCGCCACACGCGCATCCTCCAGCCTTAATGTTTTCCTTGTAATTTCTTCGAGCCCTCGCCGTCAGGCCCGAGATAGCCAAGCCACTAAAAACCTGTGTTTTTCTCTTCTCCCCGGTGCATTTTCAACAACTGATATTCATCTGAGATCATCAATTTGCGACCATGACGGACGCAAATAGTAACGCAGCGCGTTAGTATGATCATTAACTTTGCAGATAAACGAACTGCCACCATTTGGGATGGTTTCCGGGAGCCGAGCCTCCCAATTGAAATACAAGAGACTGCCAGAAGAAAATTAAGGATGATCAACAACGCTTTTTCGCTGAATGACCTGTCTGTGCCACCCTCGAATCATTTGGAAAAACTGAGGGGCAATTTAGCCGGATGCTATTCCATTAGGATCAACCGGCAATGGCGCATCGTATTTGAATGGGTCGGCAGAGATGCAGCAAATGTCCATATCATCGATTACCACACATAAATAATATGAAAACACTTAAAAACCCTCATCCCGGTGATGTGCTTCTTGAAGACTTCATGAAACCCCTGAATTTATCTGCTTACAGACTGTCAAAGGAGACGGGCATGCCACAAACACGACTATCTGAAATAATACACGCCAGACGAAGTATTACGGCCGATACAGCCGTTCGATTATCCAAACGATTTGGGAATGACCCAAAGTTCTGGCTGGGGCTCCAAAACGATTTCGATCTGGAAGAAGCGGAAAAAAGATGGATGTCAGCACAAATGGTCTCCACAAAATGAGTGTCAGGGACCGCTTTCCCCGGGATCGCTGAATTTTCTGTTTATCCTCGCAGTCAGGCCTTATTTCCCTAACAACTTCATCGCGGCATTATGCCCCGGGATCCCGCTGACACCGCCGCCGCGCACTGCCCCGGATCCACAGATCATTATACGGGGATCTTCGGTTTCCACACCCCATCGGTGCTCTATCTTGTTTTCCATGAAAGGGAAACTCAGGTCTTTGTGGAAGATATTTCCCTTCGGCAGTCCGATGGCGCCTTCCAGATCCATGGGCGACTTGATCTCGATGCATGGTTCGCCGTCGGTACTCTTCGCAATACAGGATTCGATCGGCGCTTCGAGATGTTCGTTCAGCGCCGTAAAAGCCTGACGCATCAGGGTGCGGCATGTCTCCCTGTTGTCGGATCGGAAGAGACTTGCGGGGGTATGCAGCGCAAACATCGTCAGCGTGTGATAGCCGCCGAACTGGAGTTCCTTGCTTAAGATGGAGGGGTCGGTCAGGGTATGGCAGTACATTTCGAACGGCAGTGTCCGGGGCAGTTTACCCTGTCGGGTATCTTCAAATGCCCGTTCCAGTTCCGACATCGTCTCGTTGATATGCAGGGTTCCGCTGAATCCCAGGGTGGCAGGGAAGCCAGACTTGAAACGTGGAAGCTTGTCAAGCAGCAGATTGATCTTCAATTGCGATCCTTCCCGGCACGTCGGGGGTTCCTTTCCCATCAGCTTTGCCAGCACCTGAGGGGCGGCGTTGCAAAGGATATGTTGCGTTCGGTAAGTCGACTCGTCATCGAGATGAACTTCCGCATGAGACGCCTGGGTATGTATGTTAACGACCCTCGAATTCGTCCGGATCTCCACACCGAGGCGAACCGCCTTCTGTTTGAGCTCACCGATCAACGCACCCATACCTCCCTTGGGGACCTTCCATTCTCCATTGCCATTACCCATCAGATGATAGAGCAGACAGCGATTGGCCTGCAGGTCGAAGGCGGAAGTATGCGTGCCGATCACGCCGTCCGTCAGAATGATGCCGCGCACCAGGTCCGAATGGAATTTCTCCAGGAGTGTTTCACCGATGGGTCGGTCGAAGACCATACGCCAGATATCATCCATGCCGACATGCGACCTTAGTTCAGTACGCGTTGGCAGGGGCTCGAGTAGGGTGGGAGACAGCCGCTTAGCCAGGGTCTCCATCCCGCCATAGAACCATCTCCATGTTTTCGCCTCCGTACGGCCACCTTCCATCAGTGAAAAGGAATCCTCCGTATCAGCATCCCACTTGCGGGAAATCCGCAGGCCCGCCGGCCGGCCGTTCAGGAGGTAGGGGGTGTAGGAGGACATGGGTCTGGACAAGGTGGTGAACTTCAGATCCAGGTCCTTCAAGATCTTGTCCGGGAACAAGGAAACCAGGTAGGCGTAGCGTGACAGGTTCGCCTCGTATTCAGGGAATGCCTTGACACTGGTAGTGGCGCCTCCGACCTCGCGGGTCGATTCGAACATCAGCACCTTTTTACCGGCCATCGCCAGATAGACCGCCGCCACGAGGCCGTTATGCCCCGCACCGACGATGATCGCGTCGTACGTCTTGCTCATGTGGTCTCTTATGGTGTCACTAACGAAAGATCACCGGCCTCCATTGTGATGAAGGAAGCCGCTATTCGACTTTCTTCTTGCGGTCCTTGAAGACCTTCTCGAATTTTTCAATTTTGGGACGGATCACGAAGTAACAATAGGCCTGGGTCGGATTGTTTTTGTAGTAGTTCTGGTGGTACTCCTCCGCACGATAGAAGTTATTATACGGCTCGACCGTGGTCACGATCGGACGCGGAAAGGCCCCGCTGGCGTCCAGTGCCGCTTTGTACTCTTCTGCTGCCTTTCGCTGCGCTTCGGAATGATAGAAGATCACACTGCGGTACTGCGGTCCGACATCATTACCCTGACGATTGAGCGTCGTTGGGTCGTGCGTCTGCCAGAAGACCTCCAGCAATTCCGGGATACTCACCACAGAAGGATCATAGATCAGCTGGCAGACTTCGGCGTGCCCCGTGTTCTTTTCGCAGATCTGCTCGTAAGTGGGGTTCACTACATGACCACCGCTATAGCCGCTGATGACCTTTTCCACCCCTTTCACTTGCTGGAAGATGGCTTCCGTGCACCAGAAACAACCTGATCCGAATGTGATCGTGTCCATGTTCGCTTTAATTGTCGTAGATTTTTTGTTTTCCGCAGGGGTCGTTGACTTTTTTCGGTCTTGCGCACAACAGACCAGTGAAAATGCAATCAGCGCCGATCCGAGGATGATATGACGGTCCATGGTTTCGTGGATTTCCTCAAAGTTCGGCCAAGTTGACGGGTTCGCCAAGGATTGTCGGAAAGCATTCATCCGGCAGGGGGGCGGACCATCCACAATCTCTTACCTTTGCGCCGCTGATCATCACGGATCGAGCCAGATGTGGCCACCCGGGAAAGATCTGCGCATTCTCAGACATGAAGATCTTCCCTGAATCCGCCAGCGTGCAGCTGGAATTCGACAAGGTGACGGCCCTGCTGGCCGCACATACCCGTACGGCCTACGCTGCCGCCAAGGCTGAAACGCTGCGCATCCACACCCGGCGCGATATCATCGAACTCGAGCTCTCGCAAACACAGGCCTATCAGCAATTGATCCAGTCGGGTCAGGCCTTTCCGAACGACACGGTCCTGAACATCCGAAAGGAGCTCCAGCTCCTGGGGATACCAGGAGCAGTTCTGAAGGGAGAAGATTTCGTTCAGATCCGCAGACTTGCTGACGCCCTTGCTCAGATCTTCCGTTGGTTCAATGTCGAACGTCAGGAAACCTGGCCGACCCTTTTCACCGTCATCGCCAATACCCGCTACGAAAAGGCGGTCATCGAGTCGATCGATGCCGTGATGGACGAACAGGGGCATGTGCACGATCACGCATCCGCCGACCTCGAACGGATCCGGATGAACCTGTTCCGCAAACGGAACGAACTCCGCAGAACCTTCGAACGCATCCTGCAAAAACTACACAAGGCAGGCTACGTTGCAGACATCGAAGAGGCATTCCTCAATGGTCGCCGCGTCGTGGCCCTGCAGGCCGAACACAAACGCCAGGTCAAAGGCATCCTCCACGGCGAAAGCGACACCCGTCGAACATCCTTCATAGAGCCGGAAGAAACCATCGAACTCAATAACGACGTCTATTCCCTTGAAAACGAGGAAAGGGCCGAAGTGCAGCGCATTCTCCGCCAACTGACCAAACAGCTTTCAGTCCACGCTCCGTTGCTGAAAGTGTACCATGATATCCTGGGTGAATACGATTTCATCCGCGCAAAGGCCCGGCTGGCCCTGGATATGAACGCCACCATGCCCCAGATCAGGGACCGCGCCGGCGTTATCCTCATCAGGGCCTATCATCCGCTCCTTTGGCTCTACAACCAGCGATTGCAGAAGCCTGTTATCCCGACAGATCTGGTGCTGGACGAACGGCAGCGGATCCTGGTCATTTCCGGCCCGAATGCCGGCGGAAAGACCGTCACCATGAAGACGGTCGGCCTCCTGCAGATCATGGTGCAGAGCGGCCTGCTCGTTCCGGTGCACCCCGATTCCAGCTTCGGGATCTTCAAGCAACTGATGATCCACATCGGCGACACCCAAAGCCTTGAATTCGAACTCAGTACCTATAGTTCTCATCTGAAGAACATGAAGCAGCTGATGGAGGATGCCAACGGACGCACCCTCTTCTTCATCGACGAACTCGGCAGCGGCAGCGATCCCAGTCTCGGTGGCGCCTTCGCAGAAGTATTCCTCGAGGAACTGGTCCGAAAGCATGCCATCGGGATCGTCACCACCCATTACCTCAATCTCAAGGTGATGGCCAACAAGACGCCCGGGATCGTCAACGGTGCCATGGCGTTCGATGAGCGTAAACTATTGCCCCTCTACAAACTCAATATTGGTAAGCCCGGCAGCTCATACACCTTCTCCATCGCGGAACGCATCGGTCTGGAGCCAAGGCTGATCGAGCGTGCCCGGCAACTCGTAGATGAAAATCACTTCACCCTCGATAAACTGCTGAACCGGACAGAGCAGGACCTCCGCCAAATAGGAGAGAAGGACCGGGAACTTCAGAAGCTTATCCGTGAGAATGAACAGCTCAAGAAAGAGATGACCCGGGTGATGGACAAGGAAAAACACCGCAAGGAAGTCGAACTGCTGCGCGAACAGAACCGTGTGACCGAAGAGCGCATCGTCTATCTCAAGGACATGGAGCGAAAGCTCAAGCAGATCGTGTTTGATTGGCGGAGGATGCAGGATCAGGAAGACAAAAAGACCCTGATGAAGCAACTCCACGCCCTCCTCTTTGCCCAGAAAGAGAAACAAGTCACCGAAAAGCGAAAGAAGAAACTCGATGCGCGATATGAGGAAACCGGCAAGCAGCCCCGCGAAGGAGACCTCGTGCTCATGCGGCAAAACAACAAGGTCGGAACGCTCGATGAGATCCGGGGTAAAAAGGCGATCGTGAAGCTCGGCGCCCTTCCGATCACCCTTGATTATGCCGACCTGGTGGCCGTGCGCCTGAAGGAAGATACGGAAGGACGTTGATCAAGGGGATGCACTCCGGTCATAACACTTTCCGGCCACGGGGCAATGCCGGAGATCACTCCATCGGCATTGCTCTGTGCGGAAATCCCAGCTGTTCAGATTTGGCATTGAACGTATCCACGATCGCCTCCGACAGATCGATGTCCAGTAAAGAGGCCATCAGGTCAAGGTAAATGGCAATCCCGCCGATCTCTTCTTTCAACATCTCTTTTGTGATGTCCTTCGCCAGATAGCTGCTCCCACCATCAACACCCCCGCGCTCCACGCGCTGTAGCTTTTTGATCATATTGCACAATTCTCCAACCTCCCCCGCCAGGGCGGTCGTCCAGTAGGTGAGGGGCTGGTTGTCATAACACTTGAAACCATTGCGTGCCCGATCGATATTGACCGGACGAAATGCCTGCAGATCTAGGGACATGTTCCTTGTTTTTGATTGTCAAAGAACGTGATTTACCTCATCCCCCGATCGATAGCCTTGGATATCCCTGAATTCCCGGACCATTTTTGTCATCACTTTCTTAACTTGATACCATGAAAAGATATTTCCCGTCGTTTCCGGCGCTCTGTTGCCTTCTGTGCTTTGTTGTCATGCTTCCGGATGCTTCGGGTCAGACGGATTCCCGGCTCTGGTATCGACAGCCGGCGGTCAAATGGACAGACGCGCTGCCCATCGGCAACGGCAGGCTGGCGGCCATGGCCTTCGGAGGCACCCGGCAGGAACGCTTCCAGCTCAATGAGGAAACCATCTGGGCAGGCAGCCCTTTGAATGATATCAATCCCGGCTCCCTGCAATATCTCGATTCAATCCGACAGTTGCTGTTTACCGCCCGAAACAAGGAGGCTTACGAACTGACCAGGCTACACATGCTCGGAACGCCGCCAAGGATCCGGTCCTATCAGACCCTCGGCGACCTGTTCATCGACTGGCACGACAGCCTGGCACCGGTCTCGGATTACCGGCGTTCGCTGGACCTGTCCACCGCCACCCATCGATCAGAATTCAGGCGGGCAGGCGCTGCAGTGGACATTCAGTCCTTTATATCCGCGCCCGATGATATCCTGGTGATCCATATCCGCTCTGCTGGTGCACCCCTCAACCTCACCATACGTCTTCGCCGCGAAAAGGACGCCTCCATCTCCCTGCCGGCCTCGGACAGGATACTGATGTCCGGACAGATCATCGATGCCGATGATCCGCAGTCCGGACCGGGTGGCGCTCACCTGCGTTTCGCCGCCATCGCAGACATCGAACGACTCGGCGGCAGGTCTGAAAAGACACCGGACGGATGGATGATCCGGGATGCGGCTGAAGTGACGATCCGGTTCACCGCCGCCAGTGATTACGACCACGAACGGCTCGATTTCAACCGCGAGATCGATCCCCGAATGGTCTGCGATCGCATCTTGAAGCGCGTGCGTGCAAAGGATCAGGCGGCCATCTACCGAGATCACCTGGCAGAGTACACTCCGAAATTCTCCAACTGCAGCTTGCAGCTTACGGGAGAGGATCGTTCCGCTTTACCCACCGACCTGCGGATCGCAGAAGTCAGGGCCGGCCGGCGAGACATCACCCTTTTTCCGCTCTATTTCCAGTTCGGAAGATACCTGCTGTTGTCCAGTTCACGCTCTCCCGGTCGATTGCCGGCCAACCTGCAGGGGAAGTGGAACCATCACTTCAAGGCTCCGTGGGACAGCGATTACCACACCAACATCAACCTGCAGATGAACTACTGGCCGGCCGGTCCGGCCAATATCGGCGGCGTATATGGCTCACTTGCGCGCTTTATGAAGGCCTTGCAGCCATCCGGGATGAACACCGCACAGAAGATGTACGGCGTACGGGGTTGGGCCATGCATCATGTGACCGACATCTATGGCCGTACCGGCATGAATGCGGATCCGCGATGGGGTGCTAGTCCACTCGCCGGTGCCTGGATGGCCCTAACGCTTTACGATCACTGGGATTTTACCCGCGATACAGCCTACCTGCGCAGTTAT
>JAJTFQ010000212.1 GCA_021299955.1 Chitinophagaceae bacterium
CGCGGATCGGAAACCTTGTCATCGGCCGTGAGGAGCGATGACAGGTTGCTGACGGAGGCATTGTGGGTGTATGAAAGGTTTCCGCGAGTGGCGTTGAAGATCTTGGCGCCGAAGGTGCCGCGGAAGAAGAAGTTGAAGTCAAATTTTCCGTAACGGAGCGTGTTATTCCAACCCATCAGCAGCCTGGGTTGAGCGTCGCCGATGTAGAAATAGTCGGTGCCGTTGAGCGGAGCGGTGGTGATAGAGCCGTCTTTTTTCCGGAACTGAGAGAGGCCGGCGCTGTTCTTGCCTTCATATATAAAGGAGAAGAACTGACCAAGGGGTTTTCCCACTTTCAGGATCTGAAGAGAAGCACCTGTTTGGCCCTGACCGCGGGGACCCACATACAGGATGGAGTCACCGGTGGAGTAAGGGTTTGCGAGGGAAGTTATCTCGTTCTGGTTGTGTGCCAGATTGAAGGTGGTGTTCCAGCTGAAGTTCTTTGTTTGAATAGGTGAACCTGACAGCATCAGTTCAATTCCCTTGTTGCTCATGGAACCGCCATTGGCCCAGATACGTCCGCCGGGTACCAGTGCCGGGCTGACGCTGTACTGGAACAGCATGTCGCTGGTCAGTTTCTCATACACATCCAACGTACCGGTCACTTTTCCACCAAAGATGGCGAAGTCCAGACCGATGTTTGAGGTGGAAGTACGCTCCCAGCGCAGGTCGGGGTTAGCGCCCTGTTGTGGTCCGTAGGCGTTCTCGATGATGCCGTTGTTCAGGTAGTTGCCGGAGATGCCGTATACCAGTTTCGCGTTGAAGGCGCCGATGCCTTCGGAATTACCCGTCACACCATAGCTCGCACGCAGTTTCAGATCGCTGAAGATGTTCTGGTTCTCCATGAAACCTTCATTGCTGATCCTCCATGCCAAACCGACGGAGGGGAAGTAACCCCAGCGGTAGTTGGCACCGAAGACGGAGCTGCCGTCGCGGCGGATGGAGGCCTGCAGGAGGTACTTGTCGTTGTAATTGTAGTTCACCCGGGCGAAGTCCGAGATCAGGCGTTTTTCTGCTGCACCACCTGCGAGACGGATCCGATAGCTTGGGATCGCGTAAGGATTACCCAGTGACAGGTTATTGTATCCGGCAAAGTCGGTGATGAAATTCGTGCTGGAAGACTGAATGCCTTCTCCTCTGCTGTCGCTCAGGTAGGAGTAACCCACCACTGCGTTCAGGCTGTGGTCGCCGAATTTCTTGTTCCATCCCAGATAGGTTTCCAGGTTATTTTGCAGATCGGTGTAGGAGCTGCGGAAGGCAGATCCGTTTACCCCGAAAAGGCTGGAAGCGATCAGCGATGTTCCGCCAAAGCCCGGGTCAGGGTTGCTGTAGAACTGTGCCGGCGAATATCTGCCATAATAACTGTTATAATAAGCAGATCCGTCGTAGTTGGTGTTCTGGTGGGAGACCAATAAATTGTAGGTCAAGTTGAAAGGAAGTTTGACTTCCGTGGTTAGGCTGGCGACGAGGTTGTTGGTCTTCAGGTCGTCCCTTGCGTTCTCTACGAGGCCCACCGGGTTGAAATACCCGGGGATGTTGAAGTTCTCAAACCAGGTGCCGTCAGGATTGTACACCGGAGATACAGGCAAGTGGCTGGTCATCTGTTCCAATACATTGTTTTGCAGGGGAACCAGCTTGGCTTTTGTCTGGGAGTTGGTAACATTCAGATTGAATTTCACCTTGTCGTTCAGCGCCATTTGCTCTACGTTGAGTCGGGCGATGAAGCGCGCGCTCCTGGTTGCTGCGCATCAGGATACCTTCGCGGTTGATGTAGTTGATGCTCGCGGAGTAGGTGCCATGGTCGCCGCCGCCGCTGAAGGAGAGGTTATGGTTATGGCTGATGGCGCGATCCTTCTGGATGGCCTTCTGCCAGTCTGTAGTCGCGCCAAGGTCGTCCAGCGGGTTGTAGGAGAGACCCTGTGATTTGATGTACTCTCGGTGTTGTGCGGCATCCATCAGTTTCAGACCGCTGGTGGCATTCTCCACGCCTACATACCCATTGTAATTTACCTGGGTCTGTCCCTTGCGACCCTTTTTGGTCGTGATCATGATCACACCGGAGGCTGCGCGGTTACCATAGATGGCTGTCGCCGCGGCATCTTTTAGGACGTCGATGGAGGCGATGTCATCCGGGGCGACCAGGTTGATATCTGCACCCGGTACTCCGTCGATCACGAAGAAGGGACCACCGGGACTATTGATGGTGGAGGCACCGCGGAGGATGATGGCAGCGCGGCGGTTGGGATCGCCGTTGGCCGTGATGTTCAGGCCGGGGACCTTACCCTGGAGCAATTGACCGACGTCGGTGATCGGACCGCGGTTCATGTCGCCCGGGCGGATGGTCGTAACGGCACTGGTCAGCGCTTTTCGCGTGCTTTGTCCATAACCGACCACAACTACATCAGACAGTTGTGCGGCGGCGGATTGCAGGCTCAGACTGATCACATTGGAAGCACCAACGGTGCGGGTGGCTTCTGTGAACGAGACGTTGGAAAATACCAGTACATCACCCTGACGGGCTTTGATGCGATAGGCACCGTCATTACCGCTCACGGCAGACTCCTTCGAATTCTGGTTGAGGATGGTTACACCGGACAATGGCTGTCCGCTGTTGTCTGTCACCTTGCCGGTGACTTCCTTCTGGGCCGGCTGCGCGAACCCAAGGCTCGCCATTAGCAAGCCCAATGCAAGCATTCGGATTTTTTTCATCATGGCTAAATTTTAAGCGCTCCGAAGTGTTTTACGGGCGGAGCATTATTCAAGAGTAGTAAAATCGTTTAAATGCTGCGAAATGGCAGCGGAAAAGTTACGGAATCGTTCCCGTAAATCGCAGGACGATCTCGTCCGCCAGGAATGCCGGGGAAATGACTGGATGATGGCGGATATGAAGGTTTGATCAGCGCGGGATGACCGGTAATTTAACTACAGAGGGATATTTCTTTGAGTGATGGATGCGGGTTTGGGCGGGTTTTCCCTTGCTTTCATCAAAGTTATTGCCGCCGGTGTTCAGGTTGCGATCGAAACGGGGGAAGTTGCTGCCGCTGATCTCGATCCGGATACGGTGGCCGGGTTTGAAGAAGTTGCTGGTGACCATCGGACTCATCTTCACTTCATAGATCTTCCCGGCTTCCATCATCACTTCTTTATCGTACCCTTCGCGGTAGCGCAGGCGCTGGATGGTTTCGTCGAGATTATAGGCCTTGCCGTCGGGGTGCACATCGATCAACTTCAGTGTGACGGTCCTTCAGGGGTTCGGTCGTGTAGACGAGGATATCATCGCGTAGTTCGAGTTGCGATTGGTCGAAGGCGCCGCCCTGAACGGCGTTGCCGGTGCAGCAGACGTTTCCGCCGAGGGAGGGGACGGGCTTCATGGGATCGTAGGTGAAGCCGTCGGGTTTGTCGGTGGCCGGAACCTTAGCAGCCAGCGAGCCGTCGCCGTTGCGGGTATTGGCCTTGCCCTCACTCGATAAATAGAAGGGAGTGATCCGGGTGTTGGGCAGCGGGAAGCTGTCGGCCGACTGCCATTGGTTGGATCCCATGGTGTAGTACCTGACCCGGGGATTCTGCTTTTTAAAGTCGTTGTTTTCGCCCTTGAGGTGCAGGTCGAACCATCCCCAGGTGAGTGCATCGTAGTCCAGGCGGGCATCTCCGACGCTTAATTGACCGACCATGGTATTTTCCGTCGCCCTTTTATATGAACAATGCAGGACGGGAGCGATCACCAGGTACTGGTTGTCGGCTATGCTGCGATCTTTCGCGCTATTGCGGACATGGTTGAAGAGTTCGATGTTCGGGCCTGAGGATACGTCGTACCAGGACACGAACCAGTAACCGGGCACATCTATCGGCATGTTTTCATGCCAGAGTCCGCCGTTGAACCAGGCCGGGTCGTTGGGTTTGCGCAGGATCATTTGTTCGTACACGCCTTCCTGGCCATCCACGTTCCGGATGATATCCTTCACCGGGAGGTGTTGAAAAGCCTTGGCCCAGTCGACAGACGGCATTTCGGTGCCCATATCATAGAATCGCTGGATGCGGATCAGATCCTGTTGTGACATCCCCTCGGGCAGTTGCGGCTTGTATTTATCATTCTGCGTCCCATAGAGCCAGGAGGTGAAGAGCATCTGCTGTGCACCGCCCCGGTACCAGTTGCCTTGTTCTTGGAATCGGCCGACCTTTCCGACGCCGGCCCCAAACCCCTGGGCGACGATGGCGGCGAGGGCGGGGTGTTTCTGTGCAGCGACGGCCATCTGCCATTCTGCCGTGGAGGAGCAGCCGATGAGGCCGATCTTTCCGTTCGACCACGACTGGGAGGACAGCCAGGTGAATGCATCATAACCGTCGGTCAGCGGGGTACCGAGGATGTCCCATTCCCCTTCGGAGAAGAAGCGTCCGCGTTCGTTCTGCACGACGAAGACGTATCCTCGTTTCACGGCATCCAGGGCCTGCTCGAAGTTCCGGGGTGTCATCTTTCCATCCCCCCAGCTGTTGAAATTATAGGGTGTCCGGGACAGGATGACGGGGAATTTACCCGGCCCTTTCGGGCGATAGATATCGGTGGCCAGTCGCACCCCATCTCGCATCGGCATCATCACTTTTTGATCGATCACGGCAACTTCCGCGAGGGCGCGATAGATCGGCAGGGTGTCCTGGGCGTTGGCCGTGCGGAGGATCGACAGGGAAATCAGCAGTACGAGGATGTATGGCTTGAACATGCGGAAGGTTTGTGGTATTAAGGTAAGGAATTTCCGTCGGGATGCATAGCCACCTTGTTTCTCCTTAGTGGTCAAAGGCTTCACCGCAAGGACGCAAGGTTAATACAAGGGGGCATTACATTAACAAATTGTTCTGACTTTAATCGGAATCCATGCTGAACTTTGCGCCCCCGGTCATGTGCCGGGCAACTCAAAGAATTTGTTGTGATGCAGGCTGTCCGAATGTGTTCGCTTTTACTTCTTGTGTTGATGTCTGCCGTCGCGCCACTGTGTGCACAGGAACGAATTGATCTTCTTCAGTTGACCGTGATCGACAGTATCCGGCAGCCGCTGGCCTATGCCACGGTCACCTGGTATCGATCTCCGCGCGACAGCAGCCAGCGCTTGACCGACAGCCTGGGCTTGGTGTCCATTCAGCGGCGGCAGGGCAGCGGGATCAGATTGAAGATAGAGGCACAGGGGTTCAAGACGCTGGAACGCACATTGAAAGGATCCGATACGATGCGCAGGGTGATTTTGGTGATGGACTATGCCCCGCAGTCGCTGGCGGGTGTGGTGGTGACGGCGCGTCGTCCGCTGATGCGGCAGGAGGATGACAAGACGATCGTGGATCCGGAGCCTGTTGCCAACAGTTCGACAAATGCCTACGAGATCATGGAGAAGATCCCCGGCGTGTTCACGGATGCCGATGGTAATATTTATCTGGGCAGCACCTCGCCTTCGAAGATCTATATCAACGGACGGGAACAGAAGATGTCGAATGCGGATGTGGCAACACTCCTGAAGAGTCTGCCTCCGAATGCTGTGGAGAAGATCGAGCTGATGCGAACGCCATCCGCCCGTTTTGACGCATCCGGGGGCGGAGGGATCGTGAACATCATCCTGAAACGTAATGTTCGGTTAGGCGTGACCGGTAGTGTCACTGCCGGCATGAACCAGGGTGTGTATGGCAATCGTTTCGTTGGCTTCAACATCGCGCGGAGCGAGGGTCCGATGAGTTCCTATCTGAATCTGCAGGGCTCGGAGCGGGAAGGATTTGATGATATCATCTCTACCCGTCAGGTATCTACGGATTCGATCCTGCGGCAGACGGCGAGGACCTTTCAGCCGGCACGCAGCTTTTACACCGGATTCGGCATGAGCTGGTCGCATACCAAATGGGAGTACGGTTTTGATACCCGCATCAGCGTGGGCGGTTCTGAAAACAGCAGCCGGAATCCCACGGTGATCGAGCAGATCAGTACTAAAAAAATCGTTTCCGCAAATAGCAATGATGTACTGAATCATGCGCGCAGTGTGGGGTTCAATCAGGACTTCAACTTGAAATACAAGATCGACAGCCTGGGATCCGACTGGCAGACGTTGCTGACCTTTGGTCATAATCCCGGGCGCAACCAACAGGACATTGCCACGGCCTTCACGCTGCCGGTGGTATTCAATCTTGATCAGCAGGGGGATGTGCAGAATACGCCGTACAATCTGATCTTGTGAAATCAACGAATGTGTGGTTTGGCAATGACACGCGGTTCGACCGAACGATCGGTGGTGTGGTGGTGCCGGATAAGTTGCGGACCTCTCGTTACGATTACACGGAGCACATCCATGCGGCCTATGTGCAGGGATCGAAACCGTTTGCAGGATTTCTGCTGAAGACAGGATTGAGACTAGAGAATACGAATATGTCGGGGCGGCAGCGGCTGCCTTCGGATACTTCCTTTGCGATCCATCGGACAGATCTGTTCCCGTACGCCTATCTGAGCCGGAAAGTGGCTTCCATCGCGGGTTTTGAGTTGCGATCCTACCTGGTATATCGCCGGACGATCACGCGTCCGTCCTATGATCTTTTTAACCCTTCGATCCGGGTGGTCGATCAGTACCTGTACGAAACAGGCAATCCGCGGTTGCGTCCGCAGTTCACGCAGAATGTGGAAGTGAACATCTCTGCGGCCGACCAGCCGATCTTCGCGCTGGGGCGCAACTATTCAAAGGATATTTTTTCGCAGGTCATCTATCCAAGCGACAGCAACCGGAATGTGGCATCCCGAACGTATGATAATCTGGGAACGAACCGGGAGGATTATTTTCGGATGATCGGTGCGATCCCGCCGGGTCGGAAGTATTTCTTCGTGGCCGGTGCCCAGTACAACTTTAACGCATATGACGGTACGTACGAAGGCCGGCCGCTGATCTTCAGGCGCGGCAGCTGGACCTTTTTTACCTATCATCAGCTGAAACTGGGCAAGACAACGCAGTTCAGCATGAACGGATTCTGGAGGTTGCGCGGGCAGTTACAGTTCTACGAGCTGGATGCGTTCGGACAGTTGAACATCAACCTCACACAGCAGCTGCTGAAGAAGAAGCTCACGGTGACGGTGAGCATGAACGACCTGTTCTACACCAATCGCAATAACTTCTTCCTCCGTCAGGGGACCGTGGAGGCGACGGGTGAGCGGGTGGCCGATACGCGTCGTTTCGGACTTAACCTGCGATATAATTTCGGTATCCGGAAAAAGCAGAACGAGGATATGTTCAAGATGGACGTACAGGGGTTGCAGTGAGGTTCGATCAACCATAAAGGGTAAGTCCTGCTAACAGCTGGGTGTGGTGATCGCGGTCATTTGAGGAGTCCCGGATTTTTTGTATATTCGGTAAACTCTTGAAGATCATGCTTTTCCTGCGAATGCTGCTGCGTTGTCTGCCCTTTTTAGCCCTGCTGTCTTTCATGCCTGCTGCTGATAAGATCATAGATCCGCCTGCGGAGGAAGCGGATGTCATCATCTATGGCGGGACGTCTTCAGCGATCATCGCGGCGGTGCAGGTGAAGATGATGGGTCGGACGGTCATCGTGGTGTCGCCGGATGTGCATCTGGGAGGACTGTCGGCCGGGGGACTGGGTTTCACCGATACGGGTAACAAGACGGTGATCGGGGGACTGGCCCGGGATTTCTATCATCGACTCTATCTTCATTACAATAATGACAGCGCCTGGAGATGGGAGCGCCGGAGCGATTACGGGAATGTCGGCCAGGCGACCGTGGCGCTGGACAGCAGTTACAAGACGATGTGGATCTTTGAACCGCATGCCGCAGAACGCATCTTCGAACAATATGTAACCGAACATTCTCTGAAGCTCGTCCGCAACGAATGGCTCGACCGCGGCAAGGGTGGCGTTGTCAAAAAAGATGGCCGCATCAAGCAGATACGGACCCTGAGTGGAAAGGTGTACAAGGGGAAGATGTTCATCGANNNCGGGGTGCAGACCAGGGTATTCCATCACCGTCATTATTTCCAGCAGAAAGTGGATCCGTACCGCATTCCGGGTAATCCGGCCAGCGGACTCCTACCGGAGATCAGCGCTGAGCCACCGGGCGAGAAGGGCAATGGAGATAAGCGACTACAGGCTTATTGCTTCCGGCTTTGCATGAGCACGCATCCCGATAACAAAGTGCCCTTCCCGAAGCCGGAAGGGTACGACCGCGCACGTTATGAATTGCTGGGACGCGTCTTTGCCGCGGGCTGGACGGATGTCTTCTCGAAATTCGATACCATCCCCAACCGGAAGACCGACACCAACAATCACGGCCCCTTCAGCAGCGACTTCATCGGGGGGAATTATGATTATCCCGAAGCGAGCTATGAGCGCCGGAAAGAGATCATCCGACAGCATAAACTCTATCAGCAGGGTTTGCTGTACTACATGGCGAACGACCCCGCCGTTCCGAAGGATATCCAGCGGGAGGTCAATAATTTCGGCCTGGCGAAGGATGAATTCACTGATAACGGGAATTGGCCGCATCAACTGTATATCCGCGAAGCCCGCCGCATGATTGGTGTGTTCGTGATGAAAGAAGAAGATGCGCTGGGCAAGACCAACATCGAACGTTCTGTGGGCATGGGTTCCTATGCGCTGGATTCGCACAATACCCAGCGATATGTAACGCCGGAGGGATATGTGCAGAACGAGGGTGATATCGGCGTGAAGCCGAAGCGTCCTTATGGGATCGACTATGGTACGATCATTCCGAAGCGCAATGAGTGCGAAAACCTGCTGGTGCCGGTCTGCCTGTCCAGTTCACATATCGCTTACGGATCCATTCGCATGGAGCCAGTATTCATGATCCTCGGTCAGAGTGCAGCCACGGCTGCCGTGTTGTCGATCGAGCGGGGCGAGGCCGTTCAGGACCTGCCTTACGCGGTGCTCGAGCCTGCACTTCTGAAAACCGGACAGGTACTCCGGAAATAAATTAAAGTTCAGCCGGACTAACGGTTAGATATAACCGAAATTATTCAGCGAGCCTTCTTTAGATACTTGGTGGTAGGCCGACAGATATTCGCCCGTGGGATCCGCCCAGAGGTCTTCGGCGGCACTGGCGACATAAAGGGGGCGAGGCGCCATCAGGGCGAGCAGCATATGCTGGTCGACGGGCAGGCTGTTGACGGCATCATTGTACTGCTTGTAGGCGCCGATGAACCAGTGCGGGAAGGAGGTGTTGATCCGCTTCACGGTTTCTCCGAAATCGCGGCGGGAGATGGCGGCGCCGCCTTCCCCGGAATTGTTGGAAACGACCATGGCGAAGCGTTTGTCGTTGGCGGAGCCCCAAAGGGCGGCCTTTCCAAGGCGGGAGTGTCCGGTGGCGATGACCGCGCGGGCATCCACGCTTTTTTCTGTTTCCAGGCAGTCCATGATGCGCGACAGCCCCCATCCCCAGACCGCCAGGGCGCCCCATGCATCGGCGGGGCAGTTGAGTGCTTCGGCCAGCGTGGTGCGGATGCCTGTTTTCCATCCATCAGCACGGTCAGGTTCCAGGTCCTGGTACCAGGCGGTGGCCAGGCCATAGCCATGTGCGATCAGGGTGTCGACCTGCCAGCGGGTGGCTTGCGCTCCACGTTCCACGGCCTTTCCGGCGTTGGCCAGTTTCCAGGTATCCGTGACTGTTATATTCGGGTCAGGATGCACTGAATGGTTACCCATGAAGTTGAGGCCGATGAATACGGGCGCTTTCTTCACGCCTGTGGGCAGCCAAAGGACGAGGTGAAGCACGGGGGCTTTCGAAGATGCGCCGAAGATGATATCGATCTCCTTGCGGATGGCCCGTCCGCCGAGGGCTGCGGGGTCAGTACTGAGGGTCTGAAATCGCATACCGGCGGGTTTTCCTGGGATCCGTCCATAAACGTGTTCTGTGTATTGTTGGAGGATCTCCGGGCGACGTGTCCGCTCCCAAGCCTTTCGGTCGGTGATGCTTTGACCAGAAGCTGTTTTCAGAAGTTCGGGGAGTACGTATGTGCCCGCTTTTGATTCGTCGTAATTATAGGTTTGTGCGTGCAGCTGGTCCATGGAGCAGGCCATCAGCATGATCATACCCAGGAGGCCGCGGTGACTGTGTTTCATGGTTTAATATACGTATATCTTTCTTTATTCAGCGATGAAGGTTTGTCGTTTGAAGGCTCGATATGGTTTCGAGGCATTGCCCAGCCCAGATCCAGTACGGTGTTCACCCGATAGGTTTTATGTGGCCGCATCGCCACGCCAATGAGTGTATAATCTCCCATCAGGATCTTGCGATGGCCCAGGCTTTCGATGCCTTCATCGATCAGCAGTTGCATGACCACGCCGAGTGCATTATCCGTTCCATACTGACAGCATTCGCCTCCATACATCTGCAATCCCTTGCATGTCTGGGATCTGTCATGGCCTAGATATCCGGTTTTTCCGCTTTCAGTGGCATGGCAGCGGGCGGATCTGAACAGGGGTTCATTCGGCTTTAATGGCTGCATTGGGCTGGCGGCGGCGAGGTCCTTCAGGAGGCTCTTGTAATAGGATGAATTTCTCATTTTCGGTTCATCTACCAGCTCCGGATAAGATTTCACCACTCTTTCTATAAATGCGGGCGGGTCGAGTCGCATGATATTGATGATGTGGATGATGTCTTTTTCTGTTTCGGTCATGTATTTGGCTTCCGTTGCGGTGAGTGCCATTCGAAGTAGCTCATCCTGCGTGGCCGGTGAATTTTTAGGGACTGCCCGGGTTGAATCCTGCTGGGCAATGAGGGGTTTGAAGTAAATGGACAGGGTCAACATGAAGATCAGTCGAACGAAATGTTGCATGGTGTTTTATATTCAGCGAAGTACGAACTCCCTGAAATAACCCTCCTTATGCAGACTCATAAAAAATAGATAAAAACATCCGACGTCCCTAATGCGCTCGATCCGTCACCTCAGTATGGTGATGTATCCCGCCATTTTCTTTCGTCCGTTGCGTGGGTCTATCACATAATAATAGGTGCCGGCGGGCAGTGCATTACCGTTATGCCTTCCGTCCCAGGGCGTCTGATAGCCGATCGATCGGAAGAGCATTTTTCCCTGCGTGTTGAAAACTTCCACCACACATCCCGGGTATTGGTCCAGGTATCGGACATCCCAGCCGTCGTTG
>JAJTFQ010000059.1 GCA_021299955.1 Chitinophagaceae bacterium
CATTTCTTCAACGTGTCACCGGAAGGTGCCTGCAGCGGCTTCCGGCCGGTACGCTGGACATTCGGGGAGCGACTGAACGGATCCTGAGGAATCTGTTCCAATGACTGGTTGAATTCCAGCTGATTTTTTGCGTTTCGCTGCAACGTGCCTATGCCCTCCAGATGGAAGGGCTTACTGATGTTGATGAGTTCATGGCCGAACTGCAGGAAAGAGTCCATGTCAGATCTGGCCAGAGACTTCATTTTTCCCGTCTCGCGGGAGATGAAATCCAGCAACGTATCCTCGAGCTCGACCTTGGGATCGGGAGTGAATGAGAGGCTGCCTTCTGAGAACGACTCTGACGCCTCATCGTTTTGACCCGGGACGGAGGCCTGGTCATCATGTATGATCACACCGAAGCCTGGTAGCGATACCCGGTGATACTGCAAGAGGTACAAGCCTAAGACCCTTCCCAGTTTCAATAGTGGTTCATTTTTTCTCCTGGCGTTAATGTATGGAATCTGACGAGGTAAGTTAATCAATTAGCTAACATCCCGGCATTGAATATGTAATTTTTTTAATAGATGGGTTCTGTAAGCGCCACATGGGTTAAATTTGCGGCATGTCGCTGACGCCGGATGAAAGCAGGTTCATGGATTGGTGGGAACGCGACCGCCACAAATATGAACGCCGCAGCCGGCAGCTTTGGCTGGGGCTGCCCGTAGGAGCGGCTTTCTCCATTCCAATCCTGCTCAACTTCCTGGCCAGTCGGTTCTGGTACAGAAGGGCTGATGCCGTGGGTTCGAGCCAGTTCAATCCGGTGGTACTGATCGTGGCTGTCGCTATCATCGGGGGATTCATGGGGTACCTTTCTCGTCGGTTCAAATGGGAACAGCATGAGGCCCGTTATCAGGAACTCGCAGCTCGGCAGAAAAGATCTCAGTTGACAGATACGGAAGAATGATCAATCAAATCCACAACAAATATGCGCATCAAGGTCTTCGCATTCCTCACCTTCCTTTGCATGTTTTTCATTGGTTGCAAGAAAGGGGACAGCCCTGAAACCCTCGAACAGTACATCACCCGCGCCAACCTCACATCGACCGTCACCAAGGATTCACGAGGTTTTTATTATCAGATCCTGAACCCGGGCACCGGCGCCACGCCGACCCTCGCCTCCAAGGTGACGGTATTTTACAAGGGAACGCTGACCGATGGTTCCATTTTCGATCAAACTGCTGCAAACCCCGTCACCTTTGGTCTGAGTCAGCTGATCGTGGGCTGGCAATATGGCATTCCGCTGGTGAAGGCCGGTGGACGGATCATGCTGTATCTCCCTCCTTCGCTGGGTTATGGTGCTCAGACCGTGGGCAGTATCCCTGCCAATTCGGTGCTGATCTTCGACATCACGCTGCAGAGTGTGCAGTGATCCCGAGGGGACTGCAGTGCTGAGCTGTCGCTTTGGGAAAAGCAGGACAATGGCCGCGTCGGAATGCAAGAGATGCCTGTCTGACAATATGTGGTCTTGAGCCGTTAGATCTGCTTGCTCCTGAACGCTTGGCCCGCAAACCTTGTTGAATATCGAAATACATCGTCATGCCGCTCCCATACGCTGGGGCCGTGGAAGGCTGCTCGTATGTGCTGCCGAAGCCTGTCGGAATCCGGCAGGCTTAACGAAGTCGTGTCCGTAACGGTGATGCTGTATGGTTCCCTCGCCAAGACCGGCCGGGGCCACGGAACTGATGTGGCCGTGCAGCTGGGGTTATGTGACGAAGACCCTGAGACCTTTGATGTCGGACAGATCTCTGCCAGGATCGAGCGTATCCGCACCGGGTCGGGGATCATGCTCGCCGGTTCTCACCGGATCGAATTCGATCCATTTGTACACCTTCATTTTCTGACCGGGGAGTCCCTGCCATTTCACCCGAATGCCCTCAGTTTTCTGATCGGTTTCCGGAGCGGAGACGCCGAATGCCACACCTACTATTCTGTTGGGGGTGGCTTTGTCGTTTCGGATCGTAATGAACGCGCGTCGGCGGCACCGGTGGAGTTACCTTTTCCGGTGGACAAGGCCTCGGATCTGTTGCACTGGTGCCGGAAGACGGGACTATCCATTCATGAGGTGGTCCTGGAGAATGAGTCGGCCTGGAGGACGGAAGTCGAGACCATGAGCGGACTGGACAGGATCTGGTCTGTCATGCGGTCATGCATGTTTCGTGGTTGCCATACGGAGGGAACCCTGCCCGGCGGGCTGTCTGTGCAGCGAAGAGCGCCTGCATTGCACCGAAGGCTGATGTCGGGACGTGAATATGATGGTCTTGACCAATGGGAAAATGCCATCAGGTCGGGTGGGCGCGACTTCCGCACCACGCTGGACTGGGTCAGCTGCTTTGCACTGGCCGTCAACGAGGAGAATGCCTCTTTCGGACGGGTCGTAACAGCCCCGACGAATGGGGCGGCCGGAGTCATTCCGGCCGTATTGCAGTATCTGTGTTGTTTCGGCCCGGATACGGGCCCTGACACCCATCGTCGATTTCTGTTGACCGCGTCCGAGATCGGCAGCATCTTCAAGAAGGGGGCCACCATTTCCGCTGCCATGGGTGGCTGTCAGGCGGAGATCGGCGTATCCTCCGCCATGGCGGCGGCCGGACTCTGTGAGGCCCTCGGCGGAACCCAGCGGCAGGTCATGATGGCAGCGGAGATCGCGATGGAACACCATCTCGGACTGACCTGCGACCCCATTGGTGGTCTTGTGCAGATCCCATGCATAGAACGTAATACCATGGGAGCCGTGAAGGCCATCACCGCCGCACAACTCGCCCTCCAGAGTCAGCCCGATTTCGCCAAGGTGTCACTCGATATCGTCATACGGACGATGTGGGAAACTGCCGGCGATATGAGCCATAAATATAAGGAGACGGCTGACGGAGGACTGGCCCTGCATATCCCGCTCAGCCTGCCGGAATGTTAGTCTATTCCTGCATGGGAACGGCACGATCCTCAACAAAACCGAACTTTGAATGTTCATACACAACTTCCCGGACGTGCCGGTGACAGGTAACTTTCTTTGATACAACACGCATGGCTGCAAAACTTGACTCGAAGACGGGCAAGACTCCCTTGTCCCGGATCCTGGATGTATTGAGATTGGACAAGGAGGAGATTTCCTCGGTGTACTTTTATGCGATGTTCAATGGTATCATCCAGCTTTCTCTCCCGCTGGGCATTCAGAACATCATCGGCTATGTATTGGGTGGTGCCATCTCCACCTCTCTGGTCATTCTCATTGTGCTCGTGGTCATCGGCGTGTTCTTGACCGGATTGATCCGCGTACACCAGATGAGGATCATCGAAAAGGTACAGCAGAAGATCTTCGTGCGCTACTCCTTTGAATACGCACGCAGGGTACCAGACCTTGACATGAAGGCAATCGATGCCTATTATCTCCCGGAGATCATGAACCGTTTCTTTGACACGGTTTCGCTGCAGAAGGGGATCTCCAAACTGCTGCTGGACTTTCCGACAGCTACCATCCAGATCCTGTTCGGACTGCTGCTGCTTTCCTTTTACCATCCGGTATTCATTGCATTCAGTATCGTTACGGTCAGCCTCGTCATCACCATTCTCTATTTTTCCGGTACGCGTGGACTTCAGACATCCCTGGAGGAGAGCGATTACAAGTATGGGGTGGGCGGCTGGCTCGAGGAGATGGCGCGCGCGATCCTCTCTTTCAAGTTCTTCCGCAATTCCGGGATCGACATGCGCAGGACCGATGAGCTGGTCGTGGGCTATCTGAAGGCGAGGACCGAGCACTTCAAGATCCTGCAGCTGCAGTATTGGACGCTGGTGGGTTTCAAGGTCGTCGTAACGGCCATCATGCTGGCCGTGGGCAGTTATCTGCTGATCGACCAGCAGCTGAACCTCGGGCAGTTCATTGCAGCGGAGATCGTCATCCTGCTCGTACTTAATTCGGTTGAAAAGTTGATCGTCAACCTCGACAAGGTCTACGACGTGCTCACTTCGGTTGAAAAGTTGAGTAAGATCATCGATAGTCCGCTGGAGCAGGATGGTACCATGAACCTGGCTTCCGATGGTAAGGGCATTGCATTTTCCCTCAACAATGTGGGGTATGTGATGTCCGACCGGAATGTTTTGTCGAATGTGAACGTGGAGATCCCCGCAGGTTCGTGCGTGGCGGTCATGGGTCGGGACGGATCAGGGAAGTCGACCCTGCTTCGTCTGCTCAGCGGAGTGTATCGGGATTACAAGGGCGGTCTGACGGCAAACGGCATCCCCCTGCGCGATTATTCGCTGGACTCGTGGAGGGCCCATACGGGTATTCTATTCGGCCGGCAAGATATTTTTTCAGGCACACTCCTGGAAAACATCTCGATGGGGGATCCCTCTGTATCCCCGGACATGCTCGTGGCACTCATAGAGGCGGTCGGACTGAAGGATTTTCTTCAGGAACTCCCCACGGGATTCTCCACAAAGCTGGGGGCCTCCGGCAACCGGCTGTCCCGCAGTGTCATGCAGCGCATACTCCTCATTCGCGCGCTTGTACGTGTTCCACGGCTGCTGCTGCTTGAGGATCCCTGGCGGGGGATGGATGATGAGGGCCGGGCCCGCATCCATCGTCTGCTGATCACCCGCAAGCGGAATTCAACGATCCTGGTGGAATCCAACGATCCTGATTTCGCCCGAAAGGCCGACATGGTGCTGTATTTTTCCGACGGCAAGCTAGAATACGCAGGCCCATGGAAGGATGACCTGCAGGCCATCTACCGTGACTGATCTCTAACCTCATTGACGATAAGACGACTATGACTCCGCATAAAACCGGCCATGACCATCCACTGCAAACGGATACCAGCCTGGCGGCCAACGAGGCCATCTTTATGGTTCATCACCGCAGCAAGATCCGGCGATGGTTCTATGTCGCCCTCGGCTCGGCGCTGTTTATGCTTTTCCTGCCCTGGACACAAAACATCCGGGCGCGGGGCGCGGTAACCACCCTGATGCAGGAACATCGCCCTCAGGAGATCCCCACCATCATTCCAGGCAGGGTGCTGAAATGGCATGTCCGGGAGGGCGATATTGTGCGGCAGGGTGATACCATCATCCAGCTGGCGGAGATAAAGGATAGTTATCTCGATCCGAATCTGGTGGCCAGGACCCGCGAGCAGCTCGATGCCAAGCGGTCATCCGTGGAAAGTTACCGGAACAAGTCTCAAACCGCCCAGCAGCAGATCGCCGCCCTGCGGGAGGCCATGGATCTGAAGATGCAGGACATGGAAAACAAGATCCGCCAGCAGTTGCTGAAGATCAGGAGCGACAGCATGGACCTCCTTGCAGCGGGTAATGACCTGGAGATCAAGACGGCTCAGTTTCGTCGTCAGAAAGTGATGTACGACTCGGGCGTGGTGTCATTGGTCCAGCTTGAACAGCGGAACCAGGCTTATCAGGAGTCGATGGCCAAACGTACCAGTGCCGAGATCAAGCTGACGAACACCCGGCAGGAGTACTTCCGGTTGCAGATCGAGCGGAATGGTGAACTCCAGCAATACCTGGAGAAGATCTCCAAGGCAGAAGGCGACCGCTATCAGGCCCTGTCGCAGGTTCAGTCCGGCACCGGCGAGATCGCGAAGCTGGAGAACGAGTTCACCAACTACACAATACGTAATGGTCTGTATACCGTACTGGCACCCCAGGATGGTCAGGTCGTCAAGGCCAAGAAGGCGGGTATCGGCGAGATCCTGAAGGAAGGGGAGATGATCGCCGAGATCGTCCCCACCCGGGTAGATTATGCCATCGAGATGTTCGTAAGGCCGGTGGACCTACCCCTGCTCAACATCGGTCAGAAAGTGAGGCTGCTGTTTGACGGATTCCCCGCCATCGTTTTCAGCGGATGGCCTGCGGCATCTTATGGTACTTTCGGTGGTGAGGTTGCCGCCATCGAATCCAATGTCAGCAGTAACGGAAAGTTCCGCATCCTAATCCGGGAGGCTACCGATGAAAAGCCATGGCCTCGCCAGCTCATGATGGGTACGGGCGCGCAGGGCATTGCGTTGCTGAAGGATGTGCCGATATGGTATGAATTATGGCGGAACATCAATGGCTTCCCGCCGGATTTCTACCAGACACCAGACAATGGAAAAGCTGCCGGAAAGTGATGTTCGTCTGCGCTGTTCGACTACGCGGGCCATCCCATCACCCAAAAAGGAGGGTACATGAGATTTTTTGAAAACAAGAACATTAGGTCAGCATTCCTGTCCATTTATTGTCTGATCCATGTGGGCCTTTGCTCCGCATCGGCTCAGCCTTCTGACAGCACCCTGTCTCAGGAAACCTTCCTGAACCTGGTGAGGACCTTTCATCCGATCGCACGTCAGGCGGCCATCATCGTTGATCGGGCCGATGCAGGCCTGGTCGCCGCCAGGGCGGGGTTCGATCCCGTCCTCAGCGTGGATGCCGAACGCAAGACCTTCGACGGCAAGTATTACTATGAGCACGTAAACCCGGAACTTCGCATCCCCACCTGGTATGGCGTTGAGATCGCCGGTGGGCTTGAGCGAAACCTCGGGGATCTCCTCAACCCGGAGTTGTCGCGCGGCCGGTCGTCTTATCTCGGGGTCAGTATTCCGATCGCCAAGAACCTGCTGATGGACAAGCGCAGGGCTGTCCTCAGTCAGGCCCGGATCATGAGGGATCAGAGCCTTTGGGAACGGCGGCTTGCCATCAATGACCTATTGCATGATGCGGCGATGCGTTATTGGAACTGGGTGCAGGCGGATCAGGTACAACGGATCCTGGCTGATGCCGTGGAGGTCAGCCGACAGCGATTCCGGTTGGTGAGATCCGGTCATGCACAGGGCGATCGGCCCGCCATCGACACCACTGAAGCCCTGACACAATTGCAGGCCTTTCAACTTGCCCTCAACGAGGCCACCCTCAACCTGGCTAAGGCCCGACTTGAACTGTCCGACTATCTCTGGAAGACGAATGACGAGCCCTGGTATCTTCCACCAGGCATTCGTCCGGACTCGACATCCATGGCCGTGAGTCTGTTGGCCGGTATGACACCTGAACTGGCAGGTACCCTGGAAACTGCCTTAAGGGAACACCCTAAACTCAAGATCCTGGACTATAAGCTTAGAAGCCTGGAGGTGGAACGGCAACTCAAATTTCAGGACCTCCTGCCAAAGGTAGACCTCAAATATAACCTGCTCTCCAAAGGCTATGCGACACCCCTGCATGCGGGGATCGAGCCCTTCCGTAATGATTTCAAATTCGGGCTGGGCGTGGCCATGCCCCTGAGACTTTCACAGGGCCGGGGTCTATATCGTGAGGCCAGGCTCAAGATTCGAGAGACCCGTCTCGGTCAGTCTCAAACCGTCTGGGAGATCGAGAATAAGATCCGATACCAGCATGCAGCCCTGCTGCAGCTTCGCGATCAATGGCTTCAGGCCCTTGATTATGTTCGTAACCACGAACAACTCTACAGAGGGGAGGAACTTAAATTCAGACTCGGAGAGAGTACGCTTTTTTTGGTCAACAGTCGGGAGAATAAGTTGCTGGAAGCCCGTGAAAAACTCGTCTCCGTTCGGGCTAAATACCTCAGCGCCTTCGTCTCATTTCAGTGGTCCGCCGGCCAGCTCAGATAGCGCCTGCCTTACAGGAGCGTCTGTATGCCATCTCCCTTATATCTATCTTTGCCAAAAGGATCCTGATGAATTTTCGGCTGGTTAAATCGCTCTTGAATCTTTCTATCCTGATGGGCCTGGGCGCAGCTCCTGCGAATGGTCAATCTTATGTCGGACGATTCCTGCGGGCCGACAGTCTGCCCATCATGTTCAATATGGACGTTGTGCGCAATGCTTCCGGAATATCATGGAAGATCCGAAATGCCGGGGAGACCATTCGGGTGGATCGCCTGGTCAGGAAGGGGGATTCCCTGATGGTGGACATGCCATTCTTTGAATCTGAGATGAAGCTGTCTGTCGACCGGTCCGGTGTGATGCGTGGCGACTGGATCAAGGGTACGACCAGTCAGGATCTTTATCAGGCCATAGTATTAAAGCCTGGCCGTACCCGCTTTCCGCTTCATTCGGGACCGGCGCGCATAGATGTTTCCGGACGGTGGAGTGTCAGCCTTCGCAGGCCGGACGGCACCTTCAGGAATGCCGTGGCGGAATTCAAGCAGAAAGGCTCATTCCTGACCGGAACATTTTTGACCCCAACCGGAGATTATAGATACCTGGAAGGGATCGTTAGTGGGGATTCCCTGCAGTTATCCTGTTTCGATGGCAGTCATGCCTACTATTTTGGTGCCCGATTGACTCCTGATGGGATGTTGAACAACGGAGTCTTTGCCTCCGGGCTCACTCACTTGGAGCCATGGACGGCCATCCGGGATGAGGAGGCGAGCCTCGATGGAGCCTTAGCAGCGATGTCTCTGCGTTCGGGGGAGGACAGTTTGTCATTCCGATTTCAGGACCTGGAAGGTCAATGGGTGTCATTACGTGATGCAAGGTTCAAAGACAAAGTGGTTATCATTCAGATCATGGGCTCCTGGTGTCCGAATTGTATGGACGAGACTCAGTTTTTAAGTACGTATTACAACCGCAATGGATCCAGGGGGATAGAAGTGGTAGCCTTGGCGTATGAGTACAGCACCGATACGGCCCGCGCGCGACGAAGTCTATTAAAATTCAGGGATCGTTTCGATGTTCGTTATCCCATGCTGATCACCGGGGTTACCAGTGCAGACAGTTTACGTACAGAAAAAACACTCCCGGAACTGACCCCCATCAGGGCCTTTCCGACCACTATATACGTGGGGCGAGATGGAAAGGTGAAAGAGATCCATGCTGGTTTCTCCGGACCTGCTACCGGATGGCATCACGAGGCTTTCAAACAGGAATTTGATAAAAGAATCCGTCAGTTGTTGTCGGCGACATATTGAGATGCCGCCCTCGTTCCTGTATTGTTAGCAGTCTTCCCAATCGCCCGGTTTACATGGGATTCCGGCGTCAGTTCTGTTGAAAGGAATTCGGCAACCATCCTCGCTCCGTTAGCATTGTAATGCCCGTCACATTTGAAAAAAATCTGTTCATTCCCGGAAAGTCGTGGATGCATGTAATTAAAATAGGATCTGAATTCATGCCCATTCCTGCCGGCTTGTCTTTTCAGGCGATCTTCCAGGTCGAGGTAATCCTTCAGGTTTTCGGGATGTCGCTCCAACCTGGATAATAGTTGCTGACCGGGGAGATTGATGAAGGTGACTTTCGAACCATGTTTTTCTGCAATGTCCATCACCTGTTCCATATCGTAGGCCAGGATCCTCAGATCTTGTTGTCGAGCAGCCAACATGGCCGGAACTTTGTCTGACTGTTTCTGTGCCTCCCTGAAATTTAGGTAAATTTCCCAGATCCGACGAGTATAGGTCAATCTTGCGATACGGCCAAACAACGTGTAATTGTCACTATTCATGTGACTGATCAAACCACGTTTGATGATTATGCGACTGAATTCGTTCATTTTTTGCTGGAACACCTTTGAATTCATTGTGCTGCTATCGGGATGTCCACGGTAGGTGATCTGTTCGGGATGCAGAAGGTCCCTGCGATAGGGCTTATAGTACCTGGTTACGGTGTCATGTTGCATGTAGTCATTGTCCGTCAGGTCATTCTCGAGATGAATGAGCATGAAGACCCTGCTGTGCCTGAAACTGTCTGCAAAATGCCGATAAAGCAAAGATTGCTGCGTGCTGCCTGATCTGCTCACCCCCAGGTTGATCGCCGGTCGGCCACTCAGTCGACTGAATTGAGCGGGAATGGTCTCTTCCTCAGACAAACCGAAGCCTTCGGTAAAACTGTCTCCCAGGAAAATGACGTTTTGAGCATCATCCGTTTTCGGTTCCGGCCCCCTCGCTCCGTAGTGATTGAATTTCATGATCACATCAAAACAGTTGGTGCGGTGGCGAGACTTCCTGTCGGGTACATGCCAGATGCCCCAGGGCAGGGTGGAGTCAATGATCCTGGGATTCAGTACTGATTTGGCAACGGGCTCATATTCGTCCTGCATGCTGAATTTCAGGTAGGTTGGGACGAATTCGAATTTCCTCAGATAAGGTTTCTTGACGGAAATGTATAAGAAGGAAATGATTTCAACAAGACAGAAAAGGAGGAGAATATTGACGATTAAGATACGGGATAACTGCCTGAGGGTCATGATCGAGATTAATTATACTGGTCCCGTTACATCCATCTTTCTGTTTGCTCGGGGTAACCATGTTGTTAAAATACAAATAAAGCATTTAAAATCGAAACCTGCAACCCCTTGAGCCTCCCACATTCATGTCATATCGATATCATGTTCACGATGTTTTCCAGAAAGTGCTGGTCAGTTTCATCAAAGGCGGCCAGCGTTTCGCTGTCGACATCGAGTACCCCCACCACCTGACCATGTCTGATCAAGGGCACCACAATTTCGCTGCGGGATCTACTGCTGCAGGCGATATGTCCGGGGAATTGCTCCACATCTGGTACGATCAGGTTTTTTTTCTCCTGCCATGCGGTTCCGCAGACACCTCTTCCCCTGCGTATGCGTGTACAAGCCACAGGGCCCTGAAAAGGCGCCAGCACCAGTTCTTCTCCCTTGACCAGGTAAAAGCCCACCCAGAGCCATTGGAACTGTTCGTGCAGGGCGGCGCAGATATTGGCGAGGTTTGCCGTGAGGTCGGTTTCTCCTTCCAGCAATCCTTCGATCTGCGGAATGAGGTGTTCGTACTGCTCTCTTTTATTTCCCAGGTGGATGTTGAGATCTTCTGCCATGGTTCAAAGTTACCTGCCGGTGCATTGTCTTTCATTTTTTTTTACACCAGCAAACGATTGCAAATTCAAATATCCTCCACAGGGCTTGGATGGATGCGAGGATGCGCGGTAATTTCATCTACTTTCCAGTCTCAACGATGCTTGTATCATGCGTAATCCATCCATTCCGAACCTTTCCTTCTGGCAGATCATCAATATGAATGTTGGCTTCTTCGGCATTCAATACAGTTTTGGCCTGCAACAGACCGCCATCAACCCGTTGTACACTTTTCTGCATGCGAAGCCGGAGGAACTTCCCCTGCTGAATCTGGCGGGGCCAATGACAGGCTTGCTGGTGCAACCGATCATTGGAGCGATGAGCGACCGGACGTGGCATCCGCGCTGGGGTCGGAGGAAACCTTACTTCCTGATCGGCGCGATCATGTGCAGTTTAGCGCTATTTGCTTTCCCGTTCAGCAAGGCATTGTGGATGGCGGTGGGATTGCTTTGGATCCTGGATGCGGGCAACAATACGGCCATGGAGCCCTACCGGGCCTTCATTGCCGACAAACTGCCGCCTGCCCAGCGCGCGCTGGGCTTCCTGACGCAGAGCTTCTTCACGGGCCTGGGCATCACTCTCGCGAATCTCTCCCTCTTTTTCTTTCAGCGCTGGATCAGCGGAGAGACGACGACTGAAGATGGCCGGTCGGGCATTCCTTACTGGGTATTCGGTTCCTTTTTCTTTGGCGCCATCTGTTCGATCGGATCGGTTGTATGGTCAACCTCCCGCACGCCCGAGATCCCGCCCGGAGAAGAGGAGTTGAAAGCCATGCGTGCCAGACCGGGTGGCCTGTTCGCCCCCTTCACGGAGATCGGTGCGGCCATACGCGACATGCCGTCGGTACTCTGGCAGCTGGCGCTCGTGTACCTGTTCCAATGGTATGCCATGTTCTGCTACTGGCAGTACATCTCACACAGCATCGCCTGGTCGGTGTGGCGTACGACTTCGGAGTCCGATCCGGCCCTCTATCAGGAAGCGGTGGGCTGGACGGGACTGGTAAATGGCTTTTATAACATCGTCACCTTTCTGTCTGCCTTCGGACTGGTGTGGATGGCCAGGAAATATTCGGCGAAGCTGGTACATGTTGTATGCCTGGGGCTGGCCGCTGCGGCCCTGCTGATCCTTCCCGGAATTGAGAACAAATACCTGCTTTTTCCTCCGATGATAGGCTTCGGCATCGCATGGGCCAGCATGATGGGCATCCCTTATATCATGATCGTTTCCGCTATCCCCCGGCAGCGATATGGTGTATACATGGGTATAGTCAATATGATGATCGTGATCCCGATGATCCTGCAGACCCTGACCTTTGGGTACGTTTATGAGCATTTCCTCTCCGGAGACCCGGGCAGCGTCATGCATTTTGCCGGTGTCCTGCTGCTGCTGGCAGCCCTGGCGACCCTCCGCATCCGGGTCAGAGAGTCTGCTGATACCGAAACGTCCGTGATGTCCTCCGGGCACTGAACACGGTCATAAATAATATCAGGAAAAATGAGTATATTATGTATTGGTGAGGCGCTGATCGACATGATTTGTACCGATCGTGGCCAGCGCCTGTCGGATGGGATTCATTTCCAGAAGAAGCCGGGTGGCGCCCCGACCAATGTGGCCGCAGCCGTTGCCGCGCTGGGTGGTTCTGTCAGCCTGGCTGCCAAGGTGGGGGCAGACCCTTTTGGCGATCATTTGGTTGAAGTGCTCCGTTCCTTCGGAGTAGATACCACCCATGTGTACAGGGATCCCTTGCATTTCACGACCCTCGCCTTTGTTTCACTGATGGAGGATGGGGAGCGTGACTTTTACTTCAATCGCGGGGCGGACGGACAGTTGCAGACTTCGGAGGTGGCAGGGATCTCGCTTCGGGATGTATCGATCGTACATTTCGGCTCGGCCACAGCCTTTCTGCCGGGTCCGTTGCAATCGACCTATCTCGACTTGCTGAGCCGCGCCCGACAGGAGGGAGTGGCCATCAGTTTCGATCCGAACTATCGACAGCTGCTGTATCGCGATGATGTGCCGGCCTTCATCCGTCAGGCCCTTCATTTCATCCGCCATTGTGATTTTTTCAAGGTGAGCGACGAGGAGGCCCTGTTGCTGACCGGGGCATCGGATCTCCGGGAGGCCGCCACTGCGCTGCGTCAACAGAGTCACGCTGTTTTTACGATCACCCTCGGAAAGGAGGGCACCCTGCTTTCGGTTGGCGACGATCAGCAGGTCATCCCCAGCATACCTGTGGATCCGGTGGATACTACGGGTGCCGGAGACGCCTTTGTTGGTGCCGTGTTGCATCAATTGGCCGTCCGTATGGATCATGGTGCCGGCATGCCCGGGATCGAAGACTGGCAGGGGATCGTAAGCCGGGCAAACCGGGCCGGTGCCCGGACATGCGCCTACCTGGGGGCGATGGAAGCCTTCAGGCACCTCAACCAGGATATTCTCGCATAACTTCCGATCCGTGTACAGGCATTCATTACATCAACAGATCCGTAACATCCTGGCAGATGGCGATTCAGCTGAAAGTCGTCAGCCGGATGCATCCTTTGTCACCCGTCTGACGGCCAATGCCACGGCCCTGGACGCCCTTTTTCACGAGCTTTACGGCAATCATCCGCAGCGCGACCAATTTTTCAGCGAGATGGTCCGGACCCTGATCAGGGCACATGTGTCCAGACCGGTCTCCATGCTCGAAAGGGACGACCGAAAGCTGGATGCCGGGCACTGGTTCCTGTCCAATCAAATCACCGGCATGAGTCTGTATGTCGACCGATTCTGCAGTGACCTCAACGGGATGCGTGACCGGTTGACATACATCCGCGAACTTGGGGTCAATCTCTTACACCTTATGCCGCTGTTCGAAAGTCCGGAAGGCGAGAGCGATGGCGGGTATGCGGTTTCCGATTTCCGTCGGGTAGATCCGAAGTTTGGCACCATTGAGGATCTCCGGTCACTTCAGGAACTGATGCAGTCGCAGGGCATGTACCTGATGCTTGACATCGTTTTCAATCACACTTCGCATCACCATGAATGGGCCCGTCGTGCAAAGGCGGGTGATCCGGAATACCAGGATTTCTTTTACATGTTCCCTGACCGCACCCTGCCGGACAGGTACGATGCTGCCATGCCCGAGATCTTTCCGGAGAGTGCGCCCGGAAATTTTACCTGGGTGGAGGAATGCGGCAAATGGGTGATGACGGTCTTTCATCGCTATCAGTGGGATCTGAATTACCGCAACCCACGGGTTTTCATAGAGATGCTGGACACGGTGCTCTTCCATGCCAATCTGGGTATTGACATCCTGCGCATTGATGCCCCCGCCTTCATCTGGAAGGAGCCGGGAACGACCTGCCAGAATCTTCCCGGGGCACACACCCTGCTCCGGTTGTTGCGCCAGTGTGTGGCGACCTCTGCGCCGGGTATGGCACTGCTGGGTGAGGCCATCGTTGCCCCGGCGGACATTATGCGCTATTTCGGCACGGGCATCTATACCGCCCGGGAATGTGACATCGCATACAATGCCACCCATATGGCCTTGCAGTGGGATGCGCTGGCCACCGGCGACACACGCATCATGCTCTCGGCGCAACCCCAGTTGCAGCAGAAGCCCTTTGGTACGACGTGGATCAACTATGTCCGTTGCCACGACGATATTGGCCTGGGTTATACCGACGAGATGATCCGGGAGGCGGGCTTCGATCCCTACGCACATCGACGCTTCATCAAGGATCACTATTCCGGGGTGCATCCCGGCTCGGAAGCCCGCGGGGCGCTGTTCTCGGTCAATCCGAAAACCCAGGACGCCCGCATCAGCGGATCGCTGGCATCCCTCTGCGGACTGGAGACGGCCATCTCTGCAGATGACCGGACGGCTGTGGATACCGCGCTGGACCGGATCCTGATGATGCAGGCACACAGCCTCTTCCTGGGAGGTATTCCCATGCTCTTTTATGGAGACGAGATCGCTTCACTGAACGATTACACCTACCAGGAAGATCCCGGCAAGTATTATGATAACCGGTGGATGCATCGTCCGCGTATCGACTGGCAGGCCCTGGCTGAACGCCTGCGGCCCGGAACGCCAATGCAATGTGTGTTCACCGGCTTGCAGCGACTCATCCGCCTTCGACGAGAATATGAGCTGACCGGTGACTACGGAAATATTTCATGGATGCATCCTCACAACATCCATGTGGCTGGATACGTGCGCACGCTGGATGCCCGCAGGCTGTATTGTGTGTTCAATTTCGGAAAAGAGCCCGCCTGGCTGACCTGGTATGCCTTCAAGCAGCATGGTATACTACCAGATGCACTGACTGATCTTTGGTCGGGTATGGAATTCAGGGTCGGACCGGACCATGAGCATGCGACTGATCGGGAACTATTCGCTGAGCACGTCGGCATCGATATTCCGTTCCGGCTCCGCCGCGAGGTCGGCTACCGTCTTATTTTCGAGAATGCTCAGATTGGCGTCCCGGACCGTGATCATGATGTCATGCAGGCCGCAGTTGTGCTCGTCGCACTGGCTGCATCGCTCATAGAAATATAAGCTCACACAGGGCAACATGGCGATGGGACCATCCATGACCCTTATGATGCGGGCGAGCGGGATCTTATCGGGCGGGATGCGGAACAGATAGCCGCCACCTTTCCCCTTTTTGCTGTCCAAAATGCCCTCCTTGCGGAGTTCAAGCAGGATATTTTCCAGGAATTTAAGCGGGATCTTTTTTGTTTCAGAGATTTCCTGGATCAGTACGGGACCCTGAGCCTTCCGTCTGGCCATGTATTCCAATGCCCGGAATGCGTATTGTGTTTTCTTGTTAAGCATCTGCTCCCGTTTTCTCCTGGTGAATATACCGATAATTTGGTCGGCTCAGTCGCCAATGCCGAGTACATCCTTCATTGAGAAGATACCCTTCCTGCCGCTGATGAATTCTGCGGCGAGTACGGCACCCAGTGCGAAGCCGTCGCGGCTATGGGCCTCGTGGGTAATGCGGATCTCATCGATCGCCGAGGCGTAGCGCACGGTGTGCAGTCCGGGGTAAGGATCGATGCGCTCGCTTTGTATCACGAGGTCCGAAGCAAGGCCCGTTTCTTCGTTGACCCATTTTTCTTTTCCGGGTACGGATCGGAGCACCTGTTCTGCCAGGGTGATGGCGGTGCCGCTGGGTGCATCTTTCTTCTGGGTGTGATGTACCTCCCGGAGGCTCACCTCGTAACCCGGGTGTCCGGCCATCAGCCGTGCGAGGGTTTTATTGATCTCGAAAAAGATGTTCACGCCCACGCTGAAATTGCTGGCGTAGAGCAGGCTGCCAGCCTGCTGACGGCAGTACGCTGCAACTTCTTCGTAACGCTCGAGCCAACCTGTCGATCCACAGACCACGGGGAGGCCGAGCGACAGGCATTTCATTACATTGTCGTATGCGCTGTGCGGACCGGTGAACTCGATGGCGGCGTCTGCGGTGGCGGCAAGGTCGGCGTTCAGTTCGGATGCGTTGTGCAGATCGATGCGACCAAGGATCTCGTGTCCCCGGCCAAGGGCCGTCTGTTCGATGATGCGTCCCATCTTCCCATATCCTACCAGTATGATCTTCATGGCTTGGTCTTGTGCAGTGATTGTTCAGGATGAATTGCGACCGGTCATCTGCCGATGGCCGGGGAGTTCCGGCGCGGCGGGTTTCCAAGGCGCCATACAATGCCCACGCTGACGCTCCGACCGGGTGGTCCGGGACCGGGATCCAGTTTCAGGCTGAGGTCATCCGATACGTTGAAGGAGCGCAGATGTCCGTCCACCGTGGCGTCCAGCACATTCAGTCCCCACACGGCCAGCAGGGCGAGCACTGACAGGTCGACATTCTTCCTGAATTCATTCCGATAGAGCCGCAGCGACTGGGTCGACAGGGGCTGTAGCTGCTGATCGATCCCATCCGTCGGCAGGTCGGGTACCACCCTTGACGTGTCATTAAAATACCTGATACTATATGCTTCCCGGCATTTCCGATACCAGTCGAGATTGTACGCGAAGGTGGATACGGGGATGGCCAGGGCTCCGTAAACGAGTGGGAGTTTCCAGTATTTCCGGTTGTAGATCTGTCCCCATCCGGGGATCATGGCTGCGCGGATCGCCGCCTTGGCCGCCAGGGATCGTTCTTTTTTTCCGGTATCGGATGTAGCGGTCGTCTTGCCCGGCTTGCTAATGTTAGGGGAGACCGGTCGCACGGCAGTCGGACGCAGTGGGGCAGATTCGGTGGCGGACACCTTCTCCAGCCGGTTCTGAGCCATCAGCGGGACGGCGGCGATGAGCCAGCATGCCAGTATCAGCCATGTCTTAACCAGGAACCTGACGGCCCGGTTCATTGTACCGTGATCTTCATTTTTTCCAGCAATGCGTTCAACTCCTCCACCGAATAGTATTCGAGCACGATCTGGCCGTGTCCCTTCTTTTGGTGTACAAGTTTTGCCTTCGTGCCGAAATGTGAGCATATGGTGTCCTCGATCTTCCTGAAAATGGGCGGTAACGTTGTTTTTTCGGTCTTTGCCGGCGCCTTCTTTTCGTTGTACAGGGTACGTACCAGGTTTTCCGCCTGTCTGACGGAGAGGCCCTTGTCGATGATCTCCTTGAACAGCCGCAGTTGTTTGTCGACCACGTCCACGTTGATCAGTGCGCGGGCATGGCCCATGGATATCGTACCATTGCGGACGGCCACCACGATCGCGGGCGGCAGTTTCAGCAGACGGATGTAGTTGGTGACGGTGCTACGCTCCTTACCCATGCGCTCTGCCACTTGTTCCTGGGTGAGGTCGCATTCGTCCATCAGACGCTTGTAGCTGAGGCCGATCTCTATCGCATTGAGGTCCTGGCGCTGTAAGTTCTCGAGCAGGGCCATCTCGAGGAGCTGCTGGTCGTTGGCCTCCCGGATGAAAACAGGAACTTCCTTCAGTCCGGCGATCTTTGACGCACGCAGACGGCGTTCGCCGGCAATCAACCGGTATTTGTCCGGCGCGATCCTGGCAACGGTCAGGGGTTGTATGATGTCATGCAAGCGGATCGAAGCGGCAAGCTCCTGCAGGGCCTGTTCGTCGAAATCCTGACGGGGCTGCCTCGGGTTCACCTCGATCTGCCCGATCGGGACCTTGAACATGCCCGTGGTCTTTTCAACGACCTCGGTCTTCAGGGTACCTTCAGGGTTCTTCATTTCGCTGTCGATACCCTGGAGCAGGGACCTGATGCCCTTGCCCAGCATCTCTTTCTTCGTATTGGGGTTACTCATCGTCGAGGCTTAGTATTCTTTCGGATTGACTGATCTTGGTGAGGTTGTTCTTCTGCATGATCTCTTTGGCCAGGTGCAGATAGTTGATCGATCCCTTGCTGTCGGCATCGTAGAGGATCACGGGCTTGCCCACGCTGGGCGCTTCACTGAGGCGACTGTTCCGGTGGATCACGGTATCGAAGACCGTCTCCTGGAAATGCCGGCGTACTTCATTGACCACCTGGTTGCAGAGCCGGAGCCGGCCGTCATACATCGTCATCAGGATGCCCTCGATCACCAGGGCGGTATTGAGCCTCGATTGTACGATCTTGATGGTATTGAGCAGTTTGCCCAGCCCTTCAAGGGCGAAGAACTCTGCCTGTACGGGCACGATCACGCTGTCGGCAGCCACGAGGGCATTCACGGTGATCAAACCCAGTGAGGGGGAGCAGTCGATGATGATGAAGTCGTATTCGTTACGGACCTCGTCGAGCAGCGCTTTGAGGACCACTTCCCGGCCGGGCTGATTGATCATCTCGATCTCCGCACCGACCAGGTCGATATGCGAAGGGATCAGAGACAGATTGGGTATGTCGGTCTTGAGGATGACATCCCTTGCCCGCGCCTGGTTGACCATCGCATCATACAGGCTCTGACGGATATTCTGCAAGTCGAAGCCGATGCCCGAGGTGCTGTTCGCCTGAGGGTCTGCATCCACCAGGAGTGTTTTGCATTCCAGCACCGCCAGACTGGCGGCGAGGTTGATCGCCGTGGTGGTCTTTCCGACGCCGCCTTTTTGATTTGCTATGCCTATGACCCGAGCCATATGTTGCTTATTTGCCTGTTGTTCAATGGTTCAAAATTCAAGGGTCGAGCCGATCTCCGGTAGGATCAGTTCAAGACCCGTTCTGTCAAAATGCGCCTTTGCGCGATCCTTATCTATCTGGATCGGTGCAAAGGTATCGAAATGCAAGCCGATAATTCTCCGGCATTGGATCATCGTGGCCGCGCGTGCCGCATCCTCGTATCCCATCGTAAAATTATCTCCGATCGGGAGCAAGGCCAGCGCTGGTGGCACAAATGAAGGGATAAGCTGCATGTCCAGTGTCAGTGCCGTATCTCCTGCGTAATAGAAGTTACAATCATCGGTTTTGAACACGAATCCCATCGGATTGCCTCCATAGGTTCCATCGGGTAGTCCCGAGGAGTGCTGGGCTGCAACGGCTTTGACCATGCCAAACGGGAAGGTCCAACGTCCGCCGGTATTCATGGCGTGCAGCCTTTCCAGGCCCTGCTTCCGAAGCCAGCCGCAGATCTCGAAGTTCGACACCACGAGGGCACCCGTCCGTTGTGCGATGGCTGCGCAGTCGTGAATGTGATCATCATGACCATGACTCACGAAGATATGATCTGCCGTGATCGAATCCATATCAACACCCGACGCCAGTGGATTCGGACTGATGAACGGATCGAATAGGACCGACGATCCCTTCGTTTCCACCCGGAAACACGAATGTCCGTAATATGTGAACTTCATAGCGGTCGCTGTTGAGAGGATCTGTTTCGATGCCCGTGCGGCGTCAGGGGATGGCGACAAATCTGTATGGCCTTGGTCTCTCTGAGTCGGGAAGCGTCCCCCGCGCATCTGATCAGGCGTCAAAAATACGTTTTCACCTTCATTTGATGGAACAATAAATAGACATTTGTGTTATTTGGTCACCATGGACAATGTGAATATTACGATCATCTCCGCTACGAACCGGGCGGGGAGCAACACACTCAGGGTCGCCCGGCAGATCGAAGGGATGTTGTTGGAGCGGGGAGTACGCGCCGGTCTCCTGACGCTGGAAGGGTTGGATCTGAACGGACGTACCGAAACACTGTATCGAATTGAGCGTGAATTACTCTTCCCGGCCCGGAAATTTATCTTCGTCGCCCCGGAATACAACGGAAGTTATCCCGGTAGCCTGAAGACCATGATCGATCTCACGGACATCAAACAGGCCTGGTGGGGCAAGAAGGCAATGTTGACGGGCGTATCTACCGGACGCGCAGGCAATCTCCGCGGGCTGGAGCATCTGACGGGCACGCTCAACTACCTGAAGGTGACGGTGTTGCCCAACCGCCTTCCGATCTCGGTGGTGGACAAGCTCATGGATGCGGATGGCGTGATCCGCGATGAGTCAACGCTGGCGGCCATGTCAGCACAGATCGATGAGTTCCTGGCCTGCTAAACCCGCCTGGTAGCCTCTCCCAGGCTGATCTTCGATCCATCCGCAATCATCACACCAGACATCATGGGCAGATTACTCGCCTCTACTACCTTCATCGTCGGCATGCTCCTGCTCGACCTCTACGTCTTCCAGACCCTGCGGCTCCTGATGCAGCCGTGGTCGCCAAGGACCCGCTGGATCGTGACCATTGTTTATTGGTTGCCTTCCATTTTCGCCGTACTGATGTTCCTGACAGGTCCGCTGAACCTGACGGACCAGTGGCCGAGGGCGGTGCGTATCTATGTTTTTGCCGTTCTCATCGGACTCTTTCTCTCCAAGCTCACGGCATCAGTGTTTTTCCTGGTCGATGATATGAGAAGGCTCATCCACTGGACGGGTGGGCAACTATATTACCGCCTGCTGGCAGATGAACCCTTTCGGGCTGCTCCCATCTCCCGCTCGGTATTCATGAGCTGGCTGGGCATCGGCATCGGCGGCAGTCTGTTCGGAGGCCTGCTCTGGGGATTTGGAAACAAGTACAGATACCGGACCGCGCATGTAAAGATCAACCATCCCGGACTCCCGGATGCATTTCGGGGACTGCGGGCGGTGCACATATCAGACATACACTCGGGTAGTCTGACCGATCGTCGCGCAGTAGAGCGGGGCGTGCAGCAGATCCTTGATCTTGCGCCGGACATCATCTTCTTCACCGGTGACCTGGTGAACGATCAAGCCGGGGAGATGGACGAGTACCTGGAGGTTTTCGCCCGGCTGAAGGCTCCGCTGGGCGTATATAGTTGTCTGGGGAATCACGATTACGGCGATTACCGCTCCTGGCCGAGCCCGGAAGCCAAAGCCGCCAATCTGGAGCGACTGAAATCGGTCCATGCGGAGATGGGATGGCGGCTGCTCCTCAATGAGCATGTCGCCATCGAACGCGATGGCCAGCACATCGCTGTGCTCGGCATTGAGAACTGGGGTGCGAAGGCCAACTTTCCCAAATATGGTCGGATGGAAGATGCCTGGAAGGGTACCGAATCCCTCCCGTTCAAGATCCTGCTCAGTCATGATCCCAGCCATTGGGAGGCACAGGTGTTGAAAGACTACCCGGACATCGACCTGATGCTCAGCGGTCATACCCATGGGATGCAATTTGGTTTGGAGATACCGGGTTTCCGCTGGAGCCCCGTGCAGTATGTATACCGTCAGTGGGCCGGACTGTACCGGGATGGCCATCGGCATCTCTACGTGAACCGGGGTTTTGGTTTTCTGGGATATCCCGGCAGGGTGGGCATCCTTCCTGAGATCACCCTGCTGGAACTCGTCTGAATCGGGTATTTTACCAAGATAATGCCCCCTCTGCGTTAGGATTAACAGGTTATTGGCGTACTTTTTGGGAGGACTTCACCATCTTTCCTTTCAAATTAATGCACATGAAAAAAATCATCTTCACTTGCCTGATCGCAGCTGCCGGATTTATCGGAGCGCAGGCGCAGGGTAGTTTCAAGATCGGTGCCCGCGTGGGGTCCACCATGTACAAGATCGACGGACAGGCCTTCAAGGAAGGCTTCAACTTTGGTTATCACCTGGGGGGCGCACTGGAGATCATGTTCACCAAGAAGTTCGGGATACAGCCGGAAGTGCTGTTCAATCAGACAAAAACAGAAACCGGTAGTTCTCTGGGCAGTTTGACATCCAGCCTCAATCCCAACGTCGTAGCCGATCTCAAATATCTGAGCATCCCCGTGCTGATCAACCTGAGGCCATCCGGCGGTCCGCTGATGCTGCAGTTTGGCCCGCAGTTCGGAATCCTGATGGATGACGGGCAGACCCTGGTACGTAACAGTGGCGCCGCCTTCAAGAACGGCGACCTCTCACTCCTCGGTGGTGTCCAACTCAAACTGCTGATGTTCAGGATCTATGGTCGGTATGGCATCGGCCTCACAAATATCAGCGATGTAGCCAATTCCGATACCTGGAAGAGTCAGATGGTGCAGCTCGGTGTCGGCATCAACTTCTGATCCCTTTATTCGAGCCGTCCCGCATATGGCAAGGCAGCCAGTCTGTGTGACAGACTGGCTGTTTTTTTTAAAAGTACTGACAGTTTTTCCGGTGGTCTAGGGACCGGTTTTGGTCTGGTTGGGGGTACAGGTACTACTTTGCCATCATTGGCATCAATATTGTCCTGAGGGGTGTGATTGTATTTTTGATCGGGGAGGCATTAAAACGTGTCAGCCTGTCGTTAATGTGGAAAGCTATGAGTTTGGACAGAACGTATCATATGGCGGACGATGACATGGATTTCATGCCGATCATCCCGCTGAACGAGGGAGATGGGGACGGACCGGATGAGATTCAGATCCCGGAGGATCTGCCGGTGTTGCCATTGCGCAACACGGTGTTGTTCCCGGGGGTGGTGATTCCGATCACGGTGGGTCGCGACAAGTCGATCAAGGCGGTCAACGAAGCCTATAAGGGCAGTAAACTGGTCGGGGTACTGGCTCAAAAGGACTCCAACGTCGAGGATCCAGGTGTAGACGACCTGGTCAGGGTGGGTACGGTGGCCAAGGTCATCAAGCTCATCAAGATGCCGGATGGTGGAACGACGGTCATCATCCAGGGGCGCAAGCGCTTTGAACTGCTCGAAGTCACGGAGCAGGAGCCTTTCTTCCGCGGGCGGATCCGGGTACTGGAGGAGACGGTGATCACGGATGATCAGCAGTTTGATGCAACGGTCAGTTCCATCAAGGACCTGGCCGGGCAGATCATTCAGTTGTCTCCCAATATCCCGACAGAGGCAAGCATCATCCTGCGAAACATCGAGAACCCGGCCTTCCTGATCCATTTCGTGAGCAGCAACCTGAACAGCGATCTCTTCGAGAAGCAGCAGCTGCTGGAGATGGATGACCTGAAGGCGCGTTCGGAGACACTGCTGCATCTCTTGCAAAAGGAATTGCAGTTTGCCGAACTCAAGAACAAGGTCACGACCAAAACGAAGACAGAGCTCGACAAGCAGCAACGGGAATATTTCCTGCAGCAGCAACTCAAAAGTATCAAGGAGGAACTCGGCGGAGATGCGAACGACCGGGAGCTGCAGGACATGCGGAAGAAGGCGGAAACCAAAAAATGGTCCAAGGCCGCTGCGGAATTGTTCAAGAAGAACCTGGAAAAGCTCGAGCGTATGCATCCCAGCACGCCCGACTATTCCATTGTTTATAACCACCTCGATCTGTTGCTGGACCTCCCCTGGGAAGACTGCACGGAGGATAGTTACGACCTCCGCAAGGCCAAGAAGGTATTGGACGCGGATCACTACGGAATGGACAGGATCAAGGAACGCATCCTTGAATACCTGGCTGTTCTGAAGCTGAAGGGCGATATGAAAAGCCCGATCCTCTGCTTTGTGGGGCCTCCGGGTATCGGTAAGACCTCGCTGGGCCGTAGCATTTCTAACGCCATTGGCCGCAAGTATGCCCGCATCAGCCTGGGTGGCCTCCACGATGAGAGTGAGATCCGCGGTCATCGAAAGACCTATATCGGTGCTATGCCCGGCCGGATCCTGCAGACCATCCGAAAGGTCAAAACATCCAATCCCGTCATGATCCTCGACGAGATCGACAAGGTAGGACGGGATCACCGGGGCGACCCATCTTCCGCGCTGCTGGAGGTCCTGGATCCCGAACAGAACCATTCCTTCTATGATAACTACCTGGAGTTGGAGTACGACCTGAGCAAGGTCCTCTTCATCGCCACGGCAAATGATATCCAGAGCATCCAGCCAGCACTGCGGGATCGGCTTGAGATCATAGAGCTCAGCGGCTATGCCGTTGAAGAGAAACAGGAGATCGCCAATCGTCATCTCGTACCCAAACAGAAGGAGATGCATGGCTTGGGAAAGGTGCCGCTTAAGGTGAGCCCGGATGTACTTCGCATGGTGATCGAGCAGTACACCCGTGAGAGCGGGGTGCGTGAACTCGACCGGCAGCTGGCTTCGCTGATGCGGGCCATGGCCAAGGAGTATGCGATGAAGGGACGGATCAAGGGAACGATCACCCGCAAGGATGTGGAGCGTATCCTCGGGAAGGCGAGATATTCCAACGAGATCTATAAGACGGCCAATATGCCCGGAGTAGCCGTGGGACTGGCCTGGACCTATGTCGGCGGGGACATTCTGTTCATAGAAACGAGCCTGAGTGAAGGAAAGGGAGAACTAAAACTGACCGGCAACCTGGGTAATGTCATGAAAGAGAGTGCGGCCACGGCGCTTACCTACCTTCAGTCCAACGCAAAGAAGATCGGCATCGATCCCGTACTTTTCAGGGAACGCAATATACATATCCATGTTCCTGAGGGAGCCGTCCCGAAGGATGGTCCGAGTGCGGGCATTACGATGATGACCGCTTTGGCTTCCGCCCTGACCAGCCGGAAGGTACGTTCTCACCTGGCCATGACCGGCGAGGCCACCCTCCGCGGACAGGTGCTGCCGGTTGGCGGCATCAAGGAAAAGGTACTGGCGGCCAAGCGTGCGGGAATGAAGGAGATCATCCTGTGCTGGCAGAATGAGAAGGATGTACAGGAGATAGAGACCGGCTTCATCGAAGGCATTACCTTCCATTATGTAAAAACCATGCATCAGGTGCTGGAGCTGGCCCTGTCATAAACTTACAGCATCAATTTTTGAGCAGGGGCGTCCTTTCCGGGATGTCCCTTTTTTTTGTTTTTTGCATGGAAATCAAAAAAAGGGATTTTTTTCTGCCAGCATCCTGAACATTTCAAAAGAAACCTTGTTCTTTTTGAAAACTACGCAAGTTAGTTTTTCATGTTGGTTGTTTTAAGGGTTACAAAATTCCCCCATTTCCATGGGGGATTTTCTTTTTTGTCAGGTTCCAATCCTTATTTTCGCTCGTATGCGGATGTTCAGACGCATCTTTCTGATCTTCTGGGGATTTCAAGTTGCCTGTGCGGGCATGGCGCAGACACTTGGCGGGCAGTCAGCCTTCTCCTTCCTCCGGCTTCCGCCATATCCCTTGCTGAATGCCCTCGGAGGCGCCAATACATCCGTGATCACCGATGATCCGGCAGTAGCCGCGCACAATCCGGCGCTCCTCCGATCCTCACATCACGGACAAATGACTGCAGCCTTCAATGCCCATCCTGCAGGGATGCGACAGCTGGGATGGATGATGACAGCTGCGCCGGCACGCCGGGCCATTGTCCTGTCCGGCGGTATCGATCTGTTCGACTATGGTACAGCCGCTCAGACGGATCCGGCGGGTAATGTGCTGGGAGATTTCAGGGCGCAGGACATGTCGTTACGTTTGTCTGCCGGCGGGCGTTATCTTGAACGTTGGTATGGCGGGGTGAATGTCAAAGGCGCTTTCAGTCGGTATGGCATCTACAGGTCCGGCGCTGTCCTGGCAGATGTCGGGGTGAATTACCACGATAGTGCACAGGGGTTTCAGGCGGGCGTGTTGTTCCGCAACATGGGCGCTCAGTGGCGCACCTACGACCAGGCCAGGGAGGATATGCCTTTTGATGTGCAGCTGGGGGTTACCAAGCGATTGAAATATGCTCCGCTGCAGTTCTCCCTGACGGCCCATCGATTACACAGATTCGATCTGTTGTATCGAGACACGCTGTTCATGGCCGACAATGGCTGGCCACGCACGGGCGGTGGAGTTCCTGAAAAGATACTGCGG
>JAJTFQ010000213.1 GCA_021299955.1 Chitinophagaceae bacterium
TCGGGTGCTCGGGATTGACCTCCAGGTCATCCACCCTGCCTCCTTGTATGCTCGGTCCGATGTTCCGGAAGGCGATGTCGCGCCAGGGGGAGCTGTCAGCCTGTGCTTTCCGGAGTGCGGCACTGGCCATGCGCACTTCCGCCGGGGTAGGGGCGGGCTGTGCCTGGGCCCATTGCAGACCCAGGAACAGAGTGAGCATTAACAGTACGTTAATTTTAAATCGCTTTAATTTTATGATCATAACGAAGTTGATTAAAACATTTCCTGCAAATTAGCCAATACGCGAGATTTCTTGCCTTTGTGTTTTTGAGCTGTTCTTCGCGGCTTTGCCCCCTCGCGGTGATGGCTTTACCGCAAGGCCGCAAAGGAAAGCCAAATGCCATAAGAAATGTCGATTGAAACGCTGAAAGGTTTTCTATTGGTACACTTTTTGTACCTTTGTAATTGTGTTCAACATCATCACCCGAAAAACCCTGCTTGATTACTGCAAAGCATATCCATTGGCAGAAACGGCCCTGTTGGGGTGGTACCACGAGCTACTGAACAGCGATTTCAGAAATTTCAACGAACTGAAACAGGTCTATGGCAATGCAAGTATCGTAGCCGACGACCGGGTAGTATTCAACATCCTGGGCAACAAATACCGGCTGGTCGTCCGGATCGTATTCGAATACCGGGTGGTGCAGGTCAAATGGTTTGGAACACATGCCGATTACGACAAGATCGACGTAACCACCGTCCAACACAAAAAGAACTGAAATGGAATTAAGATTGATCAAAACCGAAGCGCAATACGAAGAATACCTCGAATGGGTTGACAAACAGTTCGACCGGAAGGTCAAACCCGATAGTCCGACCGGAGAGAAAGTTCAGGTCGCCCTCTTGCTGATCAAACAGTACGAGGATGAACATCATCCCGTGCCAATGCCTGACCCCATCGAGGCCATCAAGACCAAAATGAAGGAACGGGGCATGAAGAACAAAGACCTCGTAGGCAAAGTAGGCAGCAAGGGCTATGTGTCAGCCCTGCTCAACAAACGCAAACCCCTCACCCTCGAACTCGCTAAGCTGTTTCACCGGGAACTCAGCATCCCGGCAGAAGTTTTACTGTCATGAAACAATCATTCATACATCCCTAAATGATCCCCATGACCAACCATACGTCAACTTCGATATCCCGGATACTCACCACCGCAGCCTTCACCATCAGCCTGTTGATCCTCTCCATTCAACATGCCACCGCCCAACCCTGGCAGGCATTCTCCGTCACCGAAGAAGGCGATACCCTCAACCGCATCGACACCAAAGGCCTCCGCCAGGGACCCTGGCTGATCCGCGTGGAACCACTCCGCGGCGAACCCGGCTACGAAGAAGAAGGGGAATTTGTGGACAGCAAAAAACAAGGCCTCTGGAAACGCTTCACCCTCGAGGGGGATATGATCGCCGTTGAGCGCTACCGCGAAGGATTCAAGGACGGCAGGCAGACCTATTTCACGCGGATCGGAGAGCCGCTGCGGGAAGAGTCCTGGAAATACGTGGATCCCAAAAACCCTTACGATACCATCGATGTGCCGGACCTCGACAACCCCATGCTCACCAAAAGCATGATCATCAAACTGGAATCAGCTGAAGTCAGGCACGGCGAATGGCGCTACTATGAACCCGCTACCGGGCGCGTCATGAAAACGGAACAGTACATTTCAGGACAAAAATTCGGGCCGGCCGGACGCACACAGGCTGCGAGAGAACCCGCCCCGGCTGGAAAAGAGGCCGAAAAGTCAACCCCCAAGCCGAAGGCGGTGGAGGAATGGGAAAAGCTGAACAAAGGCAAGAAGAAGATCACAGTAAGGGATGGTAGAACCGGCGGATAGACATGCGATACCCATATGGATACCAAGCCGAAACATCCAAGCTGCTGCGCTGCGGTCAATGATAACCTACCATGCCCTTGTTGGCGTAACAGCCTGCACTTCTACCCCCTCTGGAGGCGGTACAGGAAGCAGATGCCATCACGATCAGGGCGAGCAGGACGGAAACCAATGTGATTCTTTTCATCGTTCTGAAGTTTGTGGGCCTGTCGGTTTCGACAGCAAGTAGGTTTACGACGTGGTTTTTCAGGAGGGCAGTAGGCTGGTAAAGGTATGTATACCAAGAAACTATACGAAAGTACGCAATTTCATCTCGCTTTGTCAAGCCCTCCTCTTGCTTTTAACAAGATTTGTTGGTTTTTTTCACCTGCGCATTTCCTGTTATCCCCCGAAGGCCTTGAGGCAAAAAGCGCAAAAATATCGGTCGGATCTCAGGGAACTCTCGAGCCAATTGACGAAATTTGCGCTCAATAACATGAACATCAAGCTCACCAGGCCGCTCGCCTTCATGGATCTGGAAACGACCGGCATCAACCTGTCGTCGGACCGCATCGTAGAACTCGCCATCGTCAAGATCCTGCCGGACGGTTCGGAGGTCAGAAAACGCAGGCTGGTGAACCCCGAAATGCGCATCCCGGCAGAAAGTTCAGCCATCCACGGCATCACGGACGACATGGTGAAGGACGCCCCCACCTTTCGCGAGATCGCCAATGATATCCGCCAGTTCCTCGACCAATGCGATCTGGCCGGCTACAACTCCAACCGGTTCGACTGGCCAATGCTCATGGAAGAATTTCTGCGGGTAGGCCTGGATTTCGATATCGCCGGCCGGCACCTGGAAGGTATTCAACGCCCAGTTGGCCCGCTACGAAAAACTCGGAGATAACCTGGATTCCGTCATCCAGTGCGTCGGTGATGAGCCCATCGTGGATTTTGCACGACGGTTCGTGATGGAAAAAGGGGTCGAAGTCTTTAACTTCGGCAAGTACAAGGGCAGACCCGTGGCGGAAGTGTTGCGCAACGAACCGCAGTACTACGACTGGATGATGAGGGGCGATTTCCCCATGCACACGAAACAAAAACTTTCCGAAATATTTAACAGGACATTCCTGCGCAAATCCTGAATCACACCAATCATAAACCGGGGGACATCCCCAACCTGAACTGACCCATCTGATCGTACGTTGGAAAAACTGGTGATCATACCGACCTACAACGAACTGGCGAACATCGAGTCCATCATCCGCTTCGTGTTTGGCCTCGGCCAGGATTTTCATATCCTGGTCGTGGATGATAATTCACCAGACGGTACGGCAGACACTGTGCGTGCCCTGCAGCCCGTCTTCCCCGGCACCCTGTTCCTCGAGGAGCGAAAGGGCAAACTGGGCCTGGGAACCGCCTACATCCATGGTTTTCGCTGGGCCTTACGCAACGGCTATCAATACATCTTCGAGATGGACGCCGATTTCTCCCACGACCCACGCGACCTGCAACGGCTCTATGAAGCCTGCCGCGATCGCGGGGCGGACGTGGCCGTGGGTTCGAGATACACCAGCGGCGGCCGGGTGGAAAACTGGCCGCTCGACCGGAACCTGCTCTCCAAAAGCGCCGCCATCTACACCCAGATGATCACCTGGATGCCCGTCAAGGATCCCACCGCCGGCTTTGTATGCTACCGCCGCGAAGTACTCGAAACCATCAACCTCAACCGGATCCGTTTCGTGGGATATGCCTTCCAGATCGAGATGAAATTTGCCGCCTGGAAGCTGGGATTCCGCATCGAAGAAGTGCCCATCGTATTCACAGACCGCAAACTGGGGGTCTCCAAGATGAACAAAGGCATCATCAAGGAAGGGATCTTCGGCGTGATCTCCATCCAGTGGCAGAGCATGTTCAAGAACTATCGCAACAGGGTCACCCAATCCGCCGGCTGAGCGTTCCCCGGCATATACCGGCTTATCTGACGCTCAATATTTCCCATGAAACGATCCTTCCTGAAACTCCACATCGCCATCCTCCTGGCAGGCCTTACCGGCGTGCTCGGCAGACTCATCACCCTCGATGAGGGGCTGCTGGTCTTGTACCGCATGGGCATCAGCAGCCTGGCCATGTTTGCCATTGCATCGCTCGGTCGGAATCTCCTCATGCCTGCGCGTACAGACCTGCTCCGATTGCTGGGGACAGGCGGCATCGTGGCCCTGCACTGGGTACTTTTTTACGGCAGCATCAAATACGCGAACGTCTCCATCGCGCTGGTATGCTTTTCCACCGTCGGGTTTTTCACCTCCATCCTCGATCCGCTCATCACCGGCAGGCGATGGCTGATACGGGAACTGCTGCTGGGCTGTGCTGTGATGCTCGGCATCTGGCTGATCTTCAGCTTCGACGCGGCTTTCAGGACCGGCATCCTCCTCGGACTGGTCTCCTCATTCATGGCGGCCTTGTTCACCGTACTCAATAAGATCCTCCTGCGTCATCACACCGCAGAATCCCTTACCCGCTGGGAGATGACCGGCGGCTGGCTCCTGCTGACGGCCCTGCTGCCGTTTTGGCTGCACTGGTTTCCGGCGAGCCGCCTCGTGCCAACCCTCTCAGATCTCGGCTGGCTGCTCTTCCTGGGGCTCTTTTGCACCGTGTTCGCCTTCCGGCTGTCCATGGATGCGCTGAAGGAGATCTCTCCCTTCACCGTCAATCTGAGTTATAACCTGGAGCCGGTGTACGGCATCCTGCTGGCCTTTCTGCTCTTTGAAGAAAACAAGTACCTGGGCAAGGGCTTCCTGCCCGGTATGCTCATCATCCTCGCAACGGTCGTCATACAAACCTTGCTCGCATGGCGGGAACGCCGTCCACGCGGTTGATCCGTGAAAAATGAATAAGTTTGAACTATTCTCATATTATATCCTTTCTTATCGACTCAGATAAACCCCAAATATGAAGAGAAGGCTGCTCCCACTCCTCTGCGCCATCACCCTGGCCTCCGCCGTTTTCGCACAGAAAAAACCGCTCGACCACTCCGTGTACGACGGCTGGCAGAACATGGGCGATCGGAAGATCAGTCCCGACGGCCGCTGGGCCCTCTACAACGTGGACGTGCAGGAGGGAGACGGCACCCTCTACCTGCAGCAGACCGACGGATCCGGTAAAAAGGCCTTCCCCCGCGGATATGCCGGCGAGATCAGTCGCGACGGCCGCTTTGCGATCTTCAAGATCAAAGCGCCCTATGCAGACACCCGTCGCGCCCGCATCCAGAAGAAGAAACCCGATGAGATGCCGAAGGACTCCCTCGTCATCGTCCTCCTGGGGACCGATTCCCTCATCCGCATCCCCGGGGTCAAATCCTTCCGGATGCCGGAAGAAGGAGATGACTGGCTGGCGATCCATTTGGAGCGCAGGGCGTCGGATTCTGCGATGTCAGGGCCCAAAAAGGATGATGCCAAAACCCTTCGTAAAGCAGACGATCAAGAAGCGGCAAACGGTTTCGATGCCGAAGGGGACGCCCCCGGCGGCAATGGTTCCGAGGGTACAGAAGTCCTGCTTCGAAACCTGAAGACAGGCTTCCAACGCAGGTTCCCGCTGGTATCCGATCTGGCATGGAGCAAAAATGGCAGACTGCTGGTACTCAAAGGGACATCCTCCAAAGCCGTTAAGGGCAGTATGAATGTACTGTCGGTATATCGTCCGCTGGAAGACTACCTCGATACCATCAGCCGCGGTGTAAATGAATATAAAAGCATGGCCGTCGATGAGGCCGGCCGGCAGATCGTGTTCACCGCCGAGCGCGACAGCAGCACCAAGGCCCTGCAGCGTTTCCATAAACTCTGGTACTGGCCGCAACTACCTCGCCGTCTGGCACATCGATGCCGGCCGCATGGTGCAGCTCGCGGATGCCGACCTCTCCCAGGTGATGATGTCCGACGAAGGCGATGGCCCGATGTTCATCGGCATAACGGACAAGGCTAGCCGAAAACAAAGCCAGTGGCGCGGAAAGACCTTCGATGATGTGTACGCCATCGATCCGACGGATGGCCGCAGAACCGCTGTCATCAAGGGGTTGAACGGCAACGCCCAACTTTCTCCCGAAGGGAAATACATCTGGTGGTACGATGCCGCCGCGCGCAAATATTTCACCTGGAACGCGGGTAAAACGGTACTCATTTCCGGAAAAGTGCCCGTCGCCCTGCACGACGAACGCTTCGACATGCCCGATGAGCCCAATCCCTACGGACCCGTCCGCTGGCTCGAAAACGACGAGGCCGTCCTGGTCTATGATCGCTTCGACATCTGGCAGCTCGATCACCTGGGCATCAAGCCTCCCCTTTGCGTAACGGGTTGCGCGGGCCGCAGAACCGGTACGGTTTATCGTTACCTCCCGACCGATCCCGAAGAAAAAAGCCTCAAGCCCGGCCAGGTACTCCTGCTCCGGTCTTTTGCTGAAAATACCAAGGAATCCGGCTTTGCGAGGCTGACCCTTGGCAGTCAGCAGGCCCCCGAGCCGCTGATGTCCGGCGCCTATGCCGTCGGCATGCCGGTGAAGG
>JAJTFQ010000060.1 GCA_021299955.1 Chitinophagaceae bacterium
TATCTCGGCATGGGCTGCGACCGTTCGGTAGCCTCTGCTTTTTGTGGTGCGGTGTCCAGTCACGGTGCCGGCAGCGGAGGTACCCGGAATCTGTCGGGCACCACGACCGCACACCGGAGTCTGGAGCGGGTGATCGCCCGCTGGCATGGGAAATCAGCCGCGTTGCTCTTCGGTAGTGCCTTTCAGGCCAATCAAACGACCTTGCAAACGCTTGGTCGTCGGATCGAAGGGCTGGTATTTCTGTCGGATGCCGAAAACCACGCCTCGATCATCGAAGGCATTCGTGGCTCAGGAGCCCGCAAACTGGTATTCCGGCACAACGACCTGGACCATCTCTCCGAATTACTGCGCAGCCTTCCGCCGGAGACGCCCCGCTTCATTGTCTTCGAATCCGTCTACAGCATGAGCGGCGATATCGCGCCGGTGGAGGGCATCCTGGCCCTGGCCCGTCGTCATGGCGCGATGACCTATGTGGACGAGGTGCACGGAGCGGGACTTTACGGTGATACGGGGGCCGGCATCCTCGAGCGTGAGGGACTGGCATCTAAAGTGGATATCATCAACGGGACCTTGGCGAAAGCCGTCGGGGTGATCGGCGGATATATCGCCGCATCTGCCGCGGTGGTTGATTTTGTCCGCTCCTTTGGTCCGGGTTTCATCTTCACAACGTCCATGCCGCCGGCCGCCTGTGTGGCGGCGGAACGCAGCATCCAGCTGATCGCCTGCGATGCGGATCGTCGGGCGAGGATGTTCCGTGGCGTGGCTCGTCTCCGCCTGCGGTTGCGCGAGGAAGGCATTCCCTACCTGGAAAATGACTCCCATATCACGCGACTGCTGGTGCCTGGGGCGGCCCGATGCAGGCGGATATCTGACTGCCTGCTGACGCATCACGGGATATACGTGCAGCCGCTCAATCATCCGACCGTGCCGACGGGGTCAGAGGGATTCCGGGTGATCGTAACCGCCCTGCATGAGGATGAACATATTGAAAGATTCGTGCAAGCCATCAAAACCGAGTGGATTGAACAGCATACGCATCATATGCAGGCATAGCAGGCTGAGTCTGTATCAGGCGCGACTGGTGGCTGATCGGGTGCGTCGGGTTCATCCCGATGCGAAGATCGAACTGGTGCCGCGCAGCAGCAGAGGCGATCGGCTGACGAATGTGCCCCTGTCGGCCCTTGACGGGACGGATTTCTTCACCGAAGAGATCTTCGAAGCACTCCGTGCCGGGGAGGCCGATATCGCCGTGCATTCGTTGAAAGATATGAGTGCGCCACATTTTTTCAGTCACGCTGCCTTTGCGGTGGTCGATCGCGAGGATGTCCGGGACATAGCGCTTTTTCATCCGTCCATCCATGATAAGTTGCGTCGCGGGGATCGGATCATCATCGGCACCTGTTCGCCACGCCGGGAGCGCATGGCCACGGAATTCCTCCGTCAGGCGCTTCCTTCCGATGGTCGCCCGGTGGATATCGAAGTGCGTCCGATCCGGGGGAATGTGGAAGGTCGCTTACAGCAGTTGCACGACGGGGTTTTTGATGCTACGATCCTGGCGACGGCCGGACTGATCCGGTTGTTGCGTTCGGATAACGGACTGATATCCGGACTGCTGGCGGACAAACCCCGGATGGTGCTGCCGCTGGTGGAATGCATCCCGGCTCCCTGCCAGGGGGCGATCGTGGCCGAGGCGGATCCCGCCAGGCCGGAGATGCAGCGTTTGCTGGAGACTATCAACGATGAAGGATTATTCGCGGATGCCGTAGCCGAAAAGCGGATGGCCTGGGGATACGGCACGGGTTGTCTGCAGAAATTTGGGGTGGTGACACTGCGCAATGCGCATGGTGTCTGTCAGTATGCCGCCGGTGAAGATCAGCATGGACAGGCGTTTTCGCATTGGTCGGGACTTCCGGATGCTCCGGCTGCCGACGATGTCTGGTTTTCATCGACGGATCACATGAGATCATTTTTCAGGTATGGGTCGACAGAAGAATCGTTGCATACGACGGCACCGGTGGTGTTCATCGCCAATTACAAGGCCCTGAACGAACCCGGTGTGCGGGGAATGCTCGACGGGCGCCGTGTCTGGGTATCGGGTACCCGCACCTGGCTGGAACTTTCCCGCATGGGCATCTGGGTGGAGGGCAGTGCTGATGCGCTGGGTATCGCGCAACTGGAACCGCTTTGGGCCTCGCCGTTGATCGGGATCCTGCGTGAAGAAGTGTGTATGATCACACATGCCGATGCCGCGGTTCGCCGACGTGCACGCGGAGAGCTGGCCGTGGCGCCCTATCGACTCGAACCAGTGATGGATGCAGCGGTGGCTGCGGCCTTGACCGGTGCCACGCATATCTTCTGGAGCAGCTTCGCGCAGTTTGAGCATTACGGGCAATTTGTCAGGTCGGATGTCACCCATGCCTGTCCGGGCGGGGAGACTGCCGAGCGATTGCTGGAAGCCGGCATTCGTCCGGTCATTTTTCCGACCCTTAAATCATTCATCGCGTGGAAACACATGCATCAAATATGACCCGTCGCCGATACCGGACGAGCCGCCACATGCGCGGGCTCTGTGCGGAAGTAAGGTTGCATACACAAGGGTTCATACAACCTCTTTTTGTGGACGAGGCGCTCACATCGCCGAGGCCGGCCGCAGGGCTGCCCGGCGTGATGATCGATACGCCGGATAGCATCATGGAGACGGTGTCCAGTGATCTGGTAGCCGGCGTGGAGAAGTTCCTGATTTTTCCGATCCCATCTAAGTCAATGGATGGTGGATTTGATTTCAGATTTGCGTCCTCCGTCATATCCGGTTTGCGTACAGCTTTTGGAGATGAGATCTGGCTGGCAGCGGACGTCTGTCTCTGTTCTTATACATCGCATGGTCACTGTGGAATACTCAACGAAGACGGATCCCGGCTGATGAATGCGGAAACCGTGCGGGTGCTGGCAGACTATGCATCCGTACTGGCCCATGCGGGTGTGGATTGCATCGCACCGAGTGATATGACGGACGGCAGGGTCGCGGCCATTCGCCGGCGATTGGATGCCGAAGGGTATGATCATGTATCCATCATGAGTTACGCCGCGAAGTTTGCTTCACAATTTTACGGGCCGTTCCGCGATGCCTGTCACTCTGCTCCCGTGGGGGCAGGATTGCGCGACCGACGGACCTATCAGATATCTCCGTTGCATGGCGGAGATGCGGTGGATACGGCTCTTCGGGACCTGTCAGAGGGGGCAGATATCCTGATGGTAAAACCGGCGGCCTTGTACACAGATATCATTGCTTCGATCCGGCGTGAAACCCTTGCCCCGATCGCGGCCTATCATGTCAGCGGTGAATATGCCGCACTGGAGGGATTGGTCCGTGAGGGACTTGCCGACAGGGCGACGGCTCACCTGGAAGTGTGGACGGCACTGCAGCGCAGCGGAGCGGGCATCATCATTTCCTATGCCGCGCGGCCTGCAAAGGCATGGATCCAAAATCATAGCCCATGAGCCAGACGAACCCAGATAACCACTCCGATCAGGAGCTAACGGTTACGGGTAACCGATTATATCCGGTATTCCTGAAGCTGGAGCAGATGCGCGTGTTGCTGGTGGGTGGTGGTAATGTCGCGGAGGAGAAATTACGATCGCTGCTCGGCAATGCGCCGGATACGAAGATAACGGTGGTGGCGCCACTGGTGCGACCGGCAGTGCATGCCCTGCTCGAAAGGCATCCGCAATGTCGGCTGCTGGAGCGGGTCTTTGAGTTGTCTGATCTGGATGAAGCGGACCTGGTGGTGATGACCACGGATAACCCCGCGTTGCATCGGGAGATCCGGGAGGAAGCGCATGCGCGACGGCTGCTGGTGAATGTGGCAGACACGCCGGATCTCTGTGATTTTTACCTGGGCAGCATCGTCCGGAAAGGGGATCTGAAGATCGCGATCTCCACCAACGGCAAATCCCCCACGGCAGCTAAGCGTCTGCGCGAGATGCTGACCGAGGCCTTGCCGGATGAGCTGGATGCCGTGTTGCAGAATCTCAACCGGATCCGTGATGGGATCCGCGGGGATTTTTCGGAGAAAGTGCGGCGGATGAATGAGATCACACAGGCGATGGTCGCGGACGAAACAACGGGTCGACGTCGCTGGGACCGCATGGCCCGGAACATCTCGCTGGCATTCATATTCATGATCATTGGCTATTTCTTTTTTACTTATCTGCCGGTGACGGCGATTGCGGGATCTGCAAGGGATTGGTACGCGAGCCTCGATGACAATTTTCACTGGGTGCTGCTGGCGGGTTTCATCGCGCAGCTGGTGGACGGTGCACTGGGGATGGGATACGGTGTGGCGAGTGCGTCGATCCTGTTGTCTGCCGGGGTGAATCCGGCGGCGATCTCTGGTAGCATTCATACGGCGGAGATGTTCGCGAGCGGGGCGTCCGGGATCAGTCACTATAAGTTCGGAAATGTCAACAAGCGATTGTTCTGGCGGCTGGTCATTCCCGGTGTGCTCGGTGCCATTGCCGGCGCCATCGTGCTGGTCTACCTGGGTGATCAGTATGGAGATTGGGTGAAGCCGTTCATCGCGGTTTATACCCTGGTGCTCGGGATCCGCTTTCTGACCAATGCGCTCCGGAAGAATCCCGTGGTACGAAAAGTCCGGCGATACAGGCTGCTGGCCGCTTTTGGCGGATTCTTCGATTCCTTCGGTGGGGGTGGATGGGGCCCGATCGTTACCACGACATTGATCAACGGCGGGCGGAGTCATCGCTTCACGGTCGGGACGGTGAGTCTGACGGAGTTCTTCGTGACGTTTGCTAGTGCCATGACCTTTTTTCAATTGATCGGGATCAGCCATTGGCAGACGATCCTGGCGCTGGTGGTTGGCGGTTTCACGGCGGCGCCGATCGCCGCGCGACTGGCGGGGAAGTTACCCAGGAAGACGGCTTCCATGCTGTTGGGTGTGCTGGTGATCATTTGGAGTGTACGCATCATCGTTAGGCTTTTTTAGCGAAGGTCCGGGCATCTTGTAAAAATAAATATAAATATGAGTGTAGGTCGTGTGATACTGGCCGGAGCGGGTCCGGGCGATCCTGAACTGATCACGCTGAAATTGTTATGTGCATTGCAGTCGGCGGACATCATCCTGAGTGACCGATTGGTGCATCCGGATATCTGTCGGTTGCATGCTAGGGCAAGTGTACCGGTGGTGCTGGTGGGTAAACAGGGATATCATCCCGGATCCGTACCACAGGTTGACATCACACAGCGCATGCTTGACGAGGCCATGGCCGGAAAGACGGTGCTTAGGCTGAAGGGTGGAGATCTGGCTTTTTTCAGCAATGTGCTGGACGAACTGGAGGCGCTGGTGAAGATGAATATCCCTTACGAATTGATCCCTGGCATCACGGCGGCATCCGGTGCTTCTGCGTTAGCGGGCATTCCGCTCACAGGCAGGGGATTTGCGCGGAGTGTGCAGTTCATCGCCTTTCATCCTTCGACGGAAGATTCCGAATATGACCGGTTAGCCTGTGATCTGGAAAATGTTACGAAGGTGTTGTACATGGGAGCGGCTCGTCTGATCAGCGTGTTGGCCGCTTTGCGTGAACGCGGTGTGGATGGATCGATGCCGGTTGCCGTGGTGGAAAAAGCGACCACGACGGCGCAGCGGGTGCATGTATCAACGATGGAAGAAGCACCAGCTCAATGGGCTGGATTGGATTTCGGATCACCGGCGCTGGTGATCATAGGACGGGTGGTATCCCTGCATCATCGTTTTGACTGGTATGAACCGACGGAAGCGGGGACAACTCCGTATCCCGCGCTTCCATCGGTATGAATCAGCTTTCGCTGCGCAGCTGATCTTCTCTTATTTTTTTCGAACTAACGGTAAAGGCTACTGCCTGTTCGAAGTATTCGGTGGCGAATGCTTGCGTAGCTTGCTCATCGTTCATGCGCATGACATCGGCCTTGAAACTACCGCTGATCGTTGCGTAGCGACTCGTTTCTGTGAAATGCTTGTCGAAATCTCCGAGGATGCCGATCTGAGTGTTGCACTGAACGCCCTGTTGCAGCAGGAGCGCCTTGGCGGCATGCACTTGTGCGGAATAGGCGTGATAGATGGCGTCTGCCCAGGCAGCTGCATCGAGGCATGATCGACTGTGGCCGAGTTTTTCTTCGGCTTCGAGGATGAGTGTGGCGACCAGATCAATCATCACTCCGGCACATTCGCCCACGCCGATGGCGGTTTCAAATTTTTCCTGTTGACCCCAGTCGATGAATTCGTCATTGCTCAGGCTGCTCAGATCAGCCAGGGGCTTGAGTAGTTCATAGTAATATCTGTCCCCTTTCTCCACGCAGTATTCGTTGAAACTTTTTCCCTGCCCATTGGCCCGGTGATCGTCGAGGATGATGCGCAGGGCCTGAGGAGCCCGCCGGCTGGGGATCTTGGTGACCTTGTCGGCAATCCGGCCAAAGCCGCTGCCAAGGGTCCCGCCGCCGATGAGCACTTGTAAGGCCGGCAGGACGCGGCCGCCCGACTTGAGGGAACTGCCATGAAATCCGATCGAGGCCATGCCATGTTGACCGCAACTGTTCATACATCCGCTGATCCGGATGGTTGTCTCTCGATCAAAAAGTAGCTCGGGATATTCGTCTTCGATCAGTTCGGAGAGGGCGAGTGCGGTGCCGGTGCTGTTGCTGATGCCGAGGTTACAGGTATCCGTGCCGGGACAGGAGATGATATCTGCCGTGCTCCAGGCGCCGGGGGCGGTGAAGCCTTCTTCATCCAGTACCGCGAATACATATTGAAGATCATCGGGTTTGATAAATCTAAGCTGAAGGTTCTGGTTGACCGTAACGCGAAGATCGTCGGCTACTACCCCCTGCAGACGATCTGCCAGCCTGCGACTGGCATCGGAAGAGATGTTTCCGTTGGGTACCCGAACATAGGCCGCAAAATAACCTTCCTGTTTCTGTGCGATGACATTGGTGGCACGCCATTTTTCGAATCTTCGCTCATCACTCATCGGAGCTGTTTCGAAGCTACGGTTACCGGCAGGGGGATTCGATGGCGGCCAGGCATCGACATTGATGGGATAACGGTCATGCGTAAGCGCTTTTTCTTCTGAGAGTACAAGTTCGTTGAAGGCATCGATCCCTATCTTCTGGATCAGGAATTTGATCCGGGCCTTGTGTCGACTGTTTCGTTCGCCGTGGCGGTCGAATACCCGCAGGACGGCTTCCAGGTAAGGGATAAGGCGATCCGCTTCGAGGAACTCGTGGGTGGTGATGGCCAGGTGGGGTTGTGCGCCCAAGCCCCCGCCGATCAATACCTTGAAGCCCCGGCGTAGCTGGCCGTCCACTTCGCGGATGCGGGCGATGGCGCCGAGGTCGTGCATGTAGGTAAGGCCGGTATCCCGTTCGCTGTTGCTGAAGGCGATCTTGAATTTCCGCCCCATCTCCTGGCAGAGCGGCTTCCGGAGGAAGTATTCAAACATCGCGTGGGCGTAGGGTGTGACGTCGAATGCTTCTTCGGGGTCAATCCCTGTGGTATCGGATGCGGTGATGTTTCGGACGGTGTTCCCGCAGGCTTCGCGGATGGTGATGGCATCCTTCTCGAGATCGGCCCATAGTTGCGGGGTACGGTCGAGACTCACGAAGTGGATCTGAATATCTTGTCGTGTCGTCAGGTGGAGGTTTCCGTTGGAGTATTCATCGGATACATCTGCGATCCGCTTCCACTGGGCGAAGGTCATCTTTCCGTAGGGCAGTTTGATGCGCACCATCTGTACGCCGGGCTGCCGCTGTCCGTACACCCCCCGGGCCAGTCGCAGGCTGCGGAATTTTTCCTCGGTCATGCGTCCTTCGCGGAAGGCGCGGATCTTCTGTTCCAACTCGATGATGTCGCGTTCGACGACGGGGTTCTCCAGTTCGGTCCTGAAACTCTGCATGTTGGTCGGGTTTAATAACCTACTAAATTAGTAGACAATACGAAGGTAAGTGACAATGATCGAATCGCAAAGCTTTTGGAGGAAGCTGGTGACATGAACTGTCCTGATTTCTGGCCATGCTGAAATAATATATGCAATGGCTGCAGGTGGCATTTTTTGCATGGAGCTCCTTTGCTATATTCGTTTACACATTTAAATGCCATCATCATGACCTACAGGCTCTCAGATGCGGATGTAGCCGCATATCATCGAGACGGATACCTTATCGTTCCTGGATTCTTCAGCCAACCGGAGGTGGACAAACTCTATTCCATCGCAACGGCGGATGACGTGGTGGCGGCCAATGCCACGAACGTGACGGACAGTTCCGGAAAGCATTCAAAGCTTACGCTTTGGTTTTCGCCAGGGGAGGATGTGTACAGTATGATGCTTCGGAGTGAGCGGATGGTGGAAGGCGCGGCCCGGCTGATGGACAGTGATGCCCCGGTTTGTCATTATCACACCAAGTTGATGCAGAAGGAACCGCGGGTTGGCGGTGCCTGGGAGTGGCATCAGGATTATGGTTACTGGTACAAGAACCAGTTCCTGTTTCCGGATCAGTTGATCAGCATCATGGTGGCGTTAACGCCGGCGAACCGCGAAAATGGTTGCCTGCAGGTAGTGAAGGGTTCCCACAAGATGGGGCGGGTGAACCACGGATTCTCCGGCGAGCAGGTCGGTGCCGATGGTGTGATGGTCGAACATGCATTGAAGGTATTGGAGCATGTGTACGTGGAGCTCGAGCCGGGTGATGCCTTGTTTTTTCATTCCAATACCCTGCATCGCAGCGAAGCCAATCTGAGTGAAAAGCCGCGCTGGTCGATCATTTCCTGCTACAATGCGCTGGGCAATATCGCTTATAATGATAAGAGTACTTCCTGGCGGGAGCCAGTAAATGTGGTACCTGACGAGGCACTGATGGCGGCAGGAGTTGGCGGTGCGGCAACTGGAGGTGATTTCCTGAGGAAAGAGGATGATCCTGCCTTGAAGGCGACGGGCTGGGAACAGGAGGTGAAGACCATCTGATCCCTCCTCATATTTATTTGCTCATTCGGGACGGACGCCCGTGGTCATTTATTTGTTCTCCAGGAGAATAGGCAGGGGCGGAGCGTCCGTTGCCGTTGTCTGCTGGGCTGGTACGTCCAACGGAATGCCGGCAATACGTGCGCGCAGCACTTTTACGCCATAGACCGGTCCATGCCAAAGATTGATCAGGGTGCCTTCGCAGCCCCGGTCTGGCATGGCTTTCCCATGGGCTTCCATGTACCGGTCGTATAGTCGAAGTGATCGGTCGAGCATGATGCCGGCTTGTTCCTGAGCAGATGTAGGGTAGGCGCCACCGTTATCTTTTTTTATTTCCTGAATGCCGCAGGCGGCCTCAATAGCTGAGAGGTAGAGATGGCTGGTCAGCAGCCGGTTTTCCAACAGGGAGAGTTGTGCACGTCCATATCCTTCCGGCAGATCGGTCGTCAGGCTGTGTACAATATTCCGCAAGCTGTCGTAGGCACGGGCGGTCTGTTGCAGGAGCGGCCTGTTCATCCAGGTATAGGGACCGCCTGTCAGCCATGCACCGATCCAGCAGAAGCCCACATTCGGAAGGTCATTGGTGCAGATCCTGTCGAGCTTTTCCAGGGTATGCATGACCGTTAGATATTCATCTTTATTTTTTAGTCCAAGGATCTGTGCCTGATTTCTGTAGAATCCACTCCGGTCGATGGGGCCGCGGAGCGATGTCTCTGCGGCATATCTTGCTGCCACGGCATTTTCCGCTGTTCGCCAGTGGTTGAACAAGATGGTGTTGAGTTGCCGGCCGTCGCGGAGCGTGTCGAGTTGCTGAAAGAGCGCTTCGATCCCGTCCACGGGATTCTGCTGGCTGAACATCAGTCCGTCGAATTCTATCCAGGAGAGGATGGTGGTATGTGCCAGATCTTCCGCATTTTTGCGGACGCGGGCGAGGTGGTTGGAGGTGCGCACGCTTCCATGTCCGGGCATGATGCCGATGTTCATATCCGGAAGGGCTTTGCGGGCCAGGTGGTAGGCTACGGGGGCATATTCGGCGATGGTGCAATAAATGCCCAACTGCAGTTCGATATTTCGGTTGCGGAACCACGACTGTTCGGGGATGCGGCGTACGGCCTCCATGTTCCGCCCGAGTTGTTCGAGTAGATTGTCCAGGTCGGTCTGACGCGGTCGAATGACGCGGGTAACGATGGTATCCTGCAGGCTTTCTGCCCCGAATCTCCGTTTCAGCACATCCCTGACGGTGCTGTCGGTGCAGGTTTCACCCCATCCGCCCAGTTCTTCGGTGATGATGCCGAGTTCGTCGATCATCGGGTATTGTTCGATCGCGGAGCGGGCATTATCGAGGATATATGAGATGTCTCCGCGTCGGCGCGGTTCGATGGAGAAATGCACGCGCAGGCCGATCTCCTTCGCATAGGTCAGCAGGTCCCGCATCCAATTAGTGGCGTTTCGACTCCTCGCCATGCGGTCGCTATAATTTGATTCTGCCTCGGGGATGCAGAAGAGTTTCTGGTTGAAACGGATTCTGTCGCGGATCAGCGGATGGTCGGGGATGGGATGCGGTCGGTCGTAAAAAAAGTTTCCGGCGCGTTCGATGGTATCTCCGGTGGCAACCTCATGCCAGAGATTTGGATAGCTGTGCACGGCGATCTTGTTGAATCGCATGCGAACGAGTCTGCGCAGGTATTCACGTGCCTCTTCCTGAGGGTAGGAGGAGATGTCCATCGGAAAGTTAACATGTTGCCGGATGCCGCGCCAGCGGGTGTGCGGTCGAGTAAGATAATAGCCGGATCTGATAGTGTCCGGTTTCAGTGTTTTCGGGTGTTTCACACCGTCGAATCCGAAATGAAAGCCAATGTGTTCGAGGAAGCCGTGCACGGCATGGGTAACTTCGATCGGTGTCTCACCAACAAATGTCACTGTTGCTTGCATTCCGTTTCGCCGGATCCGATAGGCGAATTCACCGTTTTTCAGAGAAGGATCGAGCCTGAAGATGGGAGCAATTTTGGTGCTTGTGGGTATGTGTAATTGAAACTCTGTACGTGCAAGATTCAGGGAGGTGTCTGGCTTCGGAGTGAGCTTTGCCTGGCTATTATTCCAACTGATCAGTGAAATGAGTATGATCGTTATTTTTTTCATTTGGACTTATTCATTTGAAGTGAAATCATTGTTAGTCTTGCTTTCTTGGTGAGCGTCACTTAGGCTAAGTGGATCCGTTTTTCGACTTTAGTGGCTAATATAGTCGATTTGGGCTGGCGATTGGCAGGGGAGTTTTGCAATGGGGTATACTTTATTGTCCAGAGGGCGTGGTCTCAACTCTCCAAGAGTTGGGGACTCTCCAAGAGTTGGGAGCATTGGCAGGATCATGTACTTGATTGTCAATGTGGTCTAAAAATCGACCGCGAAGGTTGGAAGACACGAAGGGAAAGGCAAATTTCTGTATATTGATTTTTACTAATAAATACACATGGATCGGAGAGATTTCATCGCCCGCAGCGCGTCCGGCTTGGCAGGTGTTGCCGCTTTTTCTTCTTTTGGGATCATACACCGACGCATGTTGAAAGGGCCGGTCATCGGTCATGGTGATTTCCGATACCGCGTAGATGCAGCATGGGGCGTACTCGATGTCCGTTATCCGGTGAAGGATTGTCATGAACTGGTGATGGATCGGAAAGGCCGGATATTTCTGCTCACCAATGAGACGAAGAATAACATCCTGATCTACGATCGATCAGGCAAATTGCTGGACAGCTGGGGTGACCAGTTTCCCGGCGGTCACGGACTATCTATTCATAATGAAGGCGGAGAGGAATTTTTATACATCACGGATCATGAGCTGGGACTGGTGTGCAAGACCACCCTTGATGGACGTACGATCATGACCTTACCCAACCCAAAGACCATCGGCGCATACGGCGCTTGTGATAAATATAAACCGACGGAAACCTGCGTGGGTCCCAATGGAGATATTTATGTGGCTGATGGTTACGGGTCGCAGTTCATCCTGCAGTTCAGCGCTAAGGGCGAATTCATCCGGAAATTCGGCGGCGACAGTTTTGGCGAGAAATATTTCAAACAGGCGCATGGCGTCACGCTGGATACACGAAATCCTGCTGAACCTGTGCTGATGTGCACCGACCGCGTGAAGACCTGCTTTAAAGTGTTCAGCTTGGACGGTGTTTACAAATATTCAATCCAAACACCGGGGGCCTATGTCAGCCGCGCGGTTTTCGATGGCGAATACATGTACTCCGGCGTATGTTTCTCCGCATTGAAAAATCATATGCTCACGTACAATGCGGGATTCGTGACCATTCTCGACGGACAGGGTCGGGTGGTGTCCAACCCGGGTGGTACACGCCCGCGTTACCGAAACGGCGTGCCGGACCCGATGGTGCAGGCAGAGCCGATATTCAAGCACTGCCATGATGTTTGCATCGATGCGGATAAGAATGTCTATGTCGCGCAATGGAATGCGGGTAATACTTATCCCGTGCGACTGGTCAGGGTTTGATCTTGCCCGTATATTGTATCACTTAGATGCTCCGTTTTTCGTGGCGGCAAGCTCCTGCTGCAGTTTAAGGACTTTTCGAGGTCTGCTCAGGATGAGGTTTTTCTGCTCTCCGGGATCCCGCTTCAAGTCATAGAGTTGCATGTCCACCGTTTGGCCATCAACCGTCTCCTGCACGCGCGGGACCAGTCCGCCGCCGGAGTGTCCGGCCTCGATCAGTTTCCATCGGCCCACTCGGATGGCAAATAGTCCTTCGCTCGAATGATGGATCGTGTAGGGGCGTTTGTATTTTCGGGTATGCTTTTCCGTTAGTAAGGGTATCATGTCGTAACTATCCTTTGCTTCTCCCTCTGGGAGTGGCTTACCGAGTATCGATGCACAGGTGGCGATGAAGTCGGTGTGGCAGATGGTCACATCCGTTCGGCTTCCTGCGCGTACTTTTTCCGGCCACCGAACTAGGAAAGGAACATGGTGGCCGCCTTCCCAAAGATCGGTCTTCATTCCGCGGAAGGGGCGGTTGGGATCATGTCCGAAGCGCTGCACACTATTGAAAGCGCCCGCCATCGAACGGCCATCCTGTGCCGGAGATCCGTTGTCGCTGGTGAAGATGATGATCGTGTTCCGGTCGATACCGGCCGCACGCAAGGCCGCAAGGACGCTGCCTACCGCGGCGTCCGTCTCTTCCACGAAATCGCCATAAGCGCCAGCGGCACTCTTTCCCCTAAAGGACTCCGATGGGGCGATGGGCACATGCGGAGAGGTCAAACTGAAATAAAGAAAGAACGGACGTTTGGCGGCAGCCATCTCCTGAATGTAAGTTGTGGCGCGGCGGGTCAGTTCGGGCATCACCGCATCCAGTCGCCAGCCCGACACCATGCGTCCCGGATGTCCATACATCGAGTCTGGTTTGTATCTATCCGGCTGCCTGGTCAGCCGATCATTTTCGATAAAGGCATACGGCGGATAATTCGGTACATCATCCCCAAAATAGTGATCGAAGCCGCGGGTGATCGGTCCGTTCAGGATGGGCAGGCCGTTGCGTAACCCGACTCCTGGAACAATCTGCCGACGGTGTAACGTTCAGGCTCGATCAGCGGCGGATCATACTGTCTCGACACACCTTTTTTAAGGTTTCCACGCCAGGCATAACGACCTGTCAGCAGTCCGTATCGGGTGGGCGTGCAAAGCGATGCAGGCGCATGTGCATCAGTGAAGGTCATGCCTTCCCGACCGAGTGCATCTATGTTCGGCGTACGGGTCTTCGCCTGCGGGTTCAGGCATCCGACATCTCCATATCCCATGTCATCTGCGAGGATGTAGATCACATTAGGTCTTATATTATCTCTCGTTGAAAGCTGTGCAAATGAAGAGACGGGCAGGAGTGAAATTAGCATCTCCCATCTGAATAAATGTTTAATCCCGATCATTGTGCAGGCATGATCTTTAGATTGATCGAAGCGGGCTTTTTCGACAATGTCACGCCGCTTTGTTTTCTGTATTTCCCTTCGACGAACTCCTTTCCTGGCAGGTGTAATTTGAAATCGACCTCCCAGTCAGCAGGCCAGGCCGGCATCAATGTTGCGCCATCTGACTCTGCATGCAGGAGCATGTATTGCAGCGCAGACATCCCGCCACCACCGTGATCCATATCCGGCACCCAGTCGTTGTTTGGGCCCCAGAAAGCCGGGAAACGGCTATCCGCATGTTTGGTGAGGAAGGTCTGGGCGACCATGCCCGCGGCCTCTTTTCCTAGACCGAGCAATGCGGCCTGGATGGCATCCTGGTACCAGCATCCCACCCGTTTTTCGATGCGGGTGTTGAAGGTTCTGCGGGCCAGTTCCAGATCAGGCTTCTCAAGCGTGAAGAGGCGATAGGGGAAGATGGTGTACAGCTCCGGATTCTCGATGTTGTACACCCAGGTTACGGCCTGCGGCGATGCGGGTCTCGCCGGCGATGGTTTCCATCGGCAGTTCGGGGATCTCCCGGGCGAGTCGTTTGCAGGTATCGAGGAATCCTAGCGGGAACGCGTAACCGAAATCCTTCAGGATTCTATTTATATTATGTTGTAGACCCGCAATCTCCGGTGTCGGGTCGGTAGTTCCTTCCTGATAGGTCTCCAGGGATTGGGCCGGAGAGATGAACAGCCGGCCATCCTTGCCTCGCGGGTAATGCTGATCGTAGAATCGTATGATCTCTCTGACGAAGGGCGCCATGCGTTCCTGAAAGATTTGTCGCTTGCCCGTGTACGCGGCCCAGTCCATCATCAAGACACAAAGTTCGAGGCCACCCTGCCAATAGTATCTGATGTATTTATTATCCGCCACACCCATCGGTTTACCTGCCCGATCCCATCCGTAATTGTCGATCAGATAAGATCCCCATGGCGTGACCGTCTCCGGGAAATACGCACCCTCGTGATCGAAGTATCGGCGTGTCCGGAAGCGGGCCAGGGGCAAAGCATCCAGATACATGTTGAATAGTGGCTGCATGAGGTCGTGATCTCCGGAGATCAGCATATTCCAGTACAACATGCGTGTATTCTGGAACCAGAAATTTCCGCCCCAGTCACGGTGGTCGGCATCGAATCCCTTGCGGCCATTTCCCAGGTCCTTGGCGAGTTCGACGGTAAAGATCGATCCGTTGAATTTGATCGGCAGCGATCCCCTTCCCGCGCAGGCGTTCATGTATCGCTGCAGCAGGTATCCCTGGGTGATGCGCCAGGCGGTGTCTCCCTCGGTCTTGTGTTTCAAGATGATGTAATGCCGGTCGAAGAAGTTTCGCCAGGCGCTGACATGCCGGCTGATCCTCGCTACGTCATTTTCGTGTAGGCTTGACCGTGAGGTTGATCGGATCGCATCGATCCATTCGTTCAGATTTCGGTCTTGTGTGTTACGAACGGTAATATCGATGCGTGTATTTCTTACGGGCGATGCAGATACCAGTGTCAGCGGATCCTTCGATTTCATGCCCGTGCCGGCTACCAATGCACCGAAGCGCCGACCTAACAAAGGATCCTTTCGTCCGTTGGCGAAGTCGGGTATGTGCTGGTTTTCCAGCGTCATGCGCCAGACAGAACTGTGGTTCTCATGGCACCATGCCAGGGCGTCGGGCACTTGCAGGATGGTATCCGTTTCCGACATGAACGGCTGTTCGCGAAAGGCGACGCCGTAGCCTGAATGTCGGGCGTTGCCGGTGATGGGTTGCGAACGAGTGCGCCAGGGATGCTGTGTCACCGTAGTGGTGAGTGGAATATCACTGCGAACATCTACCTGCATGACAGGGCGATCCCATTGAACGCGGCATCGCACCTCTATCCCATGACCGTCTTTCCGGCCACGGATGCTGATCCAGCCGCTGTCCAGCTGCAGGGTCTGTGTGAAGGACGAAGCATCCAACAGGACAGGCGTAGTCCTGAGTTCCAGTTTTCCGATCTTCAACAGTCGTCCGATCTCGCTGTGACTGTCTGTCTTGGATAAGAGCAGGTGCAATGTCCCATCACGTGTCACCCATACGTTGGCGCCGATGTCCCCATTTCCGATGGGCATCGATCCGAAAGCATCCTCGCTTTGAGTTGTCCAGTGTGGATTATATTCAGCCGGATATGATTTCGGTTGTGCGACACTGTTAGCGATCGAGCCGGTCATCAATACCCATCCGATCAGCACGCTGATTCCTCTCATTCAGATTGCTTATATTTATTTCCGATAACTATCCTTATAGATGCCCATCTTCTCGAATGGAACGGGTTCGAAACCGGGGATCATGGCATAGGCCTTTGCGTCAGCCTTCAGTCGGAAATCCTTTCCTTTCATATCCACAAATCCGGGATCCTCCTTCGTCACCCAGTTGTTGCGGCTCTCCATCTGTGCGTGCTGTCCGCCCAGGAGTTTCACCGGGTTTTCAGGTCCGCCGATGATCAGGTTTCGTTCCAGGAGATTGCCCCTGGCCCGCATGCTTTCCCATTCTTTGCCTGGAACTGCTTCATCGAGATAGGGCAGGAGGGTTGGATAACGAGTCGAATAGGGTGGATTCCGGAAGTTAACATCCACCTCGAGTCTCTTGCGGATCAGTCCGGTCTTATCAAACATCGAAGCCGCCTGAGGAGCGGCCCAGGTGTAATAGTTGGCGGAGGTAATGGCCGTGTGCGCGGAGGGATTGATGACAATATTGTTTCGCATCACCAGGTGCCATCCCGTATTGCTGAACAGCACGCCGTGATCGGTGTGCATGTCGTTGAAGACATTGCCATAGATGTACACATCGGTGGATGAGTCGTCGCAGTAAATGCCCATGTTCATGCGGTCAGGATTGCCGCAGTGATCGAAGAAATTATATCTCACCACGTTCCCACGATCACTGGGATTGCGTCCGATGTACCAGGGGGACGTATCATTGGAATTCAGTGTGACATCATGGATGTGATTATACTCAAACACATGCTCATTGCCATGCACGAAGATGCCATGCCAGTCGGATTCAAAGATCTCGTTGTGGGCGATGCGGTTGCCGCACCCATCGACACGAATGCCTGCCCAGGTGAATTTATTGCGGCGATTGTAGCGTGAGATCCGGTTGTTCACTGCGTAGCTGTGCCCGGGGGTGAGCGTCTTCTTATCACCGCCGCTGAGGGTGATGCCACCACAGCCGGTGTTGTAGATGTCACAACTCTCCACGCCGTTGTACGTACCGGCATTTCGTTGCCAGGTGGTGTTATTATAAATATGATTCTGATAGCTGCCTACTTCGCGGGAGACGGGCTCACCCACGTAGTCATCCACAGACGAGGTGGAGTCGATCAGCCGGGCACCTTGTCCCATGAACACGCCGGCGGTGCCGGTATTTCGGATGGTGCAACCGGCAACGACCACCCGATGGCAGCGTTCCATGTAGACGCCGATGCCCCGGCCCACTTCGATCGTGGAACGCTCAAAACGCAGATGGCTGGCGCCTTCCAGGGCGATGATGGGTGTTTCGAGGATGGATACCTGCACGACGGCTTTGTTAACGTCTGATGGTGGCCAGAGATAGAGGATGCCTTTTTTGTCATCCATGTACCATTCGCCCGGACTGTCGAGTTCCTGAAGGATATTGATGGCTACATACTCCTGGAAGTCACGTCCGTTGCCCACCCCGTAAAGATGAGGCTTGCCGAGTTTCACCGTCCCTTTCAGGGTGTCGATGGATGCGATCGGGTTGTAATCATCCGCGAATCCGTAATTCAATGTGCCCTGTATCCAGATGTTCGGGACTCCGGCCCAGCGCTTATGTCGCGGGTCGGTGTAGGCGAAGGTGGCACCCCGGTTTGATTTATCGCCGACGCGCGGCACTGATCCGGGATCTGCCACTTTACCGATCTTGATCGCCCCCTTGTTGGGATAACGGGCCAAGGTCATGGGTTCGCCCTGGAAGAAGAGTTCAAGGGTGGAGGCGATGACCGGCAGGCTGTGACCATACTGGCGATGGCGCCCGAAATCCTTCACACCTTCGGCCTTCAGGTCGATCTGCATAACCTGTCCCCTGGCGGCGGGATCGAGTTGTGCGAGAATGCCGGCGTCCGTCACTTTCCTGAACTTCTCCGATCTCAGGGTGCGTCCGCCCGTGATGCTCACTTTTTCTCCCGGTACGCCGGTCCATACGAGCGGATGTTCTGCGGTTCCGCCATCCTGCTCATTGAGGACGAGGGGTTCGGAGAGATCGTACACGCCGCCATGCATGATGATCCGGGCGTTGTCAGCATGGTTCGATTTTGCCCTCAGCGTCCGCATCCGGTCACGCGCGGCGGGCAGTGTTTTGAGTGGTCGGGCTTCAGTTCCTTCAGCCCGGTCATCCCCACGCGGGGATACATGTATAATCTGTGCTTTTGTCTCTGTACCGATGATCGCAGACAGGATCATCAGCGGCATTATCATTTTTTTCATATGCTCGGCATTCTATCAGTCTTGAAGTTAATGAAAAGGGGAGAGGGAAGCATTCATTCCGAGATATCAGGGTAAAGTGGATGATCGTTTGATGGAACACCCCATCGTTTCAAATCCTCATTGATGCTACATGCCGGGCCGGAAGTTTAGTGAGGCCACAGCATCCTCCTTGCCAAAAAAATACATAAACTGGCATTCAATGAACTGCACGTTCGGGATCCCTGGTAAAATGCTTCGGATGGGTTAACTTGGTATTAAATGCCATTCT
>JAJTFQ010000061.1 GCA_021299955.1 Chitinophagaceae bacterium
CCGGGTGCGATACAGACGAGGTTCCCGTCCTGAAAATCCAGGGTCTTTCGTCCGTATCGCATGTGATTCCGGCAGTAGTTCTTGAACATGACTGTGTAGAAATCCGTCCGGATCCGCACCTCTCCCGGATATTGGTCGATCAGTTTGCAAAGGTCAAGTACCGCGATGAGCGGGTGGTTTGCCGCGCCGATGTTCAGGAATCGGCATAGATCGGAAATGGCTCTGAGGTGGATGATCGCGTTCATGCCTGATGATCACTGAAATTACGCTGTCCGGTCCTGTTCTTCATGTTTCCCTTTCAATGCTGCAAACCGAACTGGGCACGGATGGCACCCATGAAGGCATCATCATCAAACTTGCGTCGGTTTTCCAGCAGGATGTCTGCATCAGGTCCGGCCGTATATCTGAGTTGTTTGGTACCATCGGTTGAAGCCTGGTAAATGACTTCGGCTACGATGCCCGCCGGCGATGCATTCTGGGCCATGGCAGGCAAAATACTGAAGAGCGCACCAACGACGGGTTGATATTCCGCCATGGTTTCGTCATTGCTGAAGTCGAAGGAGCGTCCTGCGAAATCCGTGGCGATCATACCGGGTTCAATGATCTTCACCGTTCCGCCAAAGGCATCCACTTCATAACTCAGGGCTTCTGAGATGCCCTCCACTGCGAATTTCGTCCCATGATAAAGGGCACCCAGCGGGAAGGTCATCTTTCCGCCGATGGAGGAAATATTGATGATGATGCCTTTCTTGTGCCTGCGGAAATGGGGCAGTATGGCTTTCGTGACCTCAATGAGTCCGAGGACATTGGTATCGAATTGTTTGCGGATCCGCTCGCCGGAGAAGGATTCCAGCGGACCGTAAGCACCATAGCCGGCGTTGTTGACGAGTACGTCGATCCCGCCGAATTTCTGCATGGCGGCTTCCATGGCTGCTTTGATGCTGTCGGCATCCAGCACATCGAGGCGGGTCACCAGTACATTTTCGAGGCCGATGAGTTCTTTTTCCATTTCCGGATTACGCATTGTGGCAACCACATTCCATCCTTTCGATTGAAATAGTTTAACAGTTTCCCGGCCGATGCCGCTGCTGCAGCCTGTGATGAAGATCGTCTTGTTCATGGTATTATTTGTTTGCCGAAATTCCAGATTGTCGCCATCCTCCAGCCAAACAAATCAAGGGAATCAGGATACAAAACCTTGATTTGTCGGCTAAGTGCTGCATGCCGAACTTTATGTCGACACTGATTCACACACATCAATGATTTTTTATGCCATTTGTATCTGTAATCCGGTTTCGGGTGAGATCGATATTACATCTGTCGGCCATCATACTCGTGATCGTCCTGGGTTGCGGGAAAAAGGCGGAACCGGCTGCTCCGGTCGTTCCAACGCCGGCGGGTCCGCCGACCCTGGAAACCACCACACTCCTGTCGGGGTATGAGATCATCTGGGGGATGGATTTCCTGCCCAACGGGGATCTCTTGTTTGGAGAGAAGCGGGGTAAACTATATCGATATGCCAATGGGACGGCAACTGAGATCACGGGGCTGCCCGCGGTTCGGGCATCCGGCCAGGGAGGGCTGTTAGACATCAGGGTGCACCCTGCTTATGCGTCGAACGGATGGGTATATGCTTCATATGCAGCGACGGGCACCGGCAACAGCGGGGAGTTGCGTTTGATGCGTTTCAAAATTCAGGGGAATGCGGCGCAGCAGATTGAGACGATCTTTTCGACCGGAAGCGGGAATACCTGGAACGGTCATTATGGGTCGCGTATCCTCTTCGATCGTGCCGGTCTGCTTTGGCTGAGTGTCGGCGAAGGCGGAACGGGCAGCTATGGTGGTCCTTCCGCTTCCAACCGGAATGCATCCGATGCGGGATCCCGTTGGGGAAAGATCCACCGGATGACCGATGCCGGCGGTATTCCTGCAGATAATCCAATCCTCCCCGGGCAATCTGCTCCCGGAACTGCTTATGCTTATGGTATCCGCAATCCACAGGGACTGGCTATCCATCCTGTCACCGGCGAGATCTGGGAGCATGAGCATGGCCCAAAGGGTGGCGATGAGATCAATATCATCAGCAAGGGTGGCCATTATGGCTGGCCGCAATATTCCATCGGTGTCAACTACGATGGCACCAGCATCTCTCAAAATCATACTGCCAGCGGGATCACTCCTCCGATCTATACCTGGACGCCATCGATCGGGGTTTGCGGTGCGGCCTTCATCACCGCAGATGCCTTTAAGGAGTGGAAGGGCAGCCTGATCGTGGGTGGACTGGCCTCTCAGAAACTTTACATATGTAAGCTTGATGGGGCGAGGGTTGTTTCGGCGGAAGTGGTACCGGGTGTGACGGGGCGTGTCCGGCATGTGATCCAGGGACCCGATGGGTCGATGTATGTGTCGGTGGAGGGACCGGGTCGGATCCTGAAGATCCGGCCGATGTAAGCGGATAATCGTTTGTTGCGTCTTTGCCTCGCAATTGTCTGTGGAAAATAATGTACGCACATAAAAACAGCGGCGCCGGAGATTCCCGGCGCCGCTGTGCTATTTCGTTTGGATGGTCTGAATGATGGTATCCCTTATCGGGTCGTGAAAGACCTGGTGGACCAGCCGGAAGTTACGGTTCCATTGGCATTCACGGCCCTCATCCTCCAGTAGTAGCGGGTCTTTCCCCTGAGTTTGGTGATGGTGATGGTGGTGCCGGTCAAATTCGTCCTGCTGACGGCGATGGTGGAGAAATCCGCTGCCAGTGACATTTGCAGTTGGTAGGTTGCGGCGCCTGACACTGTGTTCCAGATCAGTTTGGCGTTGGTAGCTACGCCGGTGGCGCCGTCAGCGGGTGAAACGAGTACCGGAGCGGAGAGCGTCACCGCATTGGCGGTGGTGAAGCTCCAGGTGGCAGACCAATTGCTTGTACCGACCGAGTTGGAGGCATTCACTCTCCAATAATAGGTAGTTGCATTGGCTAGACCGGAGATCGTCGCTGAAGTACCCGTCACCGATTGTTCTCCGACGATGCTGGAGAAATCACTGGCCAGCGACCACTGAACGCGGTAAGAAGCAGCTCCCGTCACAGCGCTCCAGGCGATTGTGGTGCTTACTGCTTGCTGTGTGGCACCGTTAGCGGGACTGATCTGTGCCGGTGTTGTCGGCGCTGTTGGGGGCGTGGTGGCGAATCCTGTGTACAACAGCAGATTGGGTGTTCCGGCGGGCACGCTGCTCACGAGGTTGACACCGGCTACGGCTTTCAGGCCGGTGCTGACCGCAGCGGTGGTCGAGCCCGGATAGGCTTCCAGGTAAAGCGCGGATACACCGGCTACGTGGGGGCTGGCCATGCTGGTGCCACTGATGGTGCTCGTTACCGTATTGCTGCCGAACCAGGCGGAGGTGATGCTGACTCCGGGCGCGAGGATGTCCACTACTGAGCCAAAGTTGGAGAAGCTGGCGAAGCCGTCCGTTGAGCTCGTAGCTCCTACGGTGATGGCTTCCGCAGTACGTGCCGGAGAATAGTTGATCGCATCAGCTGTGGAGTTACCGGCTGCCACGCACATGATGATGCCGTCGGCAATGCATCTGCGTACAGCATCATCGAGGGTAGCGGAGGCACCGCCTCCGAGCGACATATTACCTACTGCCGGCTTGGTGGTGTGATGGTTGACCGCCCAGTCGAGCCCGGCGATGATGCCGGAATAAGTGCCGGAACCTGCAGAATTCAGGACCTTCACGGCATAGAGCGTTACACCCTTCGCAATACCGTAGGTGGTTCCACCGACAGTGCCGGCTACGTGGGTGCCATGCCCGTTGTCGTCATTTCCGGTCCCGCCGAAGGCGTCGTAACCCTGTTTGGCCCGTCCGCCGAATTCGTTATGCGTGAACCAGATGCCGGTATCGAAAATGTAGGCGTCTACAGAAGCGCCTGTTGTGTTGTAGGTGTAACTGCCACTGAGTGGGCGATTTACCTGATCGACCCGGTCAAGTCCCCAGGTAGCTGGTGATTGAGTGGCCACCGTCCGTGCATACTGATCCTGTTCGATATGACGGACCCTAGGGTTGTTTTTGAGAGCGTTCAATGCAGCCGCAGGTAGTTTGGCGGCGAAACCCTTGATCACATGTTTATAGGTATAATTTGCCTTAATGCCCTGACTGCGGGCGATGTTGTTCACCTCGCCATCCACATCGCTGAGATCATTATTGAACACGACGATGTAGGATCCATCAACAAAACCACCTTCCGCAGTACCCTGGCCTGCGGATGCGTTTGATGATGCGGCATTGTTATCGGTGAGTTCAGCGGAGGCGATCAGTGCATCCTTGCTGCAACCCGCCAACATGGAAACCACTATCAGCGGGATCATCCACTTAGTCGAGGTCAGAACTTTTTTCATGGTAAATAATTTAAACAAAGTTAAGTGATGTTATACGCTTGCAAAGTGATCATAATTACAATGATGTAATCATGATGCTGATCATGTACACACATGATCCGAAACAGTCTGTATATTCAGTAGACTTATATCTTTTTGAACGATGCATACCTTACCCTGAACGTATGTATGGATCTGCATCCTTTGCATTGATGTCATCCTGCAGGATCAGGATGCAGGGAGATACGCATTAAGATATCGATCTGTTCATCATCTCCCAGCCGGAATACATGTCGGCTGAATTCCACAAATCCATGTTTTCGATAGAAGCCTATCGCGCGATGATTATGCTCCCAAACGCCCAGCCAGACGAATTCCGCATGCATACTGCGCGCCATTTCCAACGCATGATCCAGTAATATTTTACCCGTCCCCTGACCTTGATATGAACCGAGTACATAGATGCGTTCTATCTCCAGGGATCGTTCATATTTATTTTCGGTCTGGGCAGATCCGATATTTATTTTAAGGTAGCCGATGACGTTAGTATCTGCCTCGAGGAAACAAAAAGTACTGTCTTCATTTGACAGTTCTGTCCGGAGTTTGTCGACCGATATGTTTTCTGTCAGATACCGTGACATGTTTTCCGGACTCTTGACATCGGCGAAAGTTTCCAGGAAGGTTTGCTGACTGATCTGTTGCAGGGTGGTCAGGTCTGCGTCATGTTGACTGCAGGTCCGTACGCTGAAGTGCCGGCTTACAGAAGGCATTATGACAGACTTTTCATCCTTTGAAGGTAGAGATCTGCCAGTCGCGTGCGGTTGAAATCATATGCCGCCAGGCCGGATGCCGCGTCGGACATGCGTTGCCAGTCAGCTGATTCGATGCTGCACATCGCCTCCATCGCAGCTGCCATACTGTTGGGATCCTTGGGTGTTACGTTGATGCCGCAGCCGCTTCGATCCACCAGTTCTCTGATCCAGCCGCGTGTATTCTGGATGATCGGAATACCGGCGGCGAAACTGTCGAACATCTTATTGGGAGAGCTGGTAGAGAGCACCTGATGGTCTTTGAACACCACAAAGGTCGCGACGGCAGATTTCACCCATCCGATCAGTTCCTTCTTCGGACGCAGTCCGAGGAACTTGACCTGCTCCGTCAGTCCCAGACCGGCACATTGCTGTTCCAGGGCCGATCGCTCCGATCCGTCACCGATGAAGACCAAACGCACAGATGAGCGGTCCTTCATGGCGGCAAAACCATCCAGAATCTCTTCGCAGGCATCCATCACGCCCAGGGAACCGAAGTACACAAATAGTTTCAATCCCGGTTCAGCCACCCAGTCGGGACGTTGCCAGGCGGAGGCGTTCTGTCCGAACAGTTCCACATCACAGGCATTCTCGATCACCAGGGTCTTGACTTCCGGATAGCGCGACAGGATACCATCTTCCATGCCCCGGCTGCAGGGGGACGACCAGGTCGCTCGCATCGTAACACATTTTTTCGAAGCCCAGTCCGAGCCGCACGAGGATTGGGTTTCGGATGAGTTTCATTTCGATGGCACCCTGCGGCCAGAGATCCCTGACTTCAAAGACGATCTTCTTGCGGGTCAGCCATTTTGCCAGGAGTGCCGGGATGCCGACAGTGATGGGTCCTGAACTGGCGAGCAGCACATCACCCGGCAGCCTGACGGCATACTAGGAGGACACGATCGAAAAAAGGATGGCCCGGACGATCCGCTTCAGGATGGAGATCTTATTGGAATCTCCGGCGTCGATCACGACGAGTTTGATGCCGTCCACTACCTGTTTGGAAATGAAACCATTGGCCTTGATGTCCGACTTGTAATATGGACTGGTGATGACCGTCACTTCCGCACCGCTGGCTACCCAGCGCTTCGCCTGTTCATAGACACGGGTGCTCCAGCCACCGGCCGGCGTACCGAAATATTGATAGACGATGACGATTCTAAAAACAACGATTTGTGTGGTGAAGAGGTGGCAGCCACGCCGTGAAGCCTGGCTTCGGCGATGTGCTGCGCACAAATATAATATGCCTGCCTGCGCAAATGCAACCATCGGCATGCATTATCACCGGTATCCGACCTCAGCGCGGGCTTATCTTACTGAGCATATCCGCCACGTTCCGGCTGTCGATCTTCTCGCTGATGTTCCGTCGGTGAGTTTTGACAGTCAGTTCACTCAGGAACAGCCGTTCAGCGATCTCGCGGGTGGTGCAGCCCTGTCGGATGAGTTCAATGATCTCGTATTCCCGCTTGGTGAGCCGGAATGGGTTTTCCGACGATTTCTCCGCAGAGATCGTAAGGTTTGGGTCCGTATAGGATTCGCCGTTGCAGACCTTTTGAATGGCGTCCTCCAGCACCTTACGGCCGGATATTTTCAGCATGTAGGCGTCGCCGCGGAATTGTCGCATGTTGAGGCCGATGTCTGCAGGTTGATGGGTCGTGAGGATAATGATCCGCATGGCAGGATCGTGCCTTTTGCATTCATCGACCAGGTCAATGCCGTTCTCTTTTCCGAGGTTGATATCGAGGAAAAGCAGGTCGAGTCTTTCTTCCAGCAGAAAATGCCGGAGAGATGTGCCGTGCTCGCCGCGGAATACGAGCTGTATCCACGGATAGTTGGAGAGGATGGCGCTGAGGCCTTCCACGAAGAGGGGATGGTCGTCAAGAATCCCGGTGCGCATGGTCTTCATGGTCTGTCTGGTTGAATTCGATGCTGATGCTGAAGCCCTGTCCGGTCGCCGTATGGATGTTGAAAGAACCGCGCAGCAACTCCACGAGTTCCCGTATATGCTTCAGTCCGATGCCGCTTTCCGTGTCTGTCGCTCCGACGCCGTCATCCTCCATGTAGATGTATACACGGTTTTCAGCCGTCAGGATCTGCAGGTTGGCCCGGGTGGCCCGGGCGTGTCTGATGAGATTGCGCAGCAGTTCCTGTACGATGAGATATACCATCATTTGATAATGGAACCGGATGGAGTTATCGTTGCCGATCCATTCCAGCTGGATGTCGATGTCATGGATCTGTCTGATTCGATGGATCTGCTCTTCGAGGATCATCCGAACGCCTTTTTCCTCCAGCAGGCGCGTGCTGAAATTATGGCTCATCTGGCGGATGTCGGCGCCGAGTCCGTGGATCTTTTCCGAGAGCGCCCTGCGGTTCTCTTCGGTCAGCTCCATGTAATCCGTCTCCAGCCGGATGAGTGCGAGCGAGGAACCCAGGCTGTCGTGCAGGAAATGCGAGATCCTGTTCATCTCACGATGCTGCCACTGTGCGACCTCGCGGAAGATGAGTTCCTGCTGTTCGCGGATCTGCTGTCTCAACTCGCGGTTCCGTCGCTGAAAGCTCAGGAATCTGTGGATCAGGGCGAAGGTCATGACAATGCCGTCGAGCATCATGCCTGCATACTGTCCGTGGCTGATGATGGCCAGGCCGTCCGGCAGCCGGTCGTTCTGGTTCAGACTGAACAGCAGGATGAATAAACTCAGTCCGCTCAATGAGAAGGTCGCATATCCTGCCAGGGGGATCTTTTTTCGTTTAGCCGTGACCGTTATCCACAGGAACAGGATCAGGATGGCAGGAGAAACCAGGCTGATCAAGACGATCCAGAACCGCTGGGCGGCATAGTCTTCCGTGGGCCTGGAGGAAAATCCGATCAGCATCAGCAGGAAATGAACGCCGAGTACCCATCGCAGGATGTGGTCGTGCCGGGGCATCGTGTGTTTCAGCCGCAGCAGCGTTCGGTAGAACATCATTACGGGTTGCAGGCACAGGGTCAGGAAAGCGGGTCTGACCAGATCGTTGTAGGCGGGGGTACCCGGAAACAGATACTTGAACAGCAGTCCCTGATCGGCCAGCAGGTAGCCCGTGATGATCAGCAGGTATAAAGTGTACCAGGCATGGGCCTTGTCGCCGGTGCTGATCAGCAGATAAAGTTGTATGAGTGCAAGCAGGGCGATAAAACCGAGCAGGAAACCCATCTCCACGCCTTCCGACTCCTTCCGGATGGCGATGTCGTTGATCGTGGACACATACAGCGGAACCTCCATCTTCGATCTTCGCTTCTCCAGCGCCAACACTAACTGCAGCAGATCCGGGTCATGGCCCTGGGGCAGGCTGAAGCTGAAACCGGCATCCGGGATCTCGCGCCGGTCGAAGGGCAGATGGTCACCCATGAGCGGGCTCTCATGGATCACGCTGTCGCCGATCATGAACCAGCATTTCAGGAAATTGATATGCGGATTTTCAACGGATATGAGCACAATGGGTTTGGGCGTTCGGAAGATCGAGAGCGGGATCCGGATCCAAAGACTCTGATCATGTATGCTTTTTTGCGTGAGGGTATCATCTGCCATTATCCAATCTGCTCCGCCGGGTGATGAGGGGTCCACGGTCATCATGTCGCGGGAAGGCGCAAAGCGATACTGGATGCGGGAGTCCGATGCCGGAACGGGTTGACCGTCGACATACAGACGCAACTGAGCGTTGGCCATTCCGAACGATAACAGCCACAGGAATCCTGCGACCAGTGCCTTTTTCATGCGCATGGAATTTACTGCATTTTGACCCCATGAACGGGGATGACCTATATCTCCGGCACAGGAATACTCCTTTGGAGGTATGCGATTGTCCATCTTCATTGGCCCGATCTGCCGGAGGATCCTATGCGATCATCGGATAGTGTTGCAAAAAAATGGCCCTCGGTTTCCGGATCCATCGGGGATGGTCTTAAATTGAACGCAAAAAGATGAAGCAGCGCTTACTGATCCTGGCCCTTACCCTCAGTGTTTGTGTTACCCGGGCCCAGTCTTTTATTGCCGTGCTGGAGGAGACCGATATGGTGGTCATTTTCGGTCAGCCCTGCATCGTAAATCTGGCGGATGGACGTGAACTGACCGGAAGGCTGACCAGCGCGTCGTTGATCAATGGCTATCTCGACCGGTTCACGATCAAGAATGAAGCAGGTGAGAAATTGAAACTGGAGCCGGAGGATGTGATCCGTTTGTCTGTGAAGGCTTCTGCGACGGCCAAGATCTCCATGGCCGCCACCTCAGCAGCGTCCATAAAGGCGATGTCCAACCGGGATTTCAACGAGATCAAAAACAGGGAATACATCATTTTTGAAACAGCCATGCGGCATAACAAGGCCGGTAAGATCCGGCTCATGCAACTCCTGAATCCGGGTTTTGATTCAAAGATCAAGGTGTTTGCCAATCCGAACGCCCAGAAAACGTCGGGTCTCTCTGTAAGTGGCATCAGGGTCACCGGCGGTGAGGACAGGTCCTTTCTGCTGGTCCGCGGCGAAGAAAAGGCGATGATGGTGCGGAAGATCAGCTATCGCAAGGAGTTTGAGGAAATTTTCGGGGATTGTCCGGCCATGCTGAAGCAGTTCGAGGGCGATAAGATCATGTGGGACGACCTGGCCGGTCATGTATTCGTGTACGATGCTTCTTGTAAATGATGCCCTCCCGGATCTAAGGGTGGAACGGCGCCTCATTGCAGTTTTGCGTCCGGGCATGTTCATGTTCGTCACCATCCTGGGAAAATGCATAATTTCATCCCATAACCCTTTTATATGCGCCTGACATTCCACACGATCTCCCTGGCCGTCCTCATCGGAGGTATGCTGATCTCTTCCCGCCCGGCTTCCGGACCTGAACAGCCCTCTCCGGCTTCGCCTATCATTGGTCGCTGGGACCTGACGGTGGATCAGGGATGGCGCATTGCTCCGTCGTGGCTGGAAGTCAAGTTGTCTGGTAATTCCGCCCTGGTCGGTCAGTTCGTGGCTGATGGCGGCAGTGCCCGTCCCATTTCCAAGGTCAATTTCAAGGATGGAAAGGTGAGTTTCACCATCCCACCGCAGTGGGAGCAGACCGACAAGGACATGGTGTTTGAGGGCATGCTGGAAGACGGCAAACTGAAAGGGAAGATCTATACCAGCCGGGGGGAGACCCATTCATTTACCGGTGAGCGGGCGCCTTCGCTGAAGCGCAGCAAACCGGTGGTCTGGGGTACGCCGATCCGCCTCTTCAACGGAAAGGATATCAGTGGCTGGCATGCCGACCGTCCCAACAACCAGTGGAAGGCAGTCAACGGCATCCTGACCAGTCCGCAGTCGGGCGGAAACATCATTACTGACGGGAAGTACGAGGATTTCAAGCTCCACATCGAATTCCGTTACCCGAGCGGCAGCAACAGCGGGGTGTACCTGCGTGGCCGCTATGAAGTTCAGGTGGAGGATAATTATGGCCAGGAGCCTTCCAGTACGTTGTTCTCCGGAGTGTATGGTTTCCTGACGCCCAATACCATGGCGGCGAAGAAGCCCGGCGAATGGCAAAGCTTCGACATCACGCTGGTGGGCAGACTGGTGACGGTCGTGGCCAATGGCAAGCCCGTCATCATTGAGCAAAACATCCCCGGAATCACCGGCGGTGCGCTGGACAGTCGTGAAGCGGAATCCGGACCGATCATGCTGCAGGGTGATCATGGACCGATCGAATATCGGAACATCATCCTGACGCCGGGTCGTTGAGCAGCCCGATCCTGATCAATATTTCGGAATGACCGGTGCAGGTGGTATGCCCATTGTGCCGGTCATTTCTTTTGCTCCCCCTCTCTTCTGTGGAATGCCAGGTTCAGGTTGTCAAAACAGAAAACGCTGGTGTATTCCTGACCTTCTGCCGTGCAGCGGTTATCGTTCGAAAAGAACACCTGCACGCGGGCGGCCTCAACGGGTACGGCCCGGGTCATGTTGAAGGGAATGAACTTGTGATTCTTTCCGCCCATCGGGTGGTCGTCGTCCACCACCGCGTCCAGATCCCTGAAATCCTTGAGGGTGTGGAAGATATCCGTTGAGTCGATCTGTTGTCCGCCGGCATCCAGGAAGCGAAGCGACACCCGGAAGATGGCGCAGTCGGTGCCAACGGTCGGGTAGCCGGCCACCCAGCCGGAGAACCTGGCCTCCACCGGGAATTTCTTCAGGCTGTCTTTCAGGCTTTGGACAGGGATATCCTGATAGAGGTCGCGATAGTTGGAGACTTTCTCCCGGTCAGGCTGGCAATCTAGCCGGAAATAATTATTGCCGGCCTTTGGAGGAAGTCCGCATTTTTCATCGCATCCAAAATTCCATTCCCTGACCGTCATGCCGTAACCGGAAGTCAGGGCATCATCGGCCACGGAGAAAGACCAGCCGTTCGGTTTCCAGGCATCCGCTTCAGCTCCGGGATTCGTGATCCAGTTGGGTTTGATCAGCGGGAGGTTTCGTCTGGCATCTGTCTGGGCCGTCGCCGCCAGTACCGACAGGAACAGTGTCAGCAGGATAAGATATCTCATATTCGGTTGGTTAAGATTCGATGATCACCACCATACGCTGCACCGACCTGATTTTCGCACGAAAATAAATATAAACATTTTCGGGCGGATCGCAATCGAAGCTCGGATTTCGGACTTCATTTCCATAATTTTCAGTACATTAAACCCATGAAGCGCTTGGCATTGCCGGTTCTCCTCTGGATGATCCCGGTCTTCGGATTATGGGCCCAGGATCGCCCGAATGTGGTGTTAATCATCATCGACGACCTGAACGACTGGGTGGGTGCCTTGAAGGGTCACCCGCAGGCGCGTACCCCGAACATCGACAGACTGGCGTCGCAGGGGATGCTGTTCACCAATGCCCACTGCCAGGCTCCGATCTGCGGACCATCGCGCGCATCTCTGCTGACGGGATTGTATCCATTTCGGACGGGTAATTATGCACAGTTGAATGATGAGGATATCCGGAAGCCCAACGAAGTGGCGGCAAAGGCGGAGTTCCTGCCTGACCTGTTTGAACGGCATGGATATGTGACGATGGGTGTGGGGAAGATCTTTCATAACGGCGACAAGGCGAAGGCATTCGACCGCTATGGTGGGAATTTCGACAAGTACGGTCCTTCGCCGGAGAAGCGATTCCAGTATGATCCGAAATGGTTTCCGGAGAAGCGGGGCGGTACACAGACGGATTGGGGTGCTTATCCGGCGCATGATTCTTTGATGACCGATCACAAGTCGGCCGACTGGGCGGTGGCGCAGTTGTCCAAAAACTATGATAAACCCTTCATGCTGACGGTGGGCTTTTACCGGCCGCATGTTCCCTGGTATGTCCCGCAGCCCTGGCTGGATATGTTCGTACAAGATTCCATCCGTACGCCGGCCTATGATCCCGGGGACATGGAGGACGTGCCGGCGATGGGCCGGCAGGTGTCGGATGTGCCGATGATGCCGACGACGGAATGGATGATCCGGACGGGAAAGTGGAAGGCGGCTGTCCGCGCCTATCTCGCATCCATGGCTTTCGTGGATGCCCAGGTGGGCCGGGTACTGGATGCCCTGGACAGGTCGGGTCATGCAAAAAACACCATTGTTGTATTGCTATCGGACCATGGATATCACTTGGGTGAGAAGAACCGGTTCGCCAAGCAGGCTTTGTGGGAGCGCGATACGCGGGTTCCGCTGATCATTCGTCGACCCGGAGGTGTTGCTGGAGCAAGTTCCGGCGCTTCTGTGCAGTTGTTGGATATTTATCCGACGCTGGCTGATCTGTGCGGGTTGAAGTTATCTGCTGCCATTGACGGACATTCGTTACAGCCTTTGTTGAAGGATCCGGGCGCAAAGTGGAAACATCCGGCATTGGTGTCTTACGGCCCGGGGAATATGGCTGTGCGCGACGATCGTTACCGGTTGATCCGATACGAGGACGGCTCGGAAGAGTGGTATGATATCCTGAAAGATCCGAATGAGTGGCGGAATCTGGCGGGAAATAAATCGGTGGCGAAGCGATTTGAGACGCTGCGTGCGCATATTCCGAAGGAATGGGCGGCGTCTTCGAAGTATGTGAAGTATCCTGTGAATGATTATTTTGAGGCGCGGTATGGGAAGGGCGGGGAGTGAGTCGACCGCAAAGAAGCAAAGCAACGAAGCAGATAAAGTCAGATCAAAAATATCAATCCATTCACCAAATAATTATGAGATCCTACATCCCGCTTTTTTTCATGCTCTTCACCGCCTGCAAGGTGCAGCAGCCATCCTCATCAGATAATGGCATCCCTACTGCGATGGTGAAAGCCATGCGCTGGCAGGAAGCGCATCCCATCCAGGCAAACGCTGGCAGCCGTGGAACAGATATTTCCATGCGGATGATATCATCATCACGTATAGTTACATGCACCTGAAGGAGCAGGGTCTGCCGGCGAATCTCGCACCGACCGACAGTATGCTCCGCGAACATCTCTACAAACCCCATGAATGGCGGTCAGGCCAGGTGAAGGATGAGAAGAAGATCCTCTGGTGGTGGTGTGATGCCCTGTTCATGGCCCCGCCGGTGCTGGCACGTTATGCCCGCATGATGGGCGAACCTGCCTTCCTGGATGAGATGGATAAATATTACCGTCAGACCTATGACATGTTATACGATAAAGAGGAGCGACTCTTCTATCGTGACGGACGTTTTTTGATAACGGGCCAGCCGTCGGATCGCCGGGAAGCCAATGGACGCAAGGTTTTCTGGGCACGCGGCAATGGCTGGGTGATCGCCGGACTGGCATTGTTGCTGGAGGAAATGCCCAACAATGATCCGCGGAGAGCATTCTATGTTGGATTGTATCGAGATATGGCTGCGCGTGTGAAGGAACTGCAACCGGCAGATGGTCTCTGGCGCACAAGTCTCCTCCATCCTGAATCCTTTGCCCATGGTGAGGCCAGTGGCAGTGGCTTCTTCACTTTCGCCCTGGCCTGGGGTGTTAACCAGGGACTGCTCAAACGTGCTGAATATGCGCCCGTCGTGCGCAAGGGTTGGTCGGCACTCCTGGCCTGTCAGCAGTCCGATGGAAAAGTTGGCTGGGTACAGAACATCGGCTACGATCCCAAGCCCGCGGATGCCGACAGCTGGCAGAATTTCGGTACGGGCGCTTTCCTGATGGCCGGCAGTGAGGTCATGAAGATGCGTTGACAAATTTCGGTTACTCATCACGGTTATGCACATACGTAGATATCTTCTGATCTTTAGTCTCACTGCATCGATCCATTCCGGGGCGCAGAATGCGAGGCCCAATATTGTTTTCATTCTGACGGACGACCATCGATTTGACGGTCTGGGATATCTCGGAAATCCCCTCGCCCGCACGCCCGAACTGGATGCGATCGCCCGTTCGGGTACGGTGTTTCGCAATGCCTTTGCTTCCACGCCGATCTGTTCCGCGAGTCGCGCAAGCATCTTTTCCGGACTGCAGGAGCGCACACATCGCTACGGCTTTCAGACGGATGCCATCCTGCCGGCTTACATGGATTCGGCCTGGCCGGTGATGCTGCGTCGTGCCGGTTACCGGACGGCTTTTTTCGGGAAGTTCGGAGTGAAGTATCCCGGCATGGATACGCAGTTTGACGTTCATGAGGATTACGACCGGAATAACAAATACAGCGACCGCCGCGGTTATTTCTTTAAGACCATCGGTGCTGACACCGTCCATTTGACCCGTTACACCGGTCAGCAGGGGGTGGATTTCATCAACAGCCAGTCCGCGGACAGGCCTTTCTGTCTGCAATTAGCTTTCAGTGCGCCGCATGCACATGATGGTGCCCCGGATCAATATTTCTCGCAGCCGGAATTTGACACGATGTTCCGGGATCTGGTGATTCCGCGGCCACTTTTATCTGATGATGCCTATTTTAACGAACAGCCTGCTGCGGTTCGTGCCGGCTTTAACCGGCTGCGCTGGACCTGGCGTTTCGATGAGCCTGACAAGTACCAACGGATGATGAAGGCCTATTATCGCATGATCGCGGAAGTAGACCGGGAGGTCGGTCGTGTGCGTGATGCTCTCCGTGCCCGCGGAATGGATCGCAACACGGTGATCATATTTCTGGGTGACAACGGATATTTCCTCGGAGAGCGGGGTTTGGCCGACAAGTGGCTGATGTACGAGCCTTCCATTCGGGTGCCGATGGTGATCCACGATCCTCGTCAGCGCAGGCACCGGGAGGTAACTGACATGGTGTTGAACACGGATGTATCGGCGACGATCCTGGATATCGCGGGGGTTGAGCGGCCAGCGACCTATCACGGCCAGAGCCTGAAACCAATGATCGAAGGCAAACGACCTGCGGTGAACCGGGATACGGTATTGATCGAACATCTCTGGGTGTTCGATCAGATCCCGGCGAGTGAAGGCATTCGAACTACCGGCTGGAAGTATTTCCGGTACGTGGATGATCAGTCGCTGGAGTTTTTATTCGATCTGTCCGTTGATCCGGAGGAGAAGGTCAATCTGGCGGGAGACAAGCGTTTTGCGACGCAACTGGCGGCCATGCGGGCGGGATTCTTAAGACATGCCCATAGGTATGCTGATGCACGAAGCGTGGGTCCGGATATGCTTGCCACGGAAATGGATCGACTGCCGGAAGGCGCGGTGGCACAGGCTCCTAGGCCGATCTTCGAATGGGCGTTGCACGAGAATGTGGGAAAGCAGCGCGGTTATCAGATGCTGGTATCCTCGAGCCGAGACTTGCTGGATCGCAATATCGGAGATTGCTGGGATACGCGTGAGGTTCGAAGCGCGCAGCATGAGCAGATCGGATATATGGGCAAGCCGCTGGCACGCGGGCGCACTTATTACTGGAAGGTCAGGATCTGGGACGGGGCGAACCGGACAAGAGATTATGCAGAGTCGGTGGCGTTTCGGGTAGAGTGAGGGAGAAGGGCAACAACCGCGAGGAAACGAAGAGGCGAAGACATTATGCCTTCGCCTCTTCGTTTCCTCGCGGTCAATACTCACACTCCCTTCCGCAACATCTCCGCGAACGCATCCGGCAGAG